>NZ_LT707064.1:5757050-6090201 GCF_900156465.1 Pseudomonas sp. 7SR1
CAAGCGTCAGCGCGCTTGATCGCTACTTTCTTCTAGCGCATGAAAAACGCCGGGCTTTGGACCCGGCGTTTTTCATTGGAAATCGTTGGTGTCAGAGCTTCGCCGCGTGTCGCTGGTGACGCTCCATGTAGCGTTCCACATAGGAACAGGACGGGATCACCGTGTAGCCCATCTCTTCCGCGTATTGCAGCGCCTTTTCAGTCAGCGCCGCCGCAATGCCCCGACCGCGCAAGGCATTGGGCACGAACGTGCGATAGATATCCAGGGTCTGCTTGCCCAGATCCATGTAAGTCAGATAGGCACGATGACCGTCCACAGTGGTCTCGAACTGATGACCAGCCTGGTCATGGTGGATGGACAACGCCTCGCTCATCACTACTCCTCGCGGGTCTGAATGCTGACCCCTACCTTACCGATGTTTTTCCGGCGAAGGAACATCTACGCCACCCCGTGCCTGTCCGGTCACCGAGCGCTAAAAAAGCCAACCGCTCAAACCCGAGCACGTCATGAATAGTAGGCACCAATGACGCAAATGCTCAAGGCACGCCTGTCATTGAAGGGAAAACCCGCCAGGTCGAGGGATTTGAACGCCAGCGTCACGCTGAAGTCAGCGAAGGTGCAATAGCTGAACATCGCCAGTTGTTGAGTCTTGAGACGAACGCCCGTAGTTAAAGTCACCGGCAATACCAATAAAGATGCCTGGGGCCTGCACAAAAAATGAACAAAAGTGTAGGCGAATCAATAAGCAGCGACTTTAGCGGTCGCCCCGGAGTTCCTCTCGCAAGCGGAACTTTTCTACCCTTGCACACTCCATTCAAGGGCTTGGCGCTGTGTATTTTTTAAACAACCGCAAGAAAAGTTGCTCGAAAAAGAATCACCGCCTACAATTTTTTTGCTTCTTGCGCTACGTCAGTTTACTTACTACAAGTAATGGGTAGTATGTACGCCGGCTAACTCCTCAGTCTGGGGAGACAGTCACTAATAGAAAGTCCTTGAAGGGGAACACGATGAACAACGTTCTGAAATTCTCTGCTCTGGCCCTGGCCGCAGTTCTGGCTACCGGTTGCAGCAGCGCATCGAAAGAAACCGAAGCACGTCTGACTGCTACCGAAGACGCAGCAGCTCGCGCCCAAGCTCGTGCAGACGAAGCTTACCGTAAAGCTGATGAAGCTCTGGCTGCTGCTCAAAAAGCACAACAGACTGCTGACGAAGCCAACGAGCGCGCTCTGCGCATGCTGGAAAAAGCCAGCCGCAAGTAATAGTCCTTCGGGATTGTTATCGAGCCGACCCATTCTTGGGTCGGCTTTTTTATGCCCGGGTGTTTTTCCAGGCGATAAAAAACCCGCCGACGTCGCGAAACGTCGGCGGGTCCTGAAGAGCGTTCTTACTGTTGCATGTCGATCGGTGCACTCGAGACCATGGGCGCCGACGCGTTCGGCACGGCGACCTCCACCGGCAGGCCATCTTCGGCGGCCACCACATCACGCACCATATCCCAGTTCATGCGCAGGTTGCTGGTGATGTCCTCACGCTTGAGCATCGCATTGATCACCGCGGTGTGCTTGTCCACCACCGACGGGTTGCCCTTGTCGTCCACCGGGGTATGGGCTTCCAGGTAAACCTTGCCACCACTCAGGCCCAGCTTGTAAGGGTCGTTGATGATACGCACCGGCGTTCCCACCGGCACCATGCTGGCCATTTCCAGGACGTTGTTGTTGAACATGCGGAAACAGCCGTGGCTGGTGCGCATGCCGATGCCGAACTTCTTGTTCGAACCATGGATGAGGTACCCCGGGGTACCCAGGGTGAACTTGAACGGCCCCAGCGGGTTGTCGGGACCGGCCGGTACCACGCTCGGCAGGATGTCGCCATCGGCGGCATGTTCGGCCCTGATCGAAGCCGGCGGCGTCCAGGTCGGGTTCGGCGTCTTGGCGATGATGCTGGTCCGGGCGATGGGCGACCCCCAGCCTTCACGACCGATCCCCAACGGGAAGGTGTAAACCACGTTCCGGCCCTTGGGGTAGTAGTAGAGGCGATACTCGGCGAGGTTGATCACGATGCCTTCGCGCGGGCCCGGCGGCAGGATGAAACGGGTCGGCAGCACGATCTCGGTGCCGGCGCCCGGCAGCCAGGGATCGACACCCGGGTTGGCGGCGACCATTTCGGTGTAGCCCAGGTCATAGGTCGTGCCCAGGTCGGCGAAAGTGTCCTCGTACTTGGCCTTGATCACCTGCACCTGGCCGACAATGTCTTCGCCGGGTGGTGGCAGGGGCAATTCCAGGGCAGCAACGGGCCCGGCCATACACAGGGCGGCAAGAGACAGGCAGCGGGCGACGGCAGGCAAGCGCGGCAACATCCGGGAAATCCTTCGCAGATCGAACAGAGGGTATGAAGATCGCGATTGTACACCGTCCCCCGTTATTTCGGGGAGGGCAGGATGATCACAACTCGAACCGCAGTTCCGGCCAGATCGGCGAGGTGCCGCGCTTCTGGGACTCCAGGATCGCCCGGCATAACGAACACAGGCGATGGTCCTGGAAGATCTTGCGATCCACGCTCGACCAGCGAGGCTGGGCCGGCAGCAGGCTGCCGCAGAGCGTCCGGTCGGCCGAGCCGCCGAGCTCCAGCTGCCGGGTCACCAGGTGTACCCGCACTTCCTGGCAGGCGAACAGGTCCAGCTGTTCGTCAGGCTCGATCAGTTGGTAGGCAAACAGGGACCAGGCGGGACGCGGCATCGGGGGCTCCAAATCGGGGGCGCCACATTAGCCGAAAGACCGCCTGTAGAAAAGCGTCAAAGCAACGGTTTCAGGGTCGGCCAGACATTTTCCAGCAACTTGCCCTGGGCCGCGACGGACGGGTGCAATCCGTCGTCCTGCATCATCCCCGGTACCCCACCGACGCCCTGGAGGAAAAACGGCACCAGCGGTACTTTTTTCTCATCGGCCAGGGTGCTGTAGACCCTGGCGAAGGCATCGGTGTAGCGTCGCCCGTAATTGGGCGGCAGTTGCATGCCGAGCAGCAACACCTTGGCACCGCTGTCACGGGCGCTGTCGATCATCGCTGCAAGGTTTTGTTGCAATTGTGTTGGCGGTTGTCCACGCAGGCCGTCATTGCCCCCCAGCTCGAGGATCACGAGGTCCGGTTTATGGGCTGCAAGCAGCGCCGGCAGCCGCGCCTGGCCGCCCGCGCTGGTGTCGCCACTGATGGAAGCATTGACCACTTTATCGTCAAAACCCTCGGCCTTGAGCCGCTGTTCGAGCAATGACACCCAGCCTTGCCGGGTATCCAGGCCGAAAGCCGCGCTGATACTATCGCCAACGATCAGGACTGTACCCGCCGCTGCGTTCTGGACCATGCACATCAAGGCCAGGCCGGCACTCAAAAACCACACACGCATCGGATTCTCCATGGGCTCAAGCATTCTCACCGCGAAGGACCTTAGCAAAGTGGTTCCCAGCGCGGAAGGTGAACTGACCATCCTGCACGAACTCAGCCTGGAACTGAACAAGGGCGACAGCCTGGCCATCGTCGGCGCCTCCGGTTCCGGAAAATCCACGCTCCTGGGCCTCTTGGCCGGCCTCGACCTGCCCAGCAGCGGTGAAGTGACACTGGCCGGCCAGGCCCTCAGTGCGCTGGACGAGGACCAGCGGGCCCGGATTCGCGCCGAGCATGTCGGTTTCGTCTTCCAGTCGTTCCAGTTGCTCGACAGCCTCAACGCCCTGGAAAACGTCATGCTGCCGCTGGAGCTTGACGGTCACAAGGACGCCCGGGAGCGGGCCACGGAATTGCTGCAGCGGGTCGGCCTCGGGCAACGCCTGACGCACTCGCCCCGCCAGCTTTCCGGCGGCGAGCAGCAACGTGTGGCGATTGCCCGTGCCTTCGCCGCCGAACCCGACGTACTGTTTGCCGACGAACCCACCGGTAACCTCGACAGCCACACCGGGGAGCGCATCAGTGATCTTCTGTTCGAATTGAACAAGGAAAGCGGCACCACCCTGGTGCTGGTCACCCACGATGAACGCCTGGCCCATCGCTGCCGGCGCCTGATCCGACTTGAAGCCGGCCAGATGGTCGCCCCCCTGGAGCCTTGATGGCACGCCTGCCGCTGTTGCGCCTGTTCAGTCTCGCCGTTCGCCAACTGCTACGCGACGCCCGCGCCGGCGAGTTGCGCGTGCTGTTCTTCGCCCTGCTGGTGGCGGTGGCGGCGAGCACCGCCATCGGTTATTTCGGTGCCCGCCTCAACGGCGCGATGATGATGCGCGCCACTGAATTTCTCGGTGCCGACCTGCTGCTCGAAGGCAGCTCGCCCGCCCGCCCCGAACAGATCCGCAGCGGCACCGACCTGAGCCTGGAACATGCCCAGGTGGTGGAGTTCTCCAGCGTGGTCGCCACGGACAACGGCATCCAGCTGTCCAGCGTCAAGGCAGTCGACGAGCTGTATCCCTTGCGCGGGCAGTTGAAAAGCGCACCGACTCCGTTCGCCCCGGAAGAAGCCGGCGGGCGGCCGAAACCGGGCGAGGCCTGGGTCGAAGCACGCCTGTTGACGGCACTGGACCTGAAAATCGGCGACAGCATCGATGTCGGCAACAAGACCCTGCGCCTGAGCCGGGTACTGACCTACGAACCGGATCGCGCCGGCAATTTCTACAGCCTCACCCCCCGGGTCATGATCAACCTGGAGGACCTGGAAGCCACTGGCGTGGTCCAGCCCGGCAGCCGTGTCAGTTATCGCGAACTGTGGCGAGGCCCGGCACCGGCCTTGCAGACTTACCGCGACATGGTCAATCCCGGCCTCGAAGCCAACCAGCGCCTGCAGGACGCCCGCGACGGCAACCGGCAGATCGGTGGCGCACTCGGCAAGGCCGAGCGCTACCTGAACATGGCCAGCCTGGTGGCGGTGCTGTTGTCCGGCGTCGCCGTCGCGCTCTGCGCCAATCGTTTTGCCACCCGCCGCTTCGATGCCAGTGCCCTGTTGCGCTGCCTCGGCCTGTCACGCCGGGAAACCATGTTGCTGTTCAGCCTTCAACTGGCGGTACTGGGCCTGCTGGCCAGCATCAGTGGCGCCCTGCTCGGCTGGCTCGCGCAATTGGGACTCTTCGCCCTGCTGCACGACCTGCTGCCTGCCACCGTGCCGCCGGGCGGTCTGCTGCCCGCGATTGCCGGCACCGGCACCGGGCTGGTGGCCCTGGTCGGATTCGCCCTGCCGCCACTGGCGGCGCTGGGGCGAGTGCCGCCGTTGCGGGTGTTGCGCCGGGACATGTTGCCGATTCCCTCCAGCACCTGGGTGGTCTACGGTGCCGCGCTGGGTGCCTTGGGCTTGATCATGTGGCGCCTGAGCCTGGACCTGGTGCTGACCTTCGCCCTGCTCGGTGGCGGCGTCGTCGCCGCCCTGGTACTGGGCGGCCTGCTGTTGCTGCTGCTTCAAAGCCTGCGCCGGATGCTGGCGCGTGCCTCGTTGCCGTGGCGACTGGGGCTCGGCCAGTTGCTGCGTCATCCGTTGGCGGCAGCCGGGCAGTCATTGGCGTTCGGCCTGATCCTGCTGTCCATGGCCTTGATTGCGCTCTTGCGCGGCGAGTTGCTGGACACCTGGCAGAACCAACTGCCGAAAAATGCCCCGAACTACTTCGCCCTGAACATCCTGCCCAATGACAAGCAGGCCTTCACCGACAAGCTGCTGCAGTTGTCGGCACAATCGGCTCCCCTCTACCCTGTCGTACCGGGACGGCTGATCAGCATCAACGGCGAGCCGGCCAAGGAGTTCGTCACCAAGGATTCGGCCGGGGACCGCGCGCTGCAACGTGACCTGAGCCTGACCTGGGCCGCGGACCTGCCGGCGGGCAACGTCGTCACGGCCGGGACCTGGTGGCCACAGCAACCGCCGGATGACATGCCGGGGGTCTCGGTGGAGGGCAAGGTAGCCGAGAACCTCAAGATCAAGCTCGGCGATCGATTGCTGTTCAGTGTGGGCGGCGTCAACCGCGAAGCGAAGGTCACCAGCCTGCGGGAAATCAACTGGGACAACTTCCAGCCGAACTTCTTCATGATCTTCCAGCCCGGCACCTTGAAGGACCTGCCGGCCACCTACCTCACCAGTTTCTATCTGGCCGCCGGTCACGATCAGCAGATCGTCGAGCTGTCCCGGGCGTTCCCGGCGGTCACGATCCTGCAGGTCGAAGCCTTGCTCGAACAATTGCGCAGCATCCTGGCCCAGGTGACCCTGGCCGTGGAATACGTGCTGCTGTTCGTACTCGCGGCGGGCATGGCCGTGCTGTTCTCCGGCCTGCAGGCCACGCTCGATGAACGCATCCGCCAAGGCGCATTGTTGCGCGCCCTGGGCGCCGGACGACCGCTGCTGGTCAAGGCACGACGCATCGAGTTCGGCCTGCTGGGCGCGGTCAGCGGCTTGCTGGCGGCCTTGGGTTCGGAAGTCGTGAGCCTGGTGCTCTACCGCTACGCCTTCGACCTGCCCTGGCATCCACATCCATGGCTGCTGGTATTGCCGCTGGTGGGAGCATTGCTCATTGGTTACGCCGGGGTGTTCGGTACCCGTCGGGCACTCAACGCCAGCCCGCTGACAGTTTTGCGCGAGGGTTGATAGACTTCGGTCTCATCGTCAAAAGAAGCCGCCATGAGTCGTTATCGCCCTCCCCGCACCGCCGGCACCGCCCTGATCACTCCCGAGGGCGAAGCGCGGATGCGTGCCGAATTCCATGAGTTGTGGCATGTGCGTCGCCCTCAGGTCACGCAGGCCGTCAGCGAGGCCGCGGCTCAGGGCGATCGCTCGGAAAATGCAGAGTACACCTACGGCAAGAAAATGCTGCGGGAAATCGACAGCCGTGTGCGTTTCCTCACCAAGCGCCTCGAAGCGCTCAAGGTGGTAACGGAAAAACCCAGCGACCCGAACAAGGTCTACTTCGGCGCCTGGGTCACGGTCGAAGATGAGGACGGCAAAGAGTCGCGCTATCGCATCGTCGGGCCCGACGAACTGGATTTGAAACAGAACCTGATCAGCATCGATTCGCCCTTGGCGCGGGCGTTGATTGGCAAGGCCCTGGACGCCGAAGTCAGGGTCCAGACTCCTACAGGTGAAAAGCTGGTCTACATCGTGGACATCGCCTATCCATGACCCGTGCCTGCCCTAGGGCACGCGGGCGCGGAAACATCCCACCAAACTTGAAACTTTGACACGGCTGCTGTCCTGCGCAGAATGACTGGCGCAGGCTGTGTCACGTCACGCCTTTTGCTCAAAAAAATTATTCAAGGATGAATAATCATGCAGATTACCCACCATGGACTGGATTGCTGGATGTACAACACCCCCGAGTTATACAAACTGCGCATCGACGAACTTATCTTGCCCGGCACGCATGACTCCGGAGCCGATAAAAAAGCCCCCAACCTTACGCTGCCTCAAGAGAAGACCCAGGACGTGCCGATCATCGAACAGATCCTGGCGGGCTTTCGCGTGCTGGACCTGCGCGTGGTGTGTTCTGGCAACGCTCCCCCCGGCAGCGACGGGCGCTTTCAATTGTTCCACCTCACCTCATCCGGGCGCACCGTGGGCGGCGATGTCCTGGATCAATTGAACAATTTCTACGACGACCTCGACCACAAGGCAACGCGGGCGAAGGAAATCATCATTCTAAATTTTCACAAGTTCAAAAACTTCACCCGCGCGACCCATCGGGAACTGCATGAGTTGATCCATACGAAAATCGGGCAACGGCTCATTCCCAGGAACTGGCGCAAGGCAACGGTGGAAGATATCTGGACGCATCGGCCGGGGCGCACGGTGGTCATCTCCTACAACCACCGCGTCAGGGCCAAATACTGGAAAGGCGTGGAACACCAATGGAGCGGCAAGAACCTGAATACCACCAGCGCCTTGAAGACGTTCATGGACGAACAATCCGCCCGGAAGAAACCCGACTTCGTCCTACGCTCGATACAATGCGCCAAGTATGTGCTGCCCCTGCATATTCCGGATGATTTCAGCGACAAGATCGATCTGTGGTTCGAGTCCAGGAACAGCGACAGCTATATACAACGCTTCCACATCATCAATACCGACTGGTCGACCCGCAGCCAGATCGTCTTCAACTGCATGCATGCCAATCGGCTTCGGGCAAAGGCAAAGAGCGCCTCCCTCACCGCCGCGTGATCAACCCTTGCCGCGCCACGCGGGTCAATTGCCGGATCATCTCCGGAGCATCCGCCGCACTGGGCGCCTGGATGACGGCCAGGTCGAAACTGTCGTTGGCAAAACGTGCCAGCGACTCGCCGTCTTCGACGAATTGAATCAGGAATGCCGCGGGGCCGTGGCTGCGTCGAGGCCAGCCATCGAGATAGCGCAACAATGTAGGCTGGTGGGTACCGCCCAGGAGGATTTTCGGATTACGCTGCAGAAGACTTGCCGTAATAGGCGCCAGACGGGCCAGGGAGTTGGGTGCGTTCATCGTGTCGTGTCTCTGCCTCGAAAGTCTGCATGGCAGGTGAGAGGCAACACCGAACCAGCGCTTTAGCGGTATTTCGAAGCCGTGTCTCTGGCTTCTGACGGCAACTCCCTGAGTCACCTGGCGCCCCGCAAGTAGCTGTTTAAATCGGCGCATGCGCAGCATCCTAGAGAAGCCGACCGGCCAGTGTCAAGAATCAGCGCCCACAAAAAAGGCCCGTAGCAGACGGGCCTCTTGCAATCCGCGAAAGCGATCAGCGAGCGACGGCACCGTCGACCGACAACTTGCCCGCACCTTCGATCAGTATCGCGATGCTACCGGCCAGCAAGGCCAAGGCAAACTCATAACCGTTGTTGGCCATGAACAGACCGTTGCCGATGTGCACCGAGAAAATCGCCACCAGCGACAGGAACGCCAGGCCCAATGCCGCCGGGCGGGCCAGCAAGCCAATGACCAGGGCCAGGCCGGCGAAGAACTCCGTACCGCCCGCCAATGTGGCCATCAGGTAACCAGGCGTCAGGCCGATGCTTTCCATCCATTGGGCCGTCCCCGCCAGACCGTAGCCACCGAACAGGCCGAACAGCTTCTGCGCGCCATGGGCGGCGAAAATGATGCCTACAGCGATGCGCAGAACAGTCAGGCCATAACCGGCACGAGTGGACAGGACTTTGTTGATGACAGTGCTCATAGGGTGCATTCCTTGGTGTGTGCGTTGTGTGGTCGCCATATTAATCGATTAAACTCATGATAAAAGCGGAAAAAATCCGCTATACCATTCGAATTATTAGATCATTTCCGCAGAGCGACCTTTTGCTCCCTGGGCTCCAGCGACTCTCGCTCTCGATCAAACGCCAGATAGTACTTGTTCACACTATTAACGTAGCTGACGGCGCCCATTCCCACCTGCTCCATGGCAATGCGCTCGACCTGAAAGAACCACTGGTTGGGGTTCAGGCCCCGTCGCCGGGCCTCGGCACGCATGCCCTGCACCCGTTCCGGTCCCATGTTGTAGGCAGCCAGCACGAAGGCCATGCGTTCACGTTCGTTGAGTTTGGGGCTGGAGAAAAACTTGCGACGGATCAGGGCCAGGTATTTGGCGCTGGCCTGCACATTCGCATCCAGGTTCTGGATATTGCCCACCCCCACCCGCTGGGCCGCCGAAGGCGTGATCTGCATCAGTCCCGTGGGACCGCTGCCGCTGCGGGCACTGGGTTGCAGGGCAGACTCCTTGAACGCCAGGGCCGCGAGGTTCAGCCAGTCCATGTTCTGGGCCTCGGCGTGCTTCTGCAGCACCGGACGCAGCGTCTCCAGACGCTGGCGATTGGCCCGGGCCAAGGGATTGTGGACCTGGTACAAACGACGATAGATACGCAGGAACGCCGCGTCCTGGTTGGACGGAACCTTGTAGGTGGTCAGGAAGCCGTTGATGCTCGCACGCAGCATCGCGGCGTCGCGGCGGACAAACCAGTGCTCGCTCTGCGGCTCGCCAATGGGCACCTGTCGATCGAAACGCAGCTTGGGCAGGATCTTGCCCCAGCGCTCGGCAATGGGTTGTTCGATGATCGTCAGGTGAAAGATCCCGCCCTGGACCATCTCCAGCACATCTTCAACCGCCAGGCTGGGATCGACCCATTCGATCTTCACCGCAGGCAACTTGAGCAGCGCCAGTTTCTGGTTGATCTGGTTCACCGCGTCCCCCGCGGCACTGCCGTTGGGCAGGGCCAGGGTCTTGCCGGAGAGCTGCTCTACGCGGGTGTAACGTTTCTCGCCCTTGATGCCCACCAGCAGCAATGGCACATCGGACCGGATCGGATCGCTGGCGCTGACCGCCTGGCCGGCCTGGGGTTCGAGCAGTTCGCCCGGCGCCACGAGGTCGCCTTCGCCACGGTGCAAGGCGCCGAGCAACTGATCCTTGGCCGTGGGGATGATCTTGAGAGTGATTTGCTGGCCATCGCGGGCATGGCCGTTGAGGTACTGCTCGAAGGCTCGCAGCCGGTGATATTCGACACCGATGGATTGCCCCTGGACTTCACCGGAACTGTTACGACTCTGATTGACCAGCACCTTGAGCACGCGACTGCTGCGGATCTGCGCCAGATCACGCACGGTACCCGGCGCCACAGCTTGTACTGGCCCGGGCAGCCGTGCTTCGGCCGGCATCGGCAAAAGCAGCGAACAACACAGCAGTAACAACACCTGAGGACGTACCATCCACACTCCGGAAGGATACCGACGCTCGCCTTCCTCAGAATCGAGGCTTGAGCCGACGGAAACAGAGCGCCTGGGGCGCTGAAAAGT
The DNA here is from genome assembly GCF_900156465.1 of Pseudomonas sp. 7SR1. Lineage (NCBI taxonomy): Bacteria > Pseudomonadati > Pseudomonadota > Gammaproteobacteria > Pseudomonadales > Pseudomonadaceae > Pseudomonas > Pseudomonas sp. 7SR1. Next base: position 5,767,802 of record NZ_LT707064.1, read on the forward strand.
GCGCAAGACTGGCACAGCGCTGGCATTTATACCAACCCGACCTGTCTCGTGGCCTCAACAGACAGCCTCAACTCGTTGTAGTTCTTGGCTTTTCTTATAAATCTACAGCTCTGGTATGCTTTCGGGCCCTTGGGCCGAGGTAGCACCATGCAACTCATCGATATCGGCGTCAACCTGACCAACCCCAGTTTCGTCGACAAACACCAGGCGGTGCTCGAGCGCGCCTATGAAGCCGGGGTTTGCCAACTGATCCTGACCGGCACCAGCATCGACAGCAGCGAACAGGCGATCGAGCTGTGCCAGCGCCTCGATGAAACCGGCGAGCGGCTGTTTTCCACTGCCGGCATTCACCCACACAGCGCCAGCGAATGGACCGACGACAGCGCCCGGCGTCTCAAGGATCTGCTCAAGCAAGGCCGCGCCCGGGCAGTAGGCGAATGCGGGCTGGATTTCAATCGGGACTTCTCCCCTCGCCCACAACAGGAGAAGGTCCTGGAGGAGCACCTCGCCCTGGCGACGGAACTGCAGCTTCCGGTCTTCCTCCACGAACGCGACGCCGACCAGCGCCTGCTGGAAATTCTCCGGGACTTCCGCGACCGCTTGCCCGCCGCCGTGGTGCATTGTTTCACCGGTGAAAAAAAAGCACTGTACAGCTACCTCGATCTGGACTTGCACATCGGCATCACCGGCTGGATCTGTGACGAGCGCCGCGGCACGCACCTGCACCCGTTGGTGCGCGACATCCCTCGCGGCCGACTGATGCTTGAAAGCGATGCGCCGTACCTGTTGCCGCGCACGCTGCGCCCCAAGCCCAAGAACGGTCGCAACGAACCGGCCTATCTGACAGAGGTCTTGCGCGAAGTCGCCTTGCACCGAGGCGAATCCCGGGAAGAGCTGGCGGTCCACAGTACCGCGTGCGCCAGGGCCTTTTTTGGTTTGCCTGTGATTTGCGGCTAGCCCTATCCAACGGCACACGGCATCCGTTGACCCATATCAAAATGCGCCGCGCTGAATAGCATCAGAATAATGGCACCTTGCCAAAACTGTTTCCGCTATCAGAGAAGACCTTCCATGGGTGCCTGGCTTAGCAATATCTCACTGAAATACAAATTCTGGGCGGTCAATGCGGTGGCCTTCGTGACCACCCTGCTGCTCGTCCTTTACGCGGTGCATCTGGAGCAACAGGCCCGCAACCACGCGGCCCTGGCGAATGCCCAGGCCCAGGCCCGGCTGCTCGATCGCTGGCCTGCCGGACAGGCCCTGCCCAAGACCGATTACCTGCTGAGCTTCCCCCGAGGCCAGGTGCCCGTTTTCGAGGACCAGCCATTACCGGCGTTGGAGGGGGCCGCAGGCCGGGTCGAATTCGACGCCAGTCCCTTGTTCGGTGAGCGGCCGCTGCTGGGCGCCGAAGTGATCCAGCGAAGCGACGGCCAGCAGCTCGCCGTACTGGTCCCTGGCGCAAGCCTGAGCCAGGTATTCAGAGAACGCTTCAGCCAATACGCGGTGGCGGTATTCGTACTGATGCTGGCGATGCTGGGGGCGTCGCAGTTGTTGATCCGCTTCCTGCTCAGCCAACTCAACACCCTGAAGGACGTGATGCTGCACGTCGAACGGACCGGCGACCTGTCCGCTCGTGTGCCTCTGGCCTGCCGGGATGAAGTGGGCCAGATGGCCGCGGCATTCAATGCCATGCAGGCCGGTTATCAACGCGTGGTCGATACCGTGGCCAGCACCGCACGCCAATTGGACAGTGGAGCGGCACGCCTGGCATCGAGCATGAACGATGTGCGCCACGGCATGCTCGGCCAGCAGAGCGAAACCGATCAGGCGGCGACGGCGATCAACGAAATGTCCGCCACGGTGTACCACATCGCTCAACATGCCGGCGCCACCCGCGACCTGTCGAAAACCGCCGATACTCTGGCGGGCAATGGCCGAGAGGTGGTTGGCCGTGTGCAGCAATCGATCACCGGGCTTTCCTCCGGTGTGCAGCAGACCGCCGAAATGATCCAGCGCCTGGCCGAAGACAGCCAGAAGATCAACGGCGTGGTCAGCGTCATCCACAGCATCGCCGAACAGACCAACCTGCTGGCCCTCAACGCGGCGATCGAGGCAGCGCGAGCCGGGGAAATGGGCCGAGGCTTCGCCGTGGTGGCCGATGAGGTGCGCAACCTCGCCAAGCGCGTGCAAACCTCGACGGACGAGATCACCGGCATGATAGCGGCCCTGCAGGCAGGCACCCGGGATGCCGTGGATTTCATGCAGGAAAGCTCCTACAAGGCTGACGATTGCGTACAACAGGCCCGCGAGGCAGGCGAGGCGTTGGAACAGATCACCGGGGCGGTGGCACAGATGCGCGAGAGCAATACCCAGATCGCCGTCGCCGCCGAGCAGCAGAGCCAGGTCGCCGAAGAAATGAACCGGGCGGTGGTCAGCATTCGCGACGTCACCGAAAACACCGTGCGCCAGACAGTGGACTCGGCCACCACCAGCCATGACCTGGCGACCCTGGCCGGCGAACTGAACAAGGCGATCGGGCAACTCAAGCTCTGAGCCCGCGATTCAGCGCCAGCCCTCTCCCGCACTGGGGGTCATGCTGTTCATTTAGCGAATTCGAAGGGCGGACGGCTTTACGCACTGGGGCGGGCTTTCTTGATTTTCAAGCGAGCCCAACAGTCAATCCCGCCATTGCCTTTTGATTCTATCGCCCCGATAACCAACCTCGATTCGCCGGTCCAACGGTCGACGCCTATTCTTCACCCATATGTGTAGACGAATCGAGGAACAGCATCATGGGCAAACGTCACCCCAACCTTGCCGCCTGGCAATGGCGTGCCTACCCTGACAATCACCGTCACCCGACCAACCTGGTGCTGCACCTGATTGCCGTGCCGCTGTTCATCGTTGCATTCCTGCTGATCGTGTCGGGGGTGTTCGGCCTGAACCTGGCGAATATCGCCATCGGTGTGATCGGCGTGATCGCCGCGCTGGGCTTGCAGCGCCACGGCCATGGTCTGGAGGCACAGGCCTCCGAACCGTTCAGCGACCGCAAAGACGCGGTATCGCGGCTGCTGGTGGAACAGTTCCTGACCTTTCCCAGGTTCCTGTTCAGCGGTGGCTGGTGGCGCGCCTGGCGGGACCGCCACCGGCGCTGAGTCGCGAGCTCCCTTCAGCCGAAGATGGTCACTGTCTGCCGGCTCATGGCGATGAGGCGCCCATCGGCGCTCCAGAATTTCGCGGCGACATGACCGTAGCCGTCCTGGGCGTGCTCGATCTCGGCCAGGTACTGGCACCAGTCCAGCGTCGTGAGTTCCAGCACCGGCTGGACGAATTCGATGGTCCAGGTGAGTGTGCTGCCCGGAGCCATTTGCGTCAGGTGGGGCAACAATGCCGGAGGCCAGGCGTCCACCAACGCCAGGATGTGGGCCTCGTTGAGCGGCTCTTCCTTCACATCCCCCCGTAACCGTACCCAGCCGCCCATGCTCCGGGATTTGTTGCCCGTGAACGGCAGGCCGCCGACGCTCCAGCGCATTGCCAGATGCCGCATGAATTCCGGGGTGGCGCCCTTGACGTAGGGCAACTCCTGGCACTGCTCCACATTCGTGAAGGACGGCGCGGGGTCGGCCTGTACCGCCACCACGGAAGCACGAGAGGCGCCGAAACTGCCCTGGACCAGGGTGACCACCTGGCCCTTCTGCACCGCTCGCCCCACCACCTGGCTGACCGCCTTGCCTTCGCGCAACACCTCGACTTCGAAACTGACAGGTACGTCCGGCTCGACCGGACCGACGAAAGTGATCGCCAGCGAACGCACCGGACGATCCGCCGGGACCCGCGCACGCATCGCCTCATACTGCAACGCCGCCACCAACCCACCAAAACTGGCGCGCCCCTGGCCCCATTCGGGCGCGATGGTCACTGCATCTGGCTGGCGACGCACGGCATCGATCAAATCGGAAAAGCGCATGACAACCTCGAAAGTGGGGAAGAACGATGAACGGATCTTAACCAGCCCGTGCGAGCGGCACAGCGCTCATTCCGGCCAAAGAAACGGACAGATAGGCCGCAGCTTTTCAAATCCACCCTTGATCGACCGCGGGAGCGAGTGTGCCCGCGAACCCGTCATCCGTGACAAGAGGAATACGGGAGACAGCGCTCCCGTGGGGAAAATATGCAGCCAGGATTCAGGACTTGTCGAAGCAGTCCGCTATCAGCTTGTCGAGCACCTTGTCGGACTTGGCCTCGGCCTTTTCCATGGTGACCCGCCAGCTCGGCACGCAGGATTGCAGGTCGTGTTCCTGCTCGGCCCTGGCCAGCCATTGCCAGCAATCGTGCCAGTCCCCCAACGCGGCCTGGGCCGACTTGAGCCGAGGCATGGCCGCCTCGGGCAGGCGATCGAGTTCGGGATAGGCTTCGATGGCGTAGCGCACGCGTTTGATCAACAAACGCAAGCGATGACGGTCGTGAGCCGGATCGTCCAAGGCTTCACCGAGTTTCTTCCATTGCTTGTCCAGGCGCTTTTCGATGCGCTTGCGCAATCCCTTGAGCACCCCCTGGCGCTGGGCGGCACGAATGAAGCGTGGGAAGGCATCGAGGATCATCAGCAAGTGCCCCAGCTCGGGGCTCGCGGCGACGGCGGGATAGGCTTGGGCCATCTGCAGCTGACGGTGCTGAGCGGCTTGCGGCTTGCCGTGCGCCTCCAGGTAGGCCGCCAGTACTTCCCGGTCCCGCAATGGCGTGGTCAGGGTGCCGACCGCCGAGGCGGCCGCTTCCAGCTGTTCGACCCCGGGTAACCCGCGCAACGGGCGAAGCAGGCTGCGCAGACGGCGGACCGTGGTGCGCAGGTCATGCAACGCTTCGCTGTCGGTATGGGCATTCAGGCGGGCCTGGCAGGCCAGCAGGCGGACTTCCAGGCCCAGTATCCGGGCCACCAGCCGATCGATCATGGGCTTACTCCGTTAGCAGCGCCAGGCTGCAAGCCTCACAGGCACAACGCCTCTCTTGAGGCTTGCAGCTTACAACGTGTCGCTGCTTTTATCGCCCCGCGCGGGACTCACGAATGTAGAAACGCGCTTTCTCGGCTTTCTTGGTGCAGCCTTCAAAGGCTTCGAATTGTTGCTGGGTCTTGGCGCCTGTCAGCAACGACAGGGCCTTGGAATAGCTGACGGTACCGGCAAAGCCTTCGGCCTTGGCCAGGTCGAGTTCACGCCAGGCACTGTCGAGCTGGCTGCCGCAACTGTCTCGGTACGCGGTCTTGCCGGCGCAACCGGCCAGGGCCAGAACCATCAGGGATGCCACCAGGGGCAGGCAGATCCGGGCTTTCATTGATAACACCTCAAGGTCAACAGTCGTGCTGGTAAGACGGTCCCGCCGGCAAAAAGTGCCAAGGCCCGACCGCGTTAATTCAAGTGTGGGCGAGCATACAAAAATGCCACACCGGTGTGTCAAAAAACGACGCTCGCGCCACAACGATTGAGCCGGGCCGTCGATGAGTGCATTGTTGAAGCCTGTTCGACAAGAGGCCAGGTCATGACAAAACGTGTCGCATTGGTATTGGGCTCGGGTGGTGCACGGGGCTACGCCCATATCGGGGTGATCGAGGAGATCGAACGGCGTGGCTACGACATCGCCTGCATTGCCGGTTGTTCCATGGGGGCCGTCGTAGGCGGGATCTATGCCGCGGGCAAGCTCGACGACTATCGCAACTGGATCGAGAGCCTCGACTACCTGGACGTGTTGCGGCTGGTGGATGTCAGCTTTCGCCTGGGGGCGATTCGCGGGGAAAAAGTCTTCGGGCAGATCCGCAAGATCGTCGGCGAACTCAATATCGAAGACCTGCGCATTCCCTATACCGCGGTGGCCACCGACCTGACCAACCAACAGGAAATCTGGTTCCAGGAAGGTTGCCTGCACCAGGCGATGCGGGCCTCGGCGGCCATCCCCAGCCTGTTCACGCCGGTGATGCAAGGCAATCGCATGCTGGTGGATGGCGGCCTGCTCAATCCGTTGCCGATCGTGCCGGTGGTGTCCAGCCACTGCGACCTGATCATCGCGGTCAACCTCAATGCCACGAACCAGAGGCAATACCGCCTGCCAGTCATCCCGCGACCCGCAGCATTCAGGCGTCGCTTCGACACCCTGGTCAGTTCCCTGGGCTCGCGCCTGCCGTTTCGCCGCAAACAGGCCGAACAACTGCTGTTACTGGAGCAGGAAGCGCTGAGGGCCGAGGCCGCCGACATCAACCCCTGGCTAGAATCGGCCGAACCCGAAGGCCAGCAACCGGCCGCGGCGCCGGAATCCGAAGGCGCCCCGAAATCCGCCACCGGCTCGTTCATCATCGATAACGTCGGCCCGGCCTCGCTGCTGGACCTGATCAACCAGAGCTTCGAGGTCATGCAGACCTCCCTGGCCCAATACAAGATCGCCGGCTATCCGCCGGATGTGCTGATCAACGTGCCCAAGCGCGTGTGCCGTTTTTTCGAATTCTACAAGGCGCCGGAACTGATCGCGCTAGGCAGGGAAATCGCCAGTGACACCCTGGATCGGTATGAAAGTGAACAGAGCTGAAGCAACAATTGTGGCAAGGCTTGGCTGAAGACCGAGGGGTTAAAAACCACCCTCTCCCAACAACCGATACCCCACCCCCGCCTCGGTCACGATGAATCGGGGACGGGTCGGATCATCGACGAGCTTTTGCCGCAGGTGGCCGATCACGATCCGCAGGTAATGGCTGTCCTCGATATGGGTTGGCCCCCAGATGTCCTTGAGCAACTGCTGTTGGGTGATGACTCGCCCCGGATGGCGCGCCAACTGCGCCAGCACTGCATATTCCTTGCGGGTCAGGGCCACTTCGGCGCCGTCCAGCAGCACGCGGCGATAAGCCAGGTCCACGGTCAGCGGTCCGATGGTCAGCGCCGCTTCCCGTGCTTCCCCCGCCGGGACCTGGCGCAGCAGGGCACGGATCCGGGCCAGGAATTCCTGGATCCCGAACGGCTTGGTCACGTAGTCGTTGGCTCCGTTGTCCAGCGCCTCGACCTTCTGCGCTTCGCTGGCGCGCACGGATAGCACCAGCACCGGAACCGTCGACCATTGGCGGAACTCACGCAGTACCTGCTGGCCGTCCATGTCCGGCAGGCCCAGGTCGAGCACCAGCAGGTCCGGCTTGTTCAACGCCGCCTGGGTCAGGCCGTCGCTGCCCGTGGCGGCCTCCAGCACTTTGTAGCCCTGGGAAGCCAGGCTGATGCGCAGGAACTTGCGGATCTGCGGTTCATCGTCGATGACCAAAAGTGTGGCGGTCTGGTTCATGGGGTCCGTTCGGTACAAATAGATGGCAGGAGAATATCCCAGTCCGGCTCAGGCTTCATCGTCCATGCCCGGTTGTGCCTGCAAGGGCAGGTGCAAGGTGATGCAGGTTCCACGCCCGTCGAGCCCGTCATCCACACTGATTCGCCCACCGTGGGCGCCGACCATGCCCTGACAGATCGCCAACCCGAGCCCGGTGCCCTGCCCGCCTCGATCGCCGCGCGCAGCGGTGTAGAACATGTCGAAGATTTTCTCGCGCTCTTCAGCCGGAATGCCCGGCCCCTCATCGGCCACGGCAAAGAACACTTCGCGGTCCGTCGCTCCGGCGCTCAGCAACAGACGCCCCTGGGCCGGCGAAAATCGCGCGGCGTTCTCCAGCACATTCACCAGGGCCTGCTCGATCAGGGCCGCATGGATATGCAGCAGCGGCAGTTCGGCAGGTACCTCGACGCTGACCGCCAGGGGTGCCAGTACCGCCCGAAGTCGATTGAGCGCACTGCCCACGATATCGGCCGGCGCCACCCAGTCCCGCGCCAGCTTCAAGGCGCCATGGCCCAGGCGGGTCATGTCCAGCAGGTTCTGGATATAGCGATCCAGCCGCTCGGCTTCATCCCGGGTGCCCTCGAGCAATTCGCGACGATCCGCCAGCGGGATCGCCTCCCCCAGCGCCAACAGGCTGTCGATGCTGCCGCGCATCGCAGTCAGCGGCGTACGCAGGTCGTGGGACACCGAAGCCAGCAAGGCGCTACGCAATTGCTCGGTCTCGCCATGCAGGCGCGCCGCTTCCAGATCCTGGGCCAGCTGGGCCCGCGCCAATGCCTGGGCCAGCGGCTGGCTGAGGGCAGCCAGCAAACGACGCCGCTGGCCATTCAACGGCTTGCCATCCTTGGGGCATGCCCCTAGCAACGCCAAGGGCCCTCCTTCCACCGACAGTGGCCACCACCACCAGCGTCCGGATGGCAGCGTCCCGGTGCCGGCGCCCGCTGGCTGGTCATGCTGCCAGGCCCAGTCGGCGGCAGCGCGCTCGGCCTCGGTAAAGGTCAGCGGCTCGCCGGTCTCGACTTTCCAGCCAGCCTGGCCATCCCGGTTGAGCAGACACAGTTGCAAATCGTGCCAACCGTCGAAGTGCTGCACGGCGGCACTGATCACCGCCTGCCTGTCTGTGGCGGCGGTGAGTTTGCGGGACAGGTCGAGCAATACCCCGGTTTCCTGCTGGGTGTCGCGCAGGGCCTGCAACTGGCGACGCTGGCGGGCGGCGAGATTGCCGGTCAGGGCCGCCATCAGCAGGAAGAACACCAACGTCAGCACATCTTCTTCGCGCTGGATGGTGAAGGAAAAATTCGGCGGGATGAACAGAAAGTCATAGGCCAGGAACGACAGCGCCGCGCAGGCCAGCGCCGGGCCAAGGCTGCTGCGCACCGCCACCAGCAATACCGCCATCAGAAACACCAGGGAGATGTTGGGCAATGCCAACAACCCGGAGACACCCCAGGCCAGCGCACTGGCCGCCATGGTTGCAATCAGCGCCAGCGCGTAGTCGAATCCGCTGCGCGCGGCGTCCGAGCGCACATGGGCGGGACGCGGCTGTTCATCGCTGTCCAGCACGTTGATCTCCAGCCCCCTGGCGTCTCGCAGCAACCGCGACGCCAGGCCGCCGCCGAACAGTCGCCTGCGCAGACGCGGTCTGGACTGTCCCACCAACACCAGCGTAGCACGACGCTCGGCGGCATGCTGGATCAGGGTCCTGGCCACTTCGCCGGCCCGCAGCAACACCACCTCTCCTCCCAGGCGTTCGGCCAGTTGCTGGGCCGTTTGCAGGCGCTGGCGCGAGGGTTCGTCCCGGGCGCTGCCGTTGTCCACGTGCACTAGGCTCCATGGCAAATGCCGACGTTGGGCGACACGGCTGGCATGGCGCACCAAGCGTTCGGCCTGGACGTCGCCATCCACGCCCACCAGCAGCCGGCCCCGCACCGCCGGAGCGGCCTGGCCCATCTGTCGGTAGCCCTGGGTCAGGTCCTTGTCCACCTGGGCCGCGGCGGTCTGCATCGCCAGTTCGCGCAAGGCGGTAAGGTTGGTCTGGCTGAAGAAGGCATCGATGGCTGCCCTGGCCTGCTCCGGCACGTAGACCTTGCCATCGCGCAGCCGTTCCAGCAGCTCACGAGGAGGCAGGTCGATCAGCAGCAGCTCGTCGGCCTCTTGCAGGACCCAATCGGGCAAGGTCTCGCGAACCTGCACGCCGGTAATGCCACGCACCTGGTCGTTGAGACTTTCCAGGTGCTGGACGTTCACGGTGGTATAGACATCGATGCCGGCGGTGAGCAGCTCCTGGATATCCTGCCAACGCTTGGCATGGCGACTGCCAGGCGCATTGGTGTGGGCCAGTTCGTCTACCAGCACCAGGGTCGGCCGCGCGGCGAGCAGACCGTCGAGGTCCATTTCTTCGAGCATCACACCGCGGTATTCCGAGCGCACCAACGGTTGCTGCGCCAGGCCACCGAGCAACGCCTCGGTTTCAGTCCGACCGTGCGTCTCCACCACACCGGCGATCACCTTCACGCCCTGGCGCAGTTGGGTGTGGGCCGCTTGCAGCATGGCGTAGGTCTTGCCGACTCCGGGGGCCGCGCCAAGAAAGACCTTGAGTCGACCACGATCATGACGGGGCAGATTGGCTAACAGTGCGTCGGCACGATCGGAGTCGCTCATAGCAAAGGGATCTCTTGTCTCTGGATAGTGATGCAGTGAATTCTCCCGGCGCCTTCGCAGGCAGGCCCGCTTCGACAGGTTCAGCACAATCCCCTGTGGGAGCGGGCCTGCCCGCGAAGGCGGCCTGGCCGGCTAGAGCTTTTCCAGCGCCAGGTTCAATGCCAGGACATTGACCACCGGCGGCCCCACCAGGGGCTGCTCGATGTGTGCCTCCAGCAATTGCTGCACTGCGGAAACCGGCAGGCTGCGCGCTGCGGCGACACGCGCCAGTTGATAGGCAATCGCAGCCGGTGGCAAGTGCGGATCGAGGCCACTGCCGGAAGTGGTGAGCAGCGCCAGCGGGACCGGCCCCTGGCCGGTCACCTGGAGCTTGCGAGCCTCGTCGGTCACACGCGCCGCCAAGGCCGGGTTGCTCGGGGAAAGGTTGCTGGCGCCACTGGCGACCGTGGCGAAAGCGCCGGCCGATGGCCGTGGATGGAACCAGGCATCGCCCTGGAAATCCTGGGCGATCAACATCGAACCGCGCACCTTGCCATCGGCATCCCGGACCAGGCTGCCATTGGCCTGGGCGGGAAAGGCCACTTGCGCGACTCCCGTCACCACCAGCGGATAAGCGACACCTGTGATCAGGGTCATCAGCAATAACAGGCTCAAGGCCGGGCGTATCAGTGTGGACATCTCAGAATCCTCGAATTGGGACAACAACCTCTAGCGGCGTGCAGACCGGTTGGCCGGCATCAGGCTCAAACCAGGTTCAACGCCGTCAGCAACATGTCGATTGCCTTGATGCCTACGAAGGGCACCACGATCCCACCCAGGCCGTAGATCAACAGGTTGCGCCGCAGCAGCGCCGCGGCACTGGCCGCCTGCACCCGCACGCCTCGCAGCGCCAGGGGAATCAGCACCACGATGATCAGCGCGTTGAAGACAATGGCCGAGACAATCGCGCTTTGCGGACTGTTCAGGTGCATCACGTTCAGCACACCCAGCTGTGGATAAATCGAAGCGAACAACGCCGGCAGGATCGCGAAATACTTGGCGATGTCATTGGCAATGGAAAAGGTGGTCAACGCTCCGCGGGTCACCAGCAATTCCTTGCCGATCTGCACCACATCCAGCAACTTGGTGGGGTCACTGTCGAGGTCGACCATGTTGGCCGCTTCCCGCGCCGCCTGGGTGCCGTCATTCATCGCCATGCCGACATCGGCCTGGGCCAGGGCCGGCGCATCGTTGGCGCCGTCGCCGCACATGGCGACCAATCGACCGTCGTTCTGCTCGTGACGGATACGCGCCAGCTTCTTCTCCGGGGTGGCTTCGGCCAGCACGTCATCGACACCGGCCTCGGCGGCGATCGCAGCGGCCGTCAGCGGGTTGTCGCCGGTGACCATCACGGTACGGATACCCAGCTTGCGCAGCTCGGCAAAGCGTTCGCGAATGCCAGGCTTGACCACATCCTTGAGGTGGATGGCCCCCAGCAGCCGCCCATCGACACACACCAACAACGGGGTGCCGCCACTCTGGGCGATCTTGTCGATCTCCCGGGCCAGCACCGTGGGCAATTCGCTACGTGGCAGGCCGACGAATTCCAGCAGGGAATCGACGGCACCCTTGCGATACTTGCGCCCTTGATAATCGACACCGGACAAGCGGGTCTCAGCGCTGAAGGGGACGGCTGTCAGCAGTTCGACGGCGGGCTCGGGCTGTGGATGCAGGCCGCGCAGGTACTCGACGATAGACTTGCCCTCGGCGGTTTCGTCGGCCAGCGAGGCAAACAGCGCGCCTTCGGCCAGCTCCTTGGCGCTGACGCCCGGAGTGGCATATACCGCGGCACAACGACGATTGCCGAACGTGATGGTGCCGGTCTTGTCCAGCATCAGCACATGGACGTCCCCTGCCGCTTCCACCGCGCGACCGGACTTGGCGATCACGTTCAGGCGCACCAGCCGGTCCATGCCGGCGATGCCAATGGCCGACAGCAATCCGCCGATGGTGGTGGGAATCAGCGTGACCAACAGCGCCACCAGAAACACCAGCGGCAGGCTGCCGTTGGCGAAATGAGCGAACGGCTGCAACGTCACGACCACCAGCAGGAAGATCAGGGTCAGGCCGATCAGCAAGATATCCAACGCCACTTCGTTGGGCGTCTTCTGGCGTTTGGCGCCCTCCACCAGGGCGATCATGCGGTCCAGGGTGGATTCACCGGGGTTGCTGGTGATTCGCACCAGCAACCAGTCGGAAACCAGGCGAGTGTTGCCCGTGACGGCCGAGCGGTCCCCACCGGATTCACGAATGACCGGTGCCGACTCCCCCGTGATGGCGGCCTCGTTGACCGCGGCGATCCCTTCGATCACCTCGCCATCGCCCGGAATCATCTCGCCCGCCTCGACGCGCACCACATCGCCCTTGCGCAAGCCACTGGCGGGAATCACTTCAAAGCCAGCGGCAACCTGACGACGAGCACTCAGGCCCTCGCTACCGGCCTTGAGGCTGTCGGCCCGGGCCTTGCCACGTCCTTCGGCCAAGGCTTCGGCGAAGTTGGCGAACAGCACGGTGAACCACAGCCAGAGCGCGATCTGCGCCGCCACGAAGACCGGCACGACACTGTCGGGAATGAAGCACAGCACGGTGGTGAAGACCGCGGTCAGCTCCACCACCAGCATGACCGGGGCCCGATACAATTGCCGCGGGTCGAGCTTGACGAAGGCTTGCTTCAGCGCAGGCCGCCACAGTGTAGCGACCGAAGTCTTCGGTGATTGGGTGGCCTTGGTGGCGACCGTTTCGGTTGCAGGCATATTCATCATCGGTTCCTCAGAAGCCCATGCTCAGGTGTTCGGCAATCGGGCCCAGGGCCAGGGTCGGCAGGAAGCTCAGGCCGCCTACCAGCAGGATGGTCACGGTCAACAGGGTCACGAACAGCGGCCCGTGGGTGGGGAAGCTGTTCTGCCCGACCGGCGCGGTCTTCTTGAGCGCCAGGCTGCCAGCCAACGCCAGTACCGGCAGGATGTAGCCGAAACGACCAATCAACATGCCCAGGCCCAGCATCAGGTTGTGAAACGGCGTATTGGCGCCGAAACCGGCGAATGCCGAACCGTTGTTCGCCCCTGCCGAGGTATAGGCGTACAGCAATTGGCTGAAACCGTGGGCGCCAGGGTTGCTCACTGCGGCTGATGGTCCCGGCAGGCTCGCGGCGACAGCACCGAGCACCAGGACACTGACGGGCATGACCAGCAAGGTCACCACCAGCAACTGCACTTCCCTGGCACCGAGTTTCTTGCCCAGGTATTCAGGCGTCCGACCGATCATCAGGCCTGCCAGGAACACCGCGATCAGCACGTTCAACAGCATCCCGTAGAGTCCGGCACCCACGCCGCCGAAGATCACCTCTCCCACCATCATGTTCACCAGCGCGACCATGCCGCTGAGAGGGTTGAGGCTGTCATGCATGGCATTGACCGAGCCGTTGGAGGCCGCCGTGGTGGTCACCGACCACAGCACCGTCGCGGTGGTGCCCAAGCGCGCCTCCTTGCCCTCCTGTGGCGCGACCTGCTCCACGGCGGCGTCAGCCAGTGCCGGGTTGGGCTGGTATTCAGCCCACAGCGAGGTAGCACCGCCCATCAGGAACAGCACGAGCATGCAGGCGATGATCGCCCGGCTCTGACGCAGGTCCTTGACGTAGTGGCCGAAGGTAAACACCAGCGCGGCGGGGATCAGGATGATCGACGCGACTTCGAACAGGTTGCTCCAGGCCGTCGGGTTTTCGAACGGATGCGCCGAGTTGACACCAAAGAACCCGCCACCGTTGGTACCAAGTTGCTTGATCGCGATCTGGCTGGCCGCCGGCCCCAGGGGGATCACCTGGTCCGCGCCCTGCACCGTCACGGCGTGGACGTAATGCGCGAAGGTCTGCGGCACGCCCTGCCATACCAGGAACAAGGCCAGTAACAGACACAACGGCAAGAGCCCGTAGAGAGTGGCACGGGTCATGTCGACCCAGAAATTACCCAGCGTCGAGGCGGACCGGCGCCCGATGCCACGACACAGTGCCACCAGCACCGCCAGGCCGGTGGCGGCGCTGACGAAATTTTGCACGGTCAGGCCGGCCATCTGGCTCAAATAGCTCAGGGATGCCTCGCCGCTGTAGGACTGCCAATTGGTATTGGTCATGAAGCTGACGGCCGTGTTGAAGGCCTGGGTCCACTCCATGCCGGGCAATTGCTCGGGGTTGAGGGGCAGGTAACCCTGTAGCAGCAGGATCGCGAACAGCAACACGAACCCCGCCAGGTTGAAGGCAAGCAAGGCCAGGGTGTATTTCTGCCAGCTCTGCTCGGTGCCGGGGTCGACTCCGGCCAGGCGATAACAGCCGCGCTCTACCGGGCCGAGAACGGGTGACAGCCAGGTCCGCTGCCCCTCCATCACTCGATAGTAGAACCGCCCCAGGAACGGTGCCGGAATCAGCACCAGCGCGAAAAAGGCAAGCATCAATCCGTAGTCATAACCGTGCATGGCTGCTCCTAGCTCCGATCTGCGCGCAACAGCGCAACCAGCAGATAAATGAACAGCGCCACTGCCAGGAGCAGTGACACCCCGTCCAGAACACTCATGGGATTTCTCCGTGTTACGGCGTCGTGCCGTGATGGAGTCATTGTCTGCAGGGTGGCTGTAAAGGAACGAGATCGAGGGTGGGGTTGGGGGATAAAGAATTTGTAAAGATCGGGACTTGTGGAGAGTCATGGAGCGCGTTCGTAACCAGGCTTGCCATACGTGGGGACCCCGAACCTGCCCGCGAAGAGGTCCGCCCAGGCACCGACGCTCCTAACTGGGGCACAAAAACAGGTAATCCGGCGGCTAACATCCCCGATACGACACGATTTCCCTCATTACGACCGGCCGAACCATACTGGCACGCCCACTGCACTGCCCCATCCCAGCGCTTTTGCTACTGATCGAGGGGGAGCCACCGATGAACACACAACTCAAACCCACCCTGGGCACCCTGCATCTATGGGGCATTGCCGTCGGGCTGGTGATTTCGGGCGAGTATTTTGGCTGGAGCTATGGCTGGGGCGTCGCCGGTACACTGGGTTTCCTGGTGACCTCATTCATGGTCGCGGCCATGTACACCTGTTTCATCTTCAGTTTCACCGAACTGACCACCGCCATCCCCCATGCTGGCGGTCCGTTCGCCTACAGCCGCCGGGCCTTCGGCGAGAAAGGCGGCCTGATCGCCGGGCTGGCGACGCTGATCGAGTTCGTCTTCGCGCCACCGGCCATCGCCCTGGCCATCGGCGCCTACCTGAACGTGCAATTCCCGGCCCTGGACCCGAAGCATGCGGCGGTCGGCGCCTATATCGTCTTCATGATTCTGAACATTCTCGGGGTAAAACTGGCGGCCACCTTCGAGCTGATCGTCTGTGTCCTGGCGGTAGCTGAACTGCTGGTCTTCATGGGCGTCGTGGCGCCAGCGTTCAGCTTCAGCAATTTCGCCCTGAACGGCTGGGCCGGTTCGGATGTGTTCGGGGCGCCGGCCATTGCCGGTATATTCGCCGCAATCCCCTTCGCCATCTGGTTCTTCCTGGCGATCGAAGGCGCCGCCATGGCCGCCGAAGAAGCCAAGGATCCAAAACGGACAATTCCCAAGGCCTACATCAGCGGCATCCTGACCCTGGTGTTCCTGGCCATGGGCGTGATGTTCTTCGCCGGTGGCGTGGGGGACTGGCGCACCCTGTCGAACATCAACGACCCACTGCCCCAGGCAATGAAAGCCGTGGTCGGCGATAACTCCGGCTGGTTGCACATGCTCGTGTGGATTGGCCTGTTCGGCCTGGTGGCGAGCTTCCACGGCATCATCCTGGGCTACTCGCGCCAGTTCTTCGCCCTGGCCCGGGCCGGTTACCTGCCCGCCTCCCTTGCCCGGCTGTCCCGCTTCCAGACACCGCACCGAGCCATCATCGTCGGAGGTGTGATCGGCATCGCAGCCATCTACAGCGACGGCCTGATCAATCTCGGCGGCATGAGCCTGACCGCGGCAATGATCACGATGGCCGTGTTCGGCGCCATCGTCATGTACATCATGAGCATGCTCAGCCTGTTCAAGCTACGCAAAACCGAACCCAACCTGGAGCGTACTTTCCGCGCACCGGGCTATCCGATCGTGCCGGGGATCGCCCTGGTGCTGGCGGTGGTATGCCTGGTGGCGATGGCCTGGTTCAACATGCTGATCGGCTTGATCTTCGTCGGCTTCATGGCAGTGGGCTTCG
The DNA here is from genome assembly GCF_900156465.1 of Pseudomonas sp. 7SR1. NCBI lineage: Bacteria > Pseudomonadati > Pseudomonadota > Gammaproteobacteria > Pseudomonadales > Pseudomonadaceae > Pseudomonas > Pseudomonas sp. 7SR1. The sequence goes on from NZ_LT707064.1 coordinate 5,784,064, forward strand.
TCTATTTCATCCTCACGGCGCAACTGCGCGCCGATGCGCCGGCCGATGCAATGCTGACCGGGCTATGAAAGCGAAACAGGCATAACGGGCGTAGTATGGAACCACTGCGAACAGCCTTCGCTCATAAGTGGTAGGACATTGGCCGGCGAATACTCGTTTGGCCACTGCCCCTCAAGGAGAATCCTATGCCCTGGTATGCCTGGTTGATCCTGATCGTGGCAATCGGCTCGATCGTTGGCGGCCTGATGCTGCTGCGCGACACTGCCAACAAAGTCGAGTTGACCGATGAGCAACGCAAGCGCGTTGCCGAGCGCAATGCGCAAATGGATGCGAAAGAAGCCAAGGACCGTTGAATCCGAAATGAATAGAGCCTCTGTGGCGGGGATTTATCCCCTCACCACAGAGGGCACTGCATTGCCGCGCCTGTCGTGTTACTTCTCCCAATCCGCCTTGGCAATCTGCAAGCCATGCAACCCTTTGTATGCCGCCCGCTCAGGTTGGCTCCAGCCCTCCAGCAAAGAATCCTCCAACCGATAGATCTCAACCCCCAGTGGACGACAGACGCCAAGGGGATCCTGCGCATCCGGCCCCCACATCGCCACGGACAAATCCCCACCAGGGCACGTCGATAACGCACATAGCAGATCGATCTCGGCGAAGAACTCCAGGTAATCGCCCTGCCGCGCCGGGCAGGCCTTCATGAAATACATGTCGTCATGGTTGAGTCCGGTGCACTGGAAAATATTCAGCACGTCGTGCACGTCGAACTCGGTCAATCCATGGGGCAACACCGCACGGGTCAGGTTCGAGTGGCAATGGTGATGGAAGTCCTCGCCTGTGAGCATTTTGTTCACGTACGGATCACAGCGCGTCCCCAGCAGATCATGCAGCCGTCCACCATGCTCGTCGATGCCATAAGCGGCCAGGCTGTCATCGGTGATGGTCACCAAAGGACGCAGGAATGGCAGGTTCGACCACAGCCGGTCATGGGTACTGACATGAGCGCCCTGCAACTGACGGGTACGTGCCGCCCACAGGCGCTCCCGTGGATCATGAGCGTTCCAGACGTTGAAGTCCCCTACCTGCGGCCCCACCGGCGTAGTGACCCGGAACACGTGCCCCGCCGGGACGTGCCAGGCTCGACCGGTACGGATTGGCACCTCGAACTGTTCGATCAGGGTGCGTTTGTCCTGCTGAGCGCGGATGCGGTCGTAGAAGGGCTTGTCCACTTGCAGGGCTGAGCCTTTGCTGACCTGATAGGCGGCTGGATAGTCTTTGTACATGACAGGAGTCCTTGATCAGTTCTTTGAGGTGGAAGACAGCAGGTGCAAGAGCATCTGCTCGGAGTCGTCCAGGTAGACGCTCATCGCTTCATGTGCCCCATGCTTGTTGCCTTCCGCCAGCCAGTCATGGATCTGCCGGTCGCGGGCCAGCCAAGGTGCCTGGAAGCGCGGCTCATCGGGGGCGCAGAAGAACGCCAGGCGCAATTGCGCAACCACGTTGGTAAAAAAATCATCAAGCAGGGGGCTGCCCAACAACCCAACGATGTGCTGGTGAAATGCCAGGCTGTGCGTACCGATACGTGGCAAGTGGCTGGCTGTTCATGATCGCCTGGAGCTCCAGGGTGCGCCGAACCTTGAAGAGGTCCCGCACATCGTCACTGTCCAACCTGCGAACCATCACACCCTTGTTGCGCACGTAACGGGCCAGCCCTTCCTGCCCCAGGCGATGCAACGCTTCACGAATGGTATTGCGCGACGCGCTGTAGGCGGACACCAGGTCGTTCTCCACCAACGCCATGCCGGGCAACAAGCCACCGCCGATGATATCGGCGCGCAGCTCGAGGGTGATCTGGTCGGCCAGGGAAAGACCAATGTTCATATTCGGAGCCTCAGGATTGTTCAACAATCGGTTGCAAATGAGTAATCACAATCCATGCCAGGCAATCGTGTACCCGCCACAGTGGATGCAGCTACTCATCGTTGCCTCGTCTTCCAGACGCAAAAAGGCCAGTCATATGACTGGCCCCTCTTCTACCTCACTTCAGTTCACGTCCAGCTTTTCGCGATTTCTGTCCAGAATCGCCTTGCCAATCCCCTTGACTTCCAACAACTCTTCAACCGAGGAAAAGGCTCCATTCGTTTCCCTGTATGCAACAATTGCCTTGGCCTTGGCCTCGCCTATACCCGCCAGCTCACGTTGCAGCGTAGCAGCGTCCGCCTCGTTGAGATTCACTTTGGCGCCTTCCGGCCTGGTCGATACCTGTGTGACCTGCGGCGCTGCCGTTGTCTCGGGCTTGACCGCTGGCGCAGCGATTGCGGCAATAGAGGCGCTGGTCAGCAGGGCAAAAACCAGGGAATAGAAATAGCCTGTACGCATAAGTGACGCTCCATGACATCGTTAAGAGAGAAGCAGCTTTTCCGAAGCTGCTTCTCAAACTTAGGCGATGATGGGGTGGTGTCAAAAGCGTGTACGTTACAGCGTGTGTAACAATCAGGGTTCGAGGCGACGCTGCTGATAGATCCAGTCGACAATCTCTCCGTCCGGCGCGTAGCCACTGACGGTATCGCGAAGCAACTGGCGGACCCTGGTGTAATCATCCTGTTCAATCGCTGCCAGCAGTTCGGCCAGCCTGGCCTTGAGCACATCCCAGGGCAGGTAATCCTCGTTGGCGCTCATGATCATCGGATGTTGGGTGGCAACCACGTTGTCACCTATCAACAACTCTTCATACAGCTTCTCACCAGGGCGAAGACCGGTGAATTCGATGGAAATGTCTCCGTGGGGATTTTTTTCCGAACGAATGCTCAAGCCAGACAGATGGATCATTTTCTCCGCCAACTGGACGATTCTTACCGGCTCCCCCATGTCCAGAACAAACACATCGCCCCCCAGCCCCATGGAGCCTGCCTGGATCACCAACTGCGCAGCCTCGGGAATGGTCATGAAATAACGCGTGATCTTCGGGTGAGTAACGGTCAACGGTCCGCCGGACTTGATTTGTTTATGGAACAGAGGAATCACCGAACCGGACGAGCCCAGCACATTGCCGAACCGAACCATGGTGAAACGGGTTTTATTAACCCTCGAGACATTGGCCTTATCGCCGAACAACACTGGCGCCAATTCACGACTGAGGGCCTGCAGAGTCAGCTCAGCAAGCCGCTTGGTACTACCCATCACGTTGGTGGGCCGTACTGCCTTGTCCGTCGAAATCAATACGAAGTTCGATACCCCAGCTTGCAGCGCTGCTTGCGCCGTATTAAGCGTACCCATGACGTTGTTGAGCACACCTTCGGCAATGTTGTGCTCGACCATGGGGACATGTTTATAAGCCGCGGCGTGATAGACCGTATCGACATTCCAGGTCTTCATCACATCCAGTAACTTGCCCTGATCCCGGACCGAACCCAGGATGGGTAACAGGCGAACGGATAGAGACTCACGTGTGATCCGTGGTTCCAACTCAGACAGAATACTGTACAGGTTGAATTCGCTATGTTCATACAACAATAACGTTGTGGGCTTGAGTGCCAGGATCTGCCGGCACAACTCCGAGCCGATCGATCCGCCCGCTCCGGTCACCAATACCGACTGCCCTGTAATACAGTGCTCGAGCAAGTCAGGTTGGGCGGGGACCGCATCTCGCCCCAGAAGGTCAGCGATGTCCACCTCCTGGATGTCGTCGACCTTGACCCGGCCACTGGCCAGGTCCATGAATCCCGGAACACTGCGTACATGCAGCGGGAATCCTTCGAGCAGGGTCAATATCTCTCGACGGCGGCCGCGGGAGGAGGAAGGAATGGCCAGCAGGATTTCCTGGGCACCGGTCGCATCTATCATCTTCTGGATATGCTTGGGTTCATACACCTGGAGCCCGGCGATGATGCGATCCGCGATGCTGCTGTCGTCGTCGATGAAAGCGACAGGTCGCATCACCCGCCCCATCCGCAATGCGGCCACAAGCTGATTACCCGCCGCACCGGCACCATAAATGGCGACCTTGGGCAGGCCGTCATCACGACTGGTAAACGGCACATGCTGGGCTGCGGCGAACCAGTCTCCCAGGAAGTACTGCCGCATCATCAGTCGAAGACCGCCAATCATGATCAGGCTCAACCACCAGTAGTTGAAAATGATCGAGCGCGGCACGACAGTTTTGTGATTGCTGTACCAATACACCACGAGAGCGAGAAGCAGGGCCGAAAGGCTGACCGCCTTGCAGATGGTAATCAGCGCATCGTTACCGAAATAACGCATGACGGCGCGGTACATGCCAAAACGGATGAAGATCGGAATCGCGATCAGCGGAGCGGACGAGAAAAGCCAGAGGTGCGTCTCGATCGGAGTTGCCAACGCGTCGACGCCCAGGCGGACAACAAATGCCAGCCACAAAGCGAGCCAGACCAGAATAACGTCCATAGCCAGCTGTATTGCCCGCTTGTGGCGCCTCGGCAGTCCCAGCAACGCTGTTCTCAATTTGTCCATAAACCCTTCACGCACCTTGGCCCACTCCTAAATCCCATCCGTTCCTGATACACGCGACTCCGTCATCGAGCGTTGGACAACCGATAAACAAAAAACGCGAATCCTGCCTTGAAATCACGCCTTCTCAAGCTCGCCGGCATGAAACCTGATAGCCAGCAATATCAAAGGCACGTAAGCGATCACCAAGGCCAACATTCCATCCACGTTCCACAACACAACGCATGCTGCCAACGGCAACAGCCAGAACAGGTTAATCGCCGCCACCGCCAGCGTCACCGGCAGATGTCGGCCATAGTGGCGGGAAGCGAACTGATAGGCATGGCTACGATGAGCTTCATAGACTTTATCGCCTCGCAGCAAGCGTCGTATCAAAGTAACGGTCGCATCGACAATAAAGACCCCTAGCAAAATCAACCAGACCCACAGCAACTTAGGCGAAACCCAGGCCGCCTGCAGGGACAGCAGCCCCAGGATGATGCCAAGAAACCCGCTTCCTGCATCGCCCATGAAAATACGTGCGGGAGGAAAATTCCAGTACAGGAAACCCGCGACTGCCGTTGCAAGCAACAACGGAGCCACGATCAGGCTTTCAAAACCACCCAACCAATAAAGTAGGCATGCCCCAAGGCAAGCGCAAATCGCTTCGACGCTGGCAATACCGTCAATTCCGTCCATGAAATTGTAGAGGTTAAGCATCCAGACCAGATAAAAGGCCGCCAGGACATGTCCGAACCATGCCAGTTGGAAGTCCGCTCCTAACAATGTAATGACCGGAAAGCCGCCTAACCATATCAATGCCCATGATGCAGCGGCAAAATGCCCTAGCAATCGCCAGCGAGCCGCAATATGACCATGGTCATCCAGGAAGCCGAGCACGGCAATCCCTGCCCCCGCCCCAAGCATCGCCCACATGGTCGACCATGGCAGGAAATCGGCAACTGCCAAGACGGGCAGAACCAAGAGAAAGCTGAGAACAATCGCTACACCACCACCTCGGGGAGTTGGCACCGTGTGCGAACTGCGGGCGTTAGGAATGTCAATGATACTCCGGACAAGCGCATAACGGCGCAGCAGCCAGGTCAACACGCAGGAAAAACAAACAATCAGCAGCAATAACAGAAACATAGCAGTCATATGAACATCCGACCTGAGTCCATTTAAACGAGTCTTGAAATATCAACGTCTCAACCAGAGCGCTTTTCAAGCCAATCGCGACCTGCCTTGATCAGCGCATCCCGCCCGTCTTCCTCTGGATGCCATCCTAATAGACGCCTCGCCTTGTCCGAGCTGATACGCAACGAACAATAGAGTTGAACGTACAAGTTTTGACGGCCTATCAGATTAGCGGCGAACGAAACCAGGCGCTCCGGAACAGGAAACATACGTGGCCGTTTGCTCATGCCCTGCGCTAAAAGCCTTACTATCTCTGCCGTGGATAGATCACATTCATCGGCGACGAGAAAAAGCTCCTGAGCGGCATTTGGGTGCTTCACACATAGCTCCAGGAACCCCACCAGGTTCCCAAGCGATATCATGCTTCTCCTGTTCGTCACCGCTGCAAAAGGAAGTGGCAGCCCGCTACCAACCAGACGTAACAGCCTGGCAAAGTTACCCGGTGCATCCGCGTCATAGACTAACGGTGGACGGACCACAACAAGCTCGACGGAGGATGTGCCCAACAGCGTTTTAAGTTGCAACTCTGCCTCATGTTTCGAAACAGCGTAATCTGCATGCGGATGTGCGTCCGATTGTTCGTCAAAGGCCGCCGCGCCGGTTTCCGAGCCGTTGACACCTATCGAACTGACAAATACGAAACGTCGAATATTCGCTGTGACAGCCAATTGAGCCAAACGTACCGTTGCCTCGCAATTAGCGGCACGATAGCGCTCGATAGCATCCACATGTTGCTCACCCAGAATATGGGCACGGCCAGCCAGGTGAACAACAGCATCGATATCCAGTGCTGCAATATCTAAATCATAGGAATGTTCAAGGTCAGCCAACAGATAATTGACATGATCGATCGGATCAGCCAATTTTCGGACAACGGCATATACTTCATAACCGCTACTCAGGAGTCTGTGGCACAACGCTCTGCCAATAAACCCGTTAGCTCCAGTTATGAGAACCTTTCGCACATCTTTATGATTATTGACAGTCACGGCCGGAAAGTCCTCGTCCGATAGCAAAGTACAGAAGTCCAGCCTGCGCCATATCATCCGGATTGAAGACGTTTCGGCCATCCACGACAATGGGGTAACGCAAGACTTTTTTAAGCCATTCAGGTTCGAGTGCCCGGTACGCTTTCCATTCAGTACAAATCACCAGGGCATCGGCACCGTCAACAGCATCTTCCCGCGAGTGGCACAGTACCAGATCGTCGCGAACGCCATAGATCCGCCTACATTCTTCCATCGCTTCCGGATCATGAGCCCTGACCGATGCCCCAGCGCTCCACAAGGCTTCCATTAATGTCCGACTAGGGGCGTCTCGCATATCATCCGTGTTTGGCTTGAACGCCAAGCCCCACAGCGCAATGCACTTCCCCTTTAGTTGTCCATCGAACGCCTGAGTCAGCTTTTTGAACAATACTTCTTTCTGGCGGTTATTGACCGCCTCGACAGCCAATAACAATTCAGGGTCATAACCGACTTCCTGAGCCGTCCGGGCAAGCGCCTGAACATCCTTGGGAAAACAGGAGCCACCGTAGCCGCACCCAGGATAAATGAAGTGGTAGCCAATTCTTGGGTCAGATCCGATACCCAGACGAACGCTTTCTATATCCGCATCAAGACATTCGGCCAAGTTTGCCAATTCGTTCATGAAACTGATTTTGGTAGCCAACATCGAGTTGGCCGCGTACTTAGTCAACTCCGCAGAACGGATATCCATGAACATGATTTTGTCATGATTGCGATTATACGGCGCGTAACACTGTCGCATCGCATCAGCAACTTTTTCCGAATCAGTGCCCACTATAATTCGAGGTCCTTTTGTAAAATCGTCAATCGCAGCCCCTTCCTTGAGAAATTCAGGATTGGAGCAAACATTGAAATCAATGACCTTATTCCTCGCATCGAGCTGCTCTTGAACGACAGCTTTTACCCGGTCAGCAGTACCCACCGGAACAGTTGACTTATCGATAATCAGCTTATCGCTGTTCATATATTGGCCGATGCTTCTGGCAACCGCCAAAACATACTGAAGATCCGCCTTACCATCCTCATCCGGTGGGGTTCCAACTGCGATAAATTGCAGATAACCGTGCTCAACACCTTCTACGGCATCGGTTGAAAACTTCAATCGTCCAGCCTGAACATTATTAAGGATGAGTTCGTCCAAGCCGGGCTCGTAGATGGGTATAACACCCCTATTCAAGGCATCAATTTTTTCCTTGTTGATATCAATGCAAATCACCGAATGCCCGACATCCGCCAGACAAGCACCGGTGACCAGCCCAACATACCCACTACCAAATACTGTAATTTTCATCGACACCAACTTTTATTTATTTTTCAGACAGCAGACTATCAAAATACCTAATCGTTTTTTCCAAACCTTGATCAAGCATGATAGTTGGTTGCCAATCTAGAATTTCCTTGGCATAGCTAATGTCTGGTTGTCGCTGCTGTGGATCGTCTTGAGGCAATGGTTGAAAAACAAGCTTCGAGTTTGAGCCAACTAATTCAAGGACTCGTTCTGCCAACTGCCTGATCGTGAATTCCCCCGGATTGCCCAGGTTGACCGGTCCGGTAACCTCATCCGAAGTATTCATCAGCCGAAGAAAGCCTTCCACCAGATCATCGACGTAACAGAAGCTACGCGTCTGCTGCCCTTCGCCATAAATAGTAATGTCTTCGCCACGAAGGGCCTGAACGATAAAGTTACTCACGACCCTCCCGTCATTTGGGTGCATGCGCGGACCATAGGTATTGAAAATACGCGCAATTTTAATACGCACGTTGTGCTGTCGGTGGTAATCGGAGAACAGGGTTTCAGCGCAACGCTTACCCTCGTCATAGCACGAACGGATCCCGATAGGGTTTACCTTTCCCCAATAGGATTCAGGTTGGGGATGAACCTCGGGATCGCCGTAGACCTCACTGGTGGAGGCCTGGAATATCTTGGCCTTGGTACGCTTGGCGAGGCCAAGCATATTGATCGCGCCGTGCACACTGGTCTTTAATGTCTGCACCGGGTCGAACTGATAATGTACAGGTGAGGCAGGACACGCCAAGTTATATATCTCGTCAACCTCCACATGCAATGGAAACGTGACGTCATGACGAAGCAATTCAAAATAGGGATTGGATAACAAGTGAGCGATATTGCGCTTCGCCCCGGTATAGAAGTTATCAACACACAGTACTTCGGCCCCCTGCTCCAAGAGCCGCTCGCACAAATGAGACCCCAGGAAACCCGCTCCGCCAGTTACCATTACACGTTTCATAGTCCCTTCCTCAAAATTCGATAGTAAAATCCACCCAACGCGTGGGTGAGGGTATAAAGCGCTGCGTGGGCACTGGAGGTTCCGGGGTACTCCTTGTGCACCATGTACATACGTTCCAGCATGTATTTTTTTGAACCGGATATCTGACCGGCAATTCGCCGATAATTTAAGAGTGGATAGGACAATTTTATACTATCGCCTATTGCTTCATGCACTCTCAGCCAGCAATGATAATCTTCGACGGCCTTGTAACGGATATCTTCGTTGAAAGGGAAACGCAGCATGATTTCTTTCTTTAGAACGACACTCGACGTCGGGATTCGTCCCTTGAGCTGCTGCTTAGCGAAGCTGATCCGCTCACAACCGACGTTTTCGACCTTCGGAAAGGACAGCAGCGTATCGTCGATAAAATCCTTCATTTGCGTGCAGCAAAAATCCACACCGCTCTTTTCAAGTGCTTCCATCTGCAACTTTAGTTTCTGAGGATGCCAAATATCATCCGCATCCAAAAAAGCGATCCAAGGACCAGTTGCATGCCTAACACCTATGTTTCTCGGTGCCGCAGGAGCACCGTTATTACGCTCTAGAGAAATCAGCTTGATCCTTGCGTCTTTTTCTACAAATGACTGGACAACCTGGCGAGTCGAGTCCTTCGAGCAGTCATCTATAACAATCAGCTCCCAATTATCATAGGCCTGATCGATCACAGACTGTATTGATCTCGCTATCAACGCCTCCGCGTTATAGGACGGCATGATGACAGAAACCAGTTCCCCAGCTAACTCACTCAACCTCTATCTCCTCTTGGCATTTTAGCCCTGACATTATCAACCCAACGCAATCCAAATCGGCGCTGAATCGCAAGCGGTTTGAGCTTGACACGTTCGACCGTATGGCTCGCCAGTTTATCCCACTCTTTATTCTTCAAAGCCATGACAACGTCGTCCTCATCCCGCTGGTCGTCGGAAAACGAAGTGTCATCGGCCGTCATCTTGCCCGTTTTCAACATTGAAATAAGACGCTCGGGATCGGCCCCGTCGAAATATTCATAACGCGTGGTTTCCAACGCTCGAACATATTCAACAAACTGAGCAAACCGATGAGACCTCAGGTAGAGAAAGCGTAGCGTCTTGCGAATGACCATATCAGGATCAAGGGGGATGAGCGCATCAGCCGCATATAAGGAGTCCTTATTTCGAAAGACTCTGACGAATCCAGCCTCCTGATAAGTCGACGGCCCCAGGCATATGACTTGTTTACCGCAAACCCCTGCTTCCACCGCCGAGCTACCACCGTTCAGGACAACGATGTCAGCCTGCTGAATGAGGTCATAGGTGCTCGCTTTCTGTTCACTGGAAATACAATAGATATCGTTTCTTTCAGCCCAGTTCTTGTAGAGGGCCAGCGAACGATCACCTACGGCCTTGCCAATATTTTCAGCCCAATTCGGATGGCAGCGGACGACTACCTGCTCAGGTTTGATCGAAAAGGCTTCAAACAAATCGTCCAAGGCTTTTGTATTATCCTCCCAGGCCGTCTGCCACTCATCATGGCCGGCGAACTCATTCTTGCTGCTAGGGATAATCAGAACCCTGGGGCCATTACCACTCAATGGCCAAGGGGCGGGCTCTGGATTCTTATTGTACAGTCGCCATTCAAGCGAGTTCCTTTGTAGAAAACGTTCCCCTGCAAGTCGCCCGGCAAGTTTCGCCTGTTCTCCGGTTAGAGGTCTATCATCGTAGTCCTTAACCATGTCGCCCAACGCTCTAAGAGACAAGCAGTTCGCGTTGGGTATTAACTGAAGCCCATCACCGAACCAAGTCCTTTCATGCGTCACATAAGGTATATTCTTCTGTTCGCAAGCATACGTTACTGCCCGAGTGAGATCCATGCGCCCATTGAAACATATGACCGCATCAAGCTTTTTCTCCTCGATCCAACGCAACGCACTTTGATATACCTTATTGACAGGCTGATGCAGACTTTCACGGACAGCGACAACCTGAGGCTCGTTCCACTCAGCTTCAGACTCGGTTCGGTTTAGTGTACACGAGCTAGATAGAGCCAAGTCATCCAGTACTTTAACGCTTAAGGTTGCAGAACTGCTCCCGATAGAAGTGATATTCTCGACAGGAAAGCTTCTCACCCCACCCAAAATGCACTTGGGGCATTCGACCAGTTTACGCTTACCCTTTATAGCTCGCGAATAACAGTTACTAACGGCGCCATCACAAGTAAGAAAAAATGTCTCATGCCCACCCTTAGCGAGAATCGTGGCCAGATAATACAAATGCTCGACATGAGGTCTAAACGAGAACATATTCACAAGACCAACTCTCATTAGAGCCGTACTCCTTTTTTTATCGAGCAAATAAAAACATATATCAAACTCACAGCACACAGCGAGGCCAGCACAAATATAAACATAATCACATTGAGCGACGACAGAACAGGAGACACCAACAGAGTATCAAGTAAAGCCACATAAAAAACAACTTTAAATACTCCTGTATAACGCAACAGCAGAAAATTCATATAAGAAAGCCCCACTCCAAAAAGAAGAGCGCCTACAGCAACACCAAGCCCGCCATACTCATAGTAAATCGAACCAGGCAGCGAATTAAATAACCCCGCGTATTGATAATCCCCGCCCGCAGAACCAAAAATTTTTGAACACAGCAAAAGCAATCCACCCCACAAAGCAGATCCACCTGCGTCCGAGGGCAGATATTGGATATTTTCAGAAAGCACCCAAAAAGTGTGAGCGACGTAAAGCGCAGTTAACAACAGATAATTCTTCAGATCACATAACACTCCACTACTGCAAGCGTCATAGGATTGAGTTTTAACTCCATGCAAATGATCCACAAAACTATTCAAATATGCTTCTGAGTCGTTTCCTCCGACAGAGGCACGAGCGTAGAAAACATACATAATTACCATCAAGCACAAAAACCCGACAAGCAAAATCCAACTCAAAGATCTGACCTTAAAAAATTCCGAATACACTTCACGACCAGAGCTTCCGCGCGCAATGATTACTGCAACAAAACTCACAGCCAAGACACCTATTAATGAGCGCCCGCCTAAAATATACGAACCCGTCAATAGCGAAAAAACAATAAGCCCACTCAAGACGCGCCTTTGGCTGGTAGAAAAAAATTCGTAATAATAAATCAAAAAAATAAAAGCGAAGTAATACCAAAACTGCAACAGATTGCCCGCCACACTAAAAATAGACGAAACCCCCTGCCCTTCCCCCCTTTCACTGTTTAAACGAGCCCTAATCTCAACAAAGTTATCATTGATAAAATCCACCCCCTGATATAAAGACCTGTCTATGATTAAAAATATCAGCCCCACTATTGATATCCAGCAGGAAAACCGCATCACCAGGTACAGGTGATGCGGTGGCCGCCGCGCTTCTTTTCGGACTACGCAAGGACTGGCCGCATATAAACCTAGCGATAGAACAAGGTAGGACAAGATAAGCGAGATATAAAATAACGCGTATATGCCATAAGCCGGATATACATCCGCAAAAGCAGAGGTAAAGGGAATAGAGAGCTCCAAGACAAGAAAAAAAAGCGCCACCATTGAAATTATTATGACGGGAGACAATATCTGCCACAAATCTCTTTTTGTGATAATCAACCCTACCACCCCCCCCAGTTTAACGCTGCTTTATTTTAGGAGATCATAACTTAATGGCGTATTTCTCTTAATATCCACAGACGCCACTTTGCCTAGAACCCCCTCTAAATGCTTAGGGGCCAATCCATAACCTGGACGAACACTTCTCACATTTCTAAGGGTTATTGCCTCGCCCTTGGCAATATCCTCTACAACGTATAAAGATCGCCGAAATTGCACGTTTCCTTGCTCACTCGATTTACGACCGTAATCAATCTTACCCAGCGCCGCCCATGCTGTCTTACTGTCCCTGCATAGCGCCATGAGCTCAGATGGCTCGAGTGAAAAACTATCATCGGGTCCACCGCCACTCCGGTCCAGAGTAAAGTGTTTCTCAATGATCGACGCTCCGAGCGCAACGCTGGTAATTGCCGTAGTATTGTCCAAAGTATGATCGGACAAGCCTGTTACCAGCCCATGACGTTGAATCATGTCTGGTATGGTACGCAAATTATAATCATGCGCAGGCGCAGGATAGCCACTAACGCAGTGAAGAATGGCCAATTCCTTGCAACCACCATCATGAGCGGCCTCAATGGCTTCCGCAATTTCCTCAGCATCCGCCATACCGGTCGAGATAATCATTGGCTTGCCCGTGCTGGCCACGTATTTAATCAGAGGCAAATCGACTGCTTCGAAAGAAGCAATTTTATAAGCTGGCGCCCCAAGAGTCTCTAGGAGGTCGACCGCAGTATTATCAAAGGGCGAACTGAAGATTGTGATATCCAGTTTCTTGGCATATTCAAATAATGGAGCATGCCACTCCCAAGGCATTTGAGCCTCGAGATATAGTTCGTAAAGAGATTTGCCACCCCACAACCCTCCCTTTATTTGAAACTCTGGAGCACTTGAGTTCAGAGTTATGGTGTCCGCCGTATAAGTTTGCAGTTTTACCGCATCCGCGCCATTTTTTTTTGCAGACTCAATTATATTGCGCGCAGTTTCAAACACCCCATTATGATTAGCAGAAAGCTCAGCAATTACATAAGGAGGATAATCAACACCTATTTTACGTCCAGCGACGGAAATTACTGGCTTCATATTCAGCTCCTAGATAGTTTAACCAGCTTTTCATAGATCACCGGCCTATGAGACTCCCACTCCCGCGAGAGGATACCAAGCCGAAATACATCGACGTATCGCCCATCAATTAAGTGATGCTCACGCAGAACTCCCTCAACCTGGAAGTTAAACTTCTTATGAAGCTTTATAACCGACTCATTGAAAGCAAGAACTTCGCACACCAGCTTATGCAGACGCATATCATTAAATGCATAATCCAAGGCAAGAAATTCCATTTTACTCCCTGTGCCTTTTGGCGCCTCAGGAGCCGCATAGAATGCCCATGACGAAACGGCGTTCGTAATGCTAAGATCATTAAACCCAACGATACCCATGGGCTTACCGTTGATCTCATACATAAAATATAATTGATCATCGCGGAGCTGAACACGTGCCCACCAAGCCAAGTGTTCCTCAAGGCTGATTTCATGCCTTGTATACATATTCGCTCGAATATTTGGCGCATTTCGCCATGCGAGCATCAGCTCCAACTCGCTGGCGGCAATTTCACGAAGCTTACCGAAAGCCTCTGTCTTTATAACCATCGATAGCACCGACGTCAGTTATGGTTCTTATAACAAGCTCACAACCAGCTCCATCAGTGATAGAACTTGAGTGTTCACTTAACGACTTCAAAAACTCCGGTCTCCTGACAGCCTTATCGATGACATTAGCCAACTGGGCTGGAGACTCCGTATCCACCAATTCCACCGCTTTTGCCCGGACCAATAGATTCGCTGCAAACTTCTGATTATCCGCCAGAACCAACATGGCGGTGGGAACTCCCAAACAACAACGCTCCCAAGATGTGGCTCCAGCAGCGCCAACTGAAAAATCGCTATCCGCCATTAACTGCGCCATATCATTGACATTCACCCTTACTTCGGTAAACCAAGGCATTGTACTAGCAAACTGTTGAATATCATTTAGCCAAGGAGCAGTGGCACCCATTACAACGATGATGCGGCAATCATAAGGCAACACCGTCATCTTCAACTGCTCTAAAATTTTACGCGTGACATTATCTTTATCAACCCCCCCCAAGGTGATTAATATTGAATTAAAACTATAATCAGTTCGCCGACTCAAACTATAAGATCGCAATCTCGCAAATTCAGGACGGAGCAGAGCATATTTTGAGCCACACAATGCAATACAACTGGGCGGCAATAGCGAATCATAGTCCTCGATCTTTCGCCCGAAAGTCTGATCCAACAAAATATCGCAGACATGTTTCCGATCAGCCAAGTCATCGATCACAAATAACCTTAGCCCCCCCCTTTTAAGCATAAGCTCCCAAGTGACATCAAGGGCATAATGATCAACAATCAACCAATGAGGTTTTAGATTATCTAGTAAACTTGAGCACTGCTCTGCATCACGCTCTTGTGAAACACCCAACCAGTGCCAATGATGTGTATCACCACATGTTTTCGTTATGTATTCGAGCAAGTTACCAGACGGCAATATATATACCGAGAAGCCTCTTTCACGTATAACGTCTATGAGATTTCCGGGGTGCTCTCGACAAATGAAGTGACACTCGGCACCTTGCTTTCTCAACGCGTCAGCCAGAGTAAGACAGCGCATAACATGCCCACTGCCAATCTGCAGCGAAGCATCTGCCCGAAACACCACTTTCAGGCCGTTCACGACAGCCCCTTCTCCGCTTCCAAAGCCTTGTACATCCACTCCGCACGTATCCAATCTTCCGGGGTATCAATATCCTGAACCCGATAACGTGGCAGTAACACCGCTGTGGATTCGGGTGTAAATATCATTTTTCCAGTCAGCCATGCGTTGGCAAGGCCCCAGTAGAACTGCCCGGCATCGTGATAACTTTCTTCAAGATCTTGAGAGCGGGTGTTGAAATATTCGGCGTTGAACATTTCGACGCGCCCCGACTCAGTCAAGCGAACCGCTCTTTGAATAGGAAACGCGTAGCTGGTAACCGAAAACGCGTACTGACTTCGGGTTTGCTCAAGTATAGCCAAACCTTTCCTTAGATCTTCAGCGGTTACAAAAGGCGCGGTCGCATAGAGGCAACAAACCTGATGGGCGTCGGCCCCCTCAGCCTGAAGCTGTTTAATGGCATGCTGCATGACTGGTATGGTACCGGTGTAATCATCAGAGAGCTCAGCTGGACGCATGAAGGGTGTATCTGCGCCGTACGTGCGAGCGATCCCTGCAATTTCCTCATCGTCAGTTGATACAATGACTTTATCGAAGCAACCACTATCAAGTGCTGCTTTTATTGACCAAGCGATCATGGGCTTGCCGCAAAACATTTTGATGTTTTTTCGCGGGATACGCTTACTGCCACCTCGGGCAGGGATGACAGCCAATCTCATGCGCCCAGGGCCTTTTTGATAGCGGCGACAACCTGATCCTGTTGTTCATCGCTCATTGTCTGAAACATCGGAATGCTAATAGCTTCGCGGTAGTAATCCTGAGCCATAGGAAAGTCCTCGGGCTTGAAACCCATTCGCGCGTAATACGGCTGTGTATGCACTGGAATATAGTGCAAGTTCACTCCAATTCCTTGCTCACGGAGGGAGTCGAAAACCTCGCGGTGACTTTTTCCTATTTTGTCCAGCTCCAGGCGAATCACGTAGAGATGAAGTCCGGAATAACTGTCAGCATGTTGCCAAGGAGTCACCACGGGCAATGCTGCCAGCAAGTCATTGTAGCGAGCGGCCAACTTGTGACGCCGGGCGACGTATTGGTCCAGACGCTCCATCTGGCTGATGCCAAGCGCCGCCTGCAGCTCAGTCATCCGATAATTGAAACCCAGGTCAATTTGCTGGTAATACCATGGGCCATCCGCTTCGTGTGTCATCAGGTCCGAATCGCGGGTGATTCCATGGCTACGCAACAACGCCATTTTGCCTGCGAGTTCAGCATCGTTGGTTAAAGCGATCCCACCTTCGGCAGTGGTAATAATCTTGACCGGATGAAAACTGAATACCGTGATATCGCTGTATCTGCCGTTTCCGATGTACTCGTTCTTATACTTTCCACCAATGGCATGAGAAGCATCTTCAATTATCTTGAAGCCATAATGCTTAGCCAGCTCATGGATGGCTTGCATATCGCATGGCTGTCCAGAAAGATGAACCGGTACAACCACCTTGGGCAAGGTACCTTCTTTTTCAGCCAGTTCCAGCTTACGCTTCAACGCCAAAGGGCAAAGATTGTAGGTGCGTTGGTCGATGTCGACAAAATCTACTATTGCACCGCAATACAATCCACAGTTAGCAGAGGCAACGAAAGTAATAGGACTTGTCCATAGACGGTCACCAGGGCCCAACCCCAAGGCGAGGCATGCGATATGAAGTGCAGATGTAGCACTATTTACCGCCAGCGCATGATTAGCCCCTACATGGGCGGCAACTTGTTGCTCGAAGCGCGGAACCATGGGACCTTGGGTAAGGTAGTCGGACTGTAAAACCCTCACCACCGAATCGATGTCCGCTTGAGTAATATCCTGGCGACCGTATGGAATCATGAATCAGATGCTCCCGATTTTGGCTTCGTTAAGAGCAATCCAGTTACGCAGCTCCTCGTCGCTCATCCATTCGGTGTTGTTATCGCTTGAATAGACAAATCCTTCCGGCACCTTCTTGCCATCCTTGATGCGGTTCGGGCAGGTTGCCCATTCGTTGATCACAGGTAGTATCTTGAAGTGCTCTGGGTACTCGTAGGTGTAATAAGAGTCCTCGGCACTGATCATTTGTTCGTGAAGCTTCTCACCAGGACGAATACCGACGATTTTCTGCTTGGCGTCGGGAGCTACGACACGAGCAAGATCGATGACCTTCATCGATGGGATTTTTTTCACATAAATCTCACCACCTTCCATGTCTTCAAAGGCATGCCAAACCAACTCAACGCCTTCCTCCAGAGAGATCATGAAGCGAGTCATGCGCTCATCAGTGATCGGCAGCTCGCCTTTGTCCTTGATCGACATGAAGAACGGAATCACTGAGCCGCGCGATCCCATGACATTACCGTAACGCACGACAGCCATACGGGTCTCATGACCGCCTGCGTAAGAGTTGCCGGCGACAAACAACTTATCGGACGCCAGCTTGGTAGCTCCGTATAGATTGATTGGGCTGCTAGCTTTGTCTGTGGATAGGGCCACGACACGCTTGATGCCCTTGTCGATACAAGCGTCGATCAGATTCATGGCGCCATTGATGTTAGTCTTGATGCACTCGAATGGATTGTATTCAGCAGTCGGTACGATCTTTGTAGCAGCGGCGTGCACAACATAGTCAACGCCATCAAGGGCACGATAAAGGCGTTCCTTGTCGCGAACGTCGCCGATAAAGAAGCGAACGCGTGAATCGCCTTCGAACTTCTTCGCCATGTCCCACTGTTTCATCTCATCCCTGGAGAAGATAATGATTTTCTTGGGGTTATATTTGGCCAGGGTCATCGGCACAAATGTATTACCGAAAGAACCGGTACCGCCAGTAACCAAAATCGTTTTATTACTCAACATCTAGACGCCCTCAAACCCAAAGCGAAACTTGATTATTTTTGCAGGACCACCTACGACTATCGCCCCTAGCGGAACATCCTTGGTCACCACGGAATTCGCACCGACAATGGCATGCGATTCAATTTTAACACCGGGCATTATAACCGCATTCGCGCCAATCCAGACATCGTCACCGATCTCGATCGGCTTATTGTAGTGCGCCAGAAAATCTTCACGGGCGATCCTGCGCTCCTGCTCGCGGATATTCACCCCCGCATACCGGTCATGCACGTGCGAGGTGGATGAAATGAAAATATTCGGCGCCAGAAGACATTCTTTACCAATTGTAACGTCTCCATTGATAGTGACGTTGCGCTGAATTGTTGTTCCTGCATCGATGGAAATCCCGGTCAATGCCGATAGCTCAACGCCATCATTTAGCCATACTTTATCGTTTAATCGAATGCTACCCGTGCCAGCATTCAATAGCGCCTTTCGAACAGTCGTATGGCGACCTATCGCGATACTCCCTCGCCTGGAGACTCGCGCAAAAGGCGATAGCAAGGATCTTTTTGATAAAGCCAAAAAAAACAGGTGCAGCACACGAAATCGAGTGCATATACCGTCAAATATTCTTTTTAACAATGCTTACTCTCCAAGAGGTGTAAACCAACAGCATCAACATTACAAAAAAACCGCCACTCATCAATGACACATATGCCAATAAGTCGTCAGAAGCAAACCATGCGTTATACACAATCATCAAAACAGCAAAAAAACCAAGTGCAGCCACCTGAATGATCAGCAATTTGTTTCTTTGCGACATTACCAATAAGTAGGAAGAATAGAAGTCTGCCGAACGCAGAACAGCGAAAAACCAAAAAACAGCACTTACGTCAACACCAACATCAAGCCAGGATGCTGCAAACCAAGGAGTTTGCAAAAGCCATAACAGACACAGCAACATTACCGACAAGAGTAGACACACTAAAAAGGAAATTCGGACAACATACCTAAACCCTGCTTTAGGATCGGCCTGACAGATGTGCGGAAGCAACGTGATTACCCGAGTATTGATTAGCTGTTGTATCGAAAGCCCAACCATTACAACCAAAGAAAGATAAGAAAACCTGGAAAACCCGCCCGCATCCATGAAATAAGCAGCAAACACCCTATCCACATACTGCATAAATGCCCCTATGCAAGTAACAGGGACAAACTTCAGGCAATCAACCACAAAATCCATATCAGGAAATTTAGCACCGACAAGCCAAAATAAAAGCGAGCGAAAACAGAGAACAAGCCCAGTACAGACTTCGGCCTGGATTGCAAATATGGCATCTTCAGTGACGTAGCCCACCCACAAGCCTGCGATAGCCACCCACATATTGCGATAGAACAACCGTCTCGCATAGCCGACAAAGTCCTTTCGGCTCTTTATGACCATCAAGTCAACGGTAAAAATAAAGAAGACTAGGACTTGCACAAGCGACAACAGAAATATGGTTAATGGCGCCGCCGACCAAAAGCCATACCCAAGCAACGCGACAAGCCCCACTACCCAAGAGCCGCCACCAAACCACTTCGCATGGGCGGAAAATTCAGAAAGTCTCTCTTCATCCCCCACAAGTAGCGGCATTTCAGCATGACATTTTATTATCACACCCGATCCGACAACAAGCACACCCAGGCCGACCATCAATAGATAGTAATTTACTTGAGCATATTGATCCGCAGAAAGAAGATGAGCATAGGCGAAGCCTTTCAATGCCGCAATCATAGAGGCAGCGCCGGCAAATAGAAGATATGCCCATGCCCGTAGCCTAAACGAATATTTTTTGAGCATCCCTATCGCCGACACAGCTAATTTCCGAATAAGTATTAATTGAGTATTCAAACTGAAGCATAAGTCTGGCGCGAGAGATGGGAGTGACACCTTTATGTACAGTAATCGTATCCTCTATCAAACATGTCCCGGCAGGGCCTAACACTTCAATTATATTCTCCGCCCCGTAGCCTGCAACAATTTCATCATCCGTAAAACGACGCGACTTGAACAGCGGAGTTTTATATCTAATTTCTCGATTCGATGTTTTGACATAAACATGGGGACCGGCTTGTTCATCCACATCGGTCAAATAAAAAAAGAATTTAACAAATTTAAGATCATCTAGATCAAAATGAAATACATGTGCATGACGCGCCCTGTCTTCCGCACTTGCATCAACCGGGAATGTCCACCACATATTGACACTCATCAACTTTGGCGGAACTTTAAGATAACGGGCGGCAATGGAAAGCAAGTACGGATCGTTCGCGATCCTGGCAATCACGGCATCTTGCTCGGCACTGAAATACTGCGCCAACAGAAGTTCTTTGCCTAACAATGCCTCTGCCTTTTCTCTATCCTTCAGGTAGAATCCCTTTGTTTGATCCCTATCAGCAAAGCAAGGGTGGTTCTCAGAATAACTCAGAAGATACTGAACTGTATCGGCGGGTAACTTAGGCCCAACCATTGCACCGCTTGCTTCCAGCTCTGCAACTACAGGACCGATGGAGTTCGAATCAAACTCAACAAACGACTCATGCCGACGCGCCAACTGCTCCTTACAAAACCTCTCCAAACGCTTTTTATTGAATAAAGCAACCACATTCCAGATCAATATCCTGACTGACCTGCGCTTAAACAAACCGCGCATGATCTTATATTTACTCAACATAATCCTAGCCCTTGCCCATAGTCATCTTTACGATATATGCGATGCTGCTCCCGACAGACATCACTAAGGTCCGACTTTTCCGCCTTCCTACCAACAGCTCCAGCGGATGCCATACCTGTCGAGCATACAACGACACATGCCTGCGGGATTATACGCTTGCCAAAAGACACGCTGCATGACCCCGGACAATTACGTAGATAAAACAACCGGACCGAGCTCAGCCCTGTTGCTCGAACGGGATAGGGAATAACCCCACTACAGGGAAACGCCTGAACACAAGTGCACTACCGATACCATGCGAGCCCATACCCCCCCCCCTAAAAAAATAAGCCCGCCGCTTCGGGACGGCAGGCTAATCCTTTCCGGAGGCAGGAGACGCTTGTCGCTACCACCTATCCTCAAAATAGAACTTCATCCTTGGTTTATAGTGCGAGTATCGCGATTGACTACAAAACGAATCAATGCAATAAATCCGGCTAATATGAAGCCAAAAACAGCACCTAAGGCCATTATTAGAGCCTTCCTGGGCTTGATCGGACTTTCCGGCACTTCAACGCTACCATCCTGACGATACACCGAGATACTTTCCGGATCTATATTCAGTTTTTTATAGAAACTGTAGCGCATCTGAAGCGGACGCAAATCAGGTATGAAAGCATCGTCGGAGGCTCGACTCTCCAATGCCTTGACCTCTGCAGCCAATGCCTTGCTTCCACGCTGATAATCCATTTTATTTCCGGTATCAACGGTGATATCTACTGCGGCAGAGGAGTTTATGGTCGGAGTAGTCAAGCCAATCGCCTCTGCAATCTTCAATGCCTCACGCAATTGCTGAATCCTGTCCTCACGCACCCGCTGCGCGGTTTCGCGCAAACTGACAATCCGCTGCTCCAGATTACGCGCCCTCACTGAAGCCTCAGCTGTAACGTTCTTGATCAGCTCCGATTCGGCGGCTTCGCTGGCACGACTTACATAGGTCTTGGCCCATTCCGTCGCCCGTGCGGGGTCTCCGCTTTGGACAGTGACCGAAAAACGATCCGGCGTGTCCTTACCCGGCCCTTTGACTACAAGCTGTCGAGAGAAACGATCATAGATACCATCAAGCGGCCCCTTGCGCTGAGCCTCGTCAAGGGAAGGAAGATATACTTCATTGAAGAATTTTTGACGCAGGGATTCAGCTTGGAGATTCCGGGCAAAGACGTCGTAGACATGCTTAATTGAATATGTTTCCAGCTCGGTACTCTTCCCCCGGCCGTAATTCAATTCAGCAATACCATTCTGAGTAGGCGGCATGATGAAAAGCTTGGCCTCATAGACCGGCTTGCTAAGGAACGCATAGGCAGCGGCGCCGACGGTAACCAAAAGCGTGATACTTATGATCAGCCATTTTTGCGCCCAAAGCCCGCGCGCAAGCTCAAACAGATCAATCTCGTCCGCGCCATTTCCTTGAGTATTTTTATTTTGCATGTATGGCCTCGCCTCGTCTTTTTGTCATTGCACTTGCAGACAAACTGAACGCATCCTGAGGCTGGACAGCAGGCAAGGCCTCGGCGAATACAACGGTAAACTGGATTAAATTAAGCACAAACAGATACACCCGCAGTCAGAAAAAATTGTAGGCAGCGATCCTTACTCCAAGACTACCGGGTTCCCGCATCCTTTATTTCAACCGTCGACGCGCCCCCAACAACGCGAACAACGGGCCGATCACCATCCCCACGAGAAGCGCTAGAAGCACAAAAATTGATACTGGAAGTTGAGGCCCTGACCAACCCAGGAACAGCAGCGCAACAGGCTGATGATTTTCAAGCACGAACAGGACAATAGCAGAGGCCACGAGCAGCGCAAGTACGACAAGCGCCAGACGTTTAAAGTTCCGCATGAATCCCCCTTTGTTTTAGTAAGCGGTTAAAGGGCATCCCCCTCCTCTTCGTTTACCCGATCCCTAAGCTCCTTGCCGGGCTTGAAATGAGGTACGAATTTCCCATCAAGGCTCACTGACTGCCCGGTCTTGGGATTACGCCCCACCCGCGGAGCACGGTAATGCAAGGAAAAACTGCCAAAGCCACGGATCTCGATTCGATCCCCGGTTGCCAGGCACTGGGACATTTGTTCAAGCATGGTCTTGATGGCCAGCTCCACATCCTTGGATGAGAGTAGCCCTTGATGGGTGACAATTCGTTCGATCAACTCCGACTTCGTCATATTTTTCCCTTCTTTATCAAGCAGCTAGATCAGTGCTTCGAAAGGTTTTAGCATGCCCGGAAGGATTTGAACAGCCCAAGTATTGACAAATCTTTTGAGCATCTGACCATCCCTTTTTGGTGCAGACACCCCAAGCTCTTCCAACTATCGACAGATGACCAGCATGGTACGGGTCAAGTACCCGGCGGGATTGAAGCCGAAGGGATACCAGTCCTCATCCTTGGCATCGTCAGATCGAGTTATTACCTTGTAGCCCGCCCCCTTGCACTCCCTGCCCGCGCGCTTGTGGCACTTCTCCCACCCGGAACCCAACCCCGAGCAGTCGACTTCGATGCCGCTTACACCGCGCACCGCATGGGTCTTGGCGCTGGTAGAACAACCCGCCATAACCAGAACAGCCACTATCAGCAAAAGCTTTTTCATCCGAATCCTTGAGCCAGGATCCTGAGCCCAATCATTTGGGCCAGGCTCGAACCAGATCCTATTGATGATTGATCCGCCTGATAAAGAGACAATTTGAAGAGCGGGTTGGTTTCCCAAGTGCCGACCTGACAGCGATCATTCCGAAACGCCAGGAAAACCGAGAATACAACGGGCACAAAAAAGGGCGACCGAAGTCGCCCTTTTTTACAGAAAGCCAGAACTCAGTTCTGCTTTTCCGCTTGTGCAGCACGCAGCAGGTCACCCAGGGTGGTCGCTACTGGAGCATCCGTAGCTGGCTTGTCGCGCAGGCTCTGGATAGCTTCTTTCTCTTCCTCAACGTCCTTCGACTTGATCGAGAGCTGGATTACGCGACTCTTGCGGTCAACGCTGATGATCTTGGCTTCTACTTCTTCACCTTCTTTCAGGACGTTACGCGCATCTTCAATACGGTCACGGCTGATTTCGGAGGCTTTCAGAGTCGCTTCGATATCGTCGGCCAAGGTGATGATGGCGCCTTTGGCGTCAACTTCTTTCACGATGCCCTTAACGATTGCGCCTTTGTCGTTCTCTTGAACGTACTCGGAGAACGGATCGCTTTCCAGTTGCTTGATGCCCAGGGAGATGCGCTCGCGCTCTGGGTCAACCGACAGGATAACGGTGTCCAGCTCGTCGCCCTTCTTGAAACGGCGTACGGCTTCTTCGCCCACTTCGTTCCAGGAGATATCGGACAGGTGAACCAGGCCGTCAATGCCGCCGTCCAGACCAATGAAGATACCGAAATCGGTGATCGACTTGATGGTGCCGGAGATCTTGTCGCCCTTGTTGAACTGGCCAGAGAAGTCTTCCCATGGGTTCGACTTGCACTGCTTGATGCCCAGGGAGATACGACGACGCTCTTCGTCGATGTCCAGAACCATGACTTCCACTTCGTCGCCGACTTGTACGACTTTCGAAGGGTGGATGTTCTTGTTGGTCCAGTCCATTTCGGAAACGTGTACCAGGCCTTCAACGCCTTCTTCCAGCTCAGCGAAGCAGCCGTAGTCGGTCAGGTTGGTAACACGAGCGGTGACGCGAGTGCCTTCTGGGTAACGGGCTTTGATAGCAACCCATGGATCTTCGCCCAGTTGCTTCAGGCCCAGGGAAACACGATTGCGCTCGCGATCGTACTTCAGAACCTTGACATCGATTTCGTCGCCAACGTTGACGATTTCCGAAGGATGCTTGATACGCTTCCAGGCCATGTCGGTGATGTGCAGCAGGCCATCGACGCCACCCAGATCGACGAATGCGCCGTAGTCGGTGAGGTTCTTGACGATACCTTTGACCTGCTGGCCTTCCTGCAGCGATTCCAGCAGAGCTTCGCGCTCGGCGGAGTTTTCGGCTTCCAGGACGCTGCGACGGGAAACGACAACGTTGTTGCGCTTCTGGTCCAGCTTGATGACCTTGAATTCCAGCTCTTTGCCTTCCAGGTGCGTGGTGTCGCGCACTGGACGGACGTCAACCAGGGAACCTGGCAGGAACGCACGGATGCCGTTAACGTCGACAGTGAAGCCGCCTTTAACCTTACCGTTGATAACGCCCTTGACCACTTCCTCAGCTGCGAAAGCCGCTTCCAGAACGATCCAGCATTCAGCGCGCTTGGCTTTCTCACGGGACAGCTTGGTTTCGCCAAAGCCATCTTCAACCGAGTCCAGAGCAACGTGAACTTCGTCACCGACGTTGATGTTCAGCTCGCCAGCGTCGTTGTAGAACTGCTCCAGCGGGATGAGGGCTTCAGACTTCAGGCCAGCGTGAACGGTTACCCAGCGAGCCTGGTAGTCGATATCAACGATAACACCGGTGATGATGGAGCCTGTCTGAAGGTTCAGGGTTTTCAGGCTTTCTTCAAAGAGTTCCGCAAAGCTTTCGCTCATTTTAATTCCTGTTGATTGGGGCGAAGGATACGCCCGGCTCCACACCCCAGACGGTGTGGGTTAGTTTCATATAAAAGAAGACCGCAGGACTATGACTGGTCCCCTGCGGAGCTTCCTGGTCACCCGGCGATATCGCGAATGGCGATCTCGCTCATGATGCGTTGCAACACCTGATCGATGGACAACTCCGTGGAATCCAGCTGTATCGCATCGGCCGCCGGTTTTAGCGGGGCTACTGCGCGCTGGGTGTCACGCTCGTCGCGCGCACGGATCTCATCTAGCAGACTCGACAGACTAACATCCTCGCCCTTGCCCTTCAACTGCAAATATCGGCGGCGAGCCCGCTCCTCCGCACTGGCAGTGAGGAAAATCTTCAATGGCGCGTCCGGAAACACCACCGTTCCCATGTCCCGACCATCGGCCACCAGCCCCGGTGGTTCCTGGAATGCCCGCTGACGCTGCAGCAACGCTTCGCGCACCGCCGGTAGCGCGGCAACCTGCGAAGCGCCTGCACCCACGCTCTCGGTACGGATGACATCGCTGACTTCGTCGCCTTCCAGGATGATGCGCTGCAACTGGCCCTCGGTCGCGGCGATGAACTGCACATCCAGATGCGCCGCCAGGGCCTTGAGCAGTTCTTCGTTGGTCAGGTCCACGCCATGGTTGCTGGCCGCGAACGCCAGCAGTCGATACAACGCCCCCGAGTCGAGCAGGTTCCAGCCCAGTTGACGGGCCAGAATCCCGGCAACGGTGCCCTTGCCCGAGCCGCTAGGGCCATCGATGGTGATGACCGGTGTCTTGATCTTCACGACTGCGCCTCTTGTGCTACTCGAATACCGACCTGCGCACACAGCGCGAGGAAGTTCGGAAACGACGTCGCGACGTTGGCACAGTCGTGGATGCGGATCGGTGCGCTGGCACGCAAGGAAGCCACGCTGAATGCCATGGCAATACGGTGGTCGCCATGCCCATGAACCTCGCCGCCGCCGATCTGGCCGCCGTCGATGATGATGCCATCCGGAGTCGGCTCGCACTTGACCCCCAGCGCCAGCAGGCCATCAGCCATCACCTGGATACGGTCCGATTCCTTGACCCGCAGCTCTTCGGCGCCAGTCAATACGGTACGCCCTTCTGCACAGGCCGCCGCCACGAACAGCACCGGGAACTCGTCGATCGCCAGCGGAACCAGCGCTTCCGGAATCTCGATACCCTTGAGTTTAGCTGCTCTTACGCGCAGGTCCGCTACGGGTTCGCCACCGACTTCACGCTGGTTTTCCAAGGTGATATCAGCGCCCATCAGGCGCAGGATATCGATCACACCGGTACGGGTCGGGTTGATGCCGACGTGTTCGAGCACCAGTTCGGAGCCCTCGGCGATAGACGCTGCCACCAGGAAGAACGCGGACGAAGAGATATCGCCTGGCACTTCGATGTGGGTGGCCGTCAGCTTGCTACCGGACTCAACGGACGCCGTGGCCCCGTCGACCGTGACCGGGTAACCGAAACCGCGCAGCATGCGCTCGGTGTGATCGCGGGTCGGGGCGGGTTCGGTGACGGTGGTCTTGCCTTCGGCATAAAGACCGGCCAGCAGCAGGCAGGATTTCACCTGGGCGCTGGCCATCGGCATGGTATAGGTCAAGCCCTTGAGCTTGTTGCCGCCACGAATGGTCATCGGCGGACGCCCGTCGGCCGCCGTCTCGATGACCGCACCCATTTCCCGCAGTGGATTGGCCACCCGATTCATCGGACGCTTGGACAACGAAGCGTCGCCGGTCAGGACACTGTCGAAGTCCTGGGCGGCCAGCAGGCCGGACAACAGGCGCATCGAGGTACCCGAGTTGCCCAGGTAGATCGGTCCAGGGGCAGGCTTGAGGCCATGCAGGCCGACCCCATGGATGGTCACGCGGCCATGATGCGGGCCTTCGATGACCACACCCATGTCGCGAAATGCCTGCAATGTCGCCAGGGCGTCTTCGCCTTCGAGGAAGCCTTCCACCTCGGTCACGCCTTCAGCCAGGGAGCCGAGCATGATCGAGCGGTGGGAAATCGATTTATCGCCCGGTACACGAATACGCCCACTCAGGGAGCCACCAGGTTGTGCCAGGAAAATCAGATCGTTGGAATTCATAGCGTCCACATAGGCCCGACGGGCCAGGATTTTACTGAAATGCTCGCGGGCCACCCTGGCGCGTGTGAAAACGCCCAGCAATTGGTGCCCGTCCCCTGCATCGACCGCGTCGCGCAAGGCGTCGAGATCGCTGCGAAATGTATCGAGTGTGCGCAGGACAGCTTCGCGATTGGCGAGGAAGATGTCGTGCCACATGACCGGGTCGCTACCAGCGATTCTCGTGAAATCGCGGAAACCGCCGGCAGCGTAACGGAAGATCTCGAGATTTTCATTGCGTTTGGCCAATGAATCCACCAGACCGAACGCCAACAGGTGCGGCAGATGGCTGGTAGCGGCCAGGACTTCATCATGCCGTCCGACCTGCATGTGCTCGACATCGGCCCCCAGCTCACGCCACAAACGGTCCACCACCGCCAGCGCAGCCGGATCGGTTTGCTCCAGCGGCGTCAGAATCACCTTGTGGCGGCGAAACAGTTCGGCGTTGGAAGCTTCAACGCCGCTCTGCTCGGAACCGGCAATCGGGTGACCGGGCACGAACCGTGCCGGCATCCCACCGAAAGCCTCGGTGGCCGCCCGCACGACGTTACCCTTGGCGCTGCCGACATCGGTCAGGATCGCCTCGCCCAGGTCCATGATCGCCAGGCGCGCCAGCAATTTCTCCATGGCCAGGATCGGCACCGCCAGCTGGATGACATCGGCCCCCTGGCAAGCAGCGGCCAGGTCATCCTCGCAACGATCCACCACACCAAGCTCCACCGCCAGCTTGCGCGATTGCGGGTCCAGGTCGACACCGACCACTTCACGACACAGACCGCTCTCGCGCAGCCCCTTGGCGAACGAACCACCGATCAGCCCCAGGCCGATCACCACCAGGCGACCGATCATAGGCACGACAGGTTGCAACGCAGTGACATCAACCACAAGCCAGGACCTTGCTCAACGCCTCTAGGAAACGGCTGTTTTCCGCCGGCAAGCCAATGGTGACGCGCAGATGGTTCGGCAGGCCGTAGTTAGCCACCGGACGCACGATCACTCCTTCACGCAGCAACTCCTGGAACACCGGCGCGGCAACGCGCCCCAGGTCGACACAGATAAAGTTGCCCTTGGAGGGAATCCAGCCCAGGCCCAGTTCACGGAAGCCGGCTTCCAACTGCTGCATGCCGGCCTCGTTCAGGCGGCGACCCTGCTCGAGGTACTCCTCATCCTGGAGCGCGGCGCATGCGGCAGCCAGGGCAAAACTGTTGACGTTGAACGGCTGGCGTACGCGGTTAAGCACATCGGCCACCACGGCAGTGGACAGGCCATAGCCGACCCGCAGCGACGCCAGGCCGTAGGCCTTGGAGAACGTGCGCGAGACCAGCAGGTTTGGGTAGGCCGCGAGGAAATCCAGGCCATCGGGCAGTTCGCTCCCCTCGGCATACTCGATGTATGCCTCGTCCAGCACCACCAGTACATGCTCAGGAACGTCCTGCAGGAAGTCGTCCAATGCCTGGGCGTCGAACCAGGTGCCGGTCGGATTGTTCGGGTTGGCGATGAAGACCACCCGGGTATTGGCATCGATGGCAGCCAGCATCGCCGGCAGATCGTGTCCGAAATCCTTGGCCGGCACCACATGCGCATCGGCACCCACGGCCTGGGTCGCGATCGGGTAGACCGCGAACGCGTGCTCGCTGAACACGGCATTGAGGCCCGGCGCGAGGTAGGCGCGCGCCACCAGCTCAAGAATGTCGTTGGAACCGTTGCCCAGGGTCACCTGGCTCAATTCAACGCCACAGCGCTCGGCCAGCAGGCTCTTGAGGGCATAACCGTTGCCATCGGGATAACGGGTCAGATCGGCCAGTTCATCGCGAATTGCCGCCAGCGCCTTGGGGCTCGCGCCCAGGGGGTTTTCATTGCTCGCCAGCTTGACGATGCGGGTCGGATCCAGATTCAGCTCGCGGGCCAGTTCGTCCACAGGCTTGCCCGGAACGTAAGGCGAAAGTTGTTGCACGCCTGGCTGAGCCAGGGCGAGGAAGTTGCCACTCATTTGCTATCCGCCCTTAAAGAACTGCCTTGGGGTAGGAACCCAGCACCTTGAGTGCCACTGCTTCCTGACTGATTTTCTCCAGCACACCTTTTACCAGCGGATCGCGGTGATGGCCGACGAAATCGATGAAAAACACGTAGGTCCATTTACCGCTGCGCGAAGGACGGGTCTCGATCCGGGTCAGGTCGATACCGTTGTCGTGGAATGGCACCAGCAATTCATGGAGTGCACCGGGCTTGTTGCTCATGGAGACGATGATCGACGTCTTGTCGTCGCCAGTCGGAGGAACCTCCTGATTGCCGATCATCAGGAATCGCGTGGAGTTGTCCGGGCGATCCTCGATTTTCTCCGCCAGACGGGTCAAGCCGTAGAGACCGGCCGCCATGTCTCCGGCGATGGCCGCCGAGTTCCACTCGCCCTTGACCCGCTTGGCCGCTTCGGCGTTGCTCGATACCGCCACGCGCTCGACATTCGGGTAATGGGCATCCAGCCACTTGCGGCACTGGGCCAGGGACTGGGCATGGGAATAGATCCGGCTGATGCTGTCGGTCTTGGTGTTTTCCCCCACCAGCAGATGGTGGTGGATGCGCAACTCCACTTCGCCACAGATCACCATGTCGTGCTCGAGGAAGCTGTCCAGCGTGTGGTTGACCGCGCCTTCGGTGGAGTTTTCCACCGGAACCACGCCAAAATTCACCGCGCCGGCCGCTACTTCACGGAAGACTTCGTCGATGGCCGCCATCGGCTTGCTGATGACGGCATGGCCGAAGTGCTTCATGGCGGCGGCCTGGGTGAAGGTACCTTCCGGCCCCAGGTAGGCGACTTTCAACGGCTGCTCGAGTGCCAGGCACGAGGACATGATTTCACGGAACAACCGCGCCATCTCTTCGTTGCCCAAGGGTCCCTTGTTGCGCTCCATGACCCGCTTGAGCACCTGAGCCTCACGCTCGGGACGATAGAACACCGGCGTTTCGCCCTCGGCCAGGGAGGCCATCTTCACGCGAGCGACTTCCTGGGCGCAGCGTGCTCGCTCGCTGATCAACTCCAGGACTTTTTCGTCCAGGGCATCGATGCGCAGGCGCAGCGCCTTGAGTTCCTGTTCTGACATCAGCCGTGTTCCTTCTCGAACTCTGCCATGTAGGCCACCAGTGCATTGACGGCATGGATGTCCACGGCGTTATAGATGGAGGCACGCATGCCACCCACGGAGCGGTGGCCCTTGAGGTTCAACAGGCCGCGTTCTTCGGCGCCTGCCAGGAACGGTTTGTCGAGACGATCGTCGGCCAGGCGGAACGGAACGTTCATCCACGAGCGATCGGTCTTGTTGATCGGGTTGCTGTACAGGTCACTGGCATCGATGAAGTCGTAGAGCGTGCGTTGCTTCACTTCGTTGAGCTTGCCGATGGCTTCGACCCCGCCCTGCTCCTTCAGCCATTCGAACACCAGGCCGGACAGGTACCAGGCCAGGGTCGGGGGGGTGTTGTACATGGAGCCGTTGTCGGCCGCGACCTTGTAGTCGAGCATGGTCGGGCACAGGGCGCGGGCGCGCCCCAGCAGGTCTTCACGAATGATGCTGACCAGGATGCCGCTCGGACCGATGTTCTTCTGGGCACCGGCGTAGATCATGCCGAACCGGGAGATATCCACAGGACGCGAGAGAATATCCGACGACATGTCGGCGACCAGCGGGACATCGCCGGTTTCCGGGATCCAGTTGAACTCCAGGCCGCCGATGGTCTCATTCGGTGCGTAGTGAACGTAAGCGGCGTCCTTGGACAGGTTCCACTCGTTCTGCCCGGGAATGGCGAAGTAATCGTAGGGCTTGGCGCTGGCCGCAACGTTCACGTGACCATAACGCGAGGCTTCTTCGATGGCTTTCTGCGACCAGATACCGGTATCGATGTAGTCGGCCTTGCCGCTTTCCGGCAGCAGGTTCAGCGGAACCTGGGCGAACTGCTGGCTGGCACCGCCCTGGAGGAACAGCACCTTGTAGTTGGACGGGATGTTCAGCAGATCACGCAGGTCCTGCTCGGCCTTGGTGGCAATGGACACGAACTCATCGCTGCGATGGCTCATTTCCATGACAGACAGGCCCTTGCCATGCCAGTCGAGAAGTTCACCCTGGGCGCGCTTCAGGACCGCTTCAGGAAGCGCCGCCGGGCCGGCACAGAAGTTATAGGCTCTCTTGCTCACATCCAATCTCGCTCTGATCTGGTGGTCACTTAAATCTTTCGGTCTTCACGGAATCGTCCCCGTGCGCTGCATGGGAGTGCATCCAATGACGCTCGGCGCCATGGGACGCTGAGCATGGGAGCGATCCTGTGCAGCATCACAAACAACAAGGGGGCGAATCTTCATCCGCCCCCTGCGTGTCCGCTTAGTCCTGCGGTTCTTCTTCGTCTGCGGCGGCATCGAGCGACTGCTCGTCGGCCATGTCGTCGACATTGGCGCCAAGGGTGCCGTCGAACGCCATGTCTTCCTCGCCTTCCTGCTCCGCGCCTTCGACTTCCGAAGGCTCTTGCACCCGCTCAAGCCCGACCAGCGTCTCGTCGTTGGCCAGCTTGATCAGTGTCACGCCCTGGGTGTTACGACCCAGGCTGGAGACTTCGTCGACCCGCGTACGGACCAGGGTGCCCTGGTCGGAAATCAGCATGATCTCTTCGCCATCAAGCACCTGCACCGCGCCGACCAATCGGCCGTTACGCTCGTTGCTGACCATGGCGATCACGCCCTGGCCGCCACGCTTGTACTCCGGGAACTCGCTGATGGCGGTGCGCTTGCCGTAGCCACGCTCGGAAGCAGTAAGGATCTGACTGCCCTCTTCCGGGATCAGCATGGAGATCAGCTTCTGCCCTTCCGGCAGGCGCATGCCGCGTACACCGCGGGCGGTACGGCCCATGGCACGGACATCGGACTCCTTGAAGCGGGTCACCTTGCCGCCGTCGGAAAACAGCATGACTTCACGCTCGCCGTCGGTGATGGCCGCGGAGATCAGCACATCGCCCTCGTCCAGTTCCAGGGCGATCAGGCCCACGCTGCGCTGGCGACTGAACGATTCCAGCGGGGTCTTCTTCACGGTGCCGTTGGCAGTCGCCATGAAGATATAGTGACCTTCGGTGTACTCCTCCACCGGCAGCATGGTGGTGATGTATTCGCCATCATCCAGCGGCAGCAGGTTGACCAGCGGACGACCGCGCGCGGCACGGGATGCCTCGGGGATTTCATAAGTCTTGAGCCAGTAGACCTTGCCTTTGCTGGAGAACAGCAGCAGCGTGGTATGGCTGTTGGCAACCAGCAGGTGAGCGATGTAGTCCTCGTCCTTGACGCCGGTAGCCGATTTGCCTTTGCCGCCGCGACGCTGGGCCTGGTAGGCGGCCAGGGGCTGGGTCTTGGCGTAGCCGCCATGGGAAATGGTCACCACGCGATCTTCTTCCGGGATCATGTCACCCAGGGTCAGGTCCAGGCGCGCATCGAGGATCTCGGTGCGGCGTACGTCGCCGTACTCGGCGCGGATCACTTCCAGCTCTTCGCGGATCACTTCCATCAGGCGCGTGGCGCTGTTGAGGATGCGGATCAGCTCGCCGATCTGGTTGAGGATCTCCTGGTACTCGGCCAGCAGCTTCTCGTGCTCCAGGCCGGTCAGGCGGTGCAGGCGCAGTTCCAGGATGGCTTGCGCCTGCTCCGGGGACAGGAAGTACTTGCCGTCGCGCAGGCCATACTGCGGATCGAGGTTCTCCGGCCGGCACGAGTCGGCGCCGGCGCGTTCCACCATGGTCATTACCGCGCTCGATTCCCAAGGCGTGCTGACCAGCGCTTCCTTGGCTTCCGACGGTGTCGGCGAAGCCTTGATCAGGGCGATGACCGGGTCGATGTTCGACAGGGCGACAGCCTGGCCTTCGAGGATATGTCCACGCTCGCGGGCCTTGCGAAGCTCGAATACGGTGCGGCGGGTCACCACTTCGCGACGATGGCGCACGAAGGCTTCCAGCAGGTCCTTGAGGTTCAGGATCCGCGGACGACCGTCGATCAGCGCAACGATGTTGATGCCGAACACACTCTGCAACTGGGTCTGGGCGTAGAGGTTGTTGAGGATCACCTCGGGCACTTCGCCACGGCGCAACTCGATCACGACACGCATGCCGTCCTTGTCGGACTCGTCGCGCAGCTCGGTGATACCTTCGAGCTTCTTCTCTTTCACCAGCTCGGCGATCTTCTCGATCAGTCGAGCCTTGTTCAGTTGGTACGGGAGCTCGGTGATGACGATCTGCTGGCGGCCGCCGACCTTGTCGATGTCTTCGACGGTGGAACGGGCGCGCATGTAAATGCGGCCTCGACCGGTGCGATAGGCCTCGATGATACCGGCACGACCGTTGATGATCGCGGCGGTCGGGAAGTCCGGGCCGGGAATGTACTGCATCAGTTCATCGACGGTGAGTTCGGGATTGTCGATGAGAGCCAGGCAACCGTCGATGACTTCACCGAGGTTGTGCGGCGGGATGTTGGTCGCCATGCCCACGGCGATACCGCTGGAGCCGTTGACCAGCAGGTTCGGGATACGGGTCGGCATGACCGCCGGGATCATTTCGGTGCCGTCGTAGTTCGGCACCCAGTCCACGGTTTCCTTGTGCAGGTCGGCCAGCAGCTCGTGGGCCAGCTTGGTCATGCGCACTTCGGTGTATCGCATGGCCGCGGCGTTGTCCCCGTCCACGGAACCGAAGTTGCCCTGGCCGTCTACCAGCAGGTAGCGCAGGGAAAACGGCTGTGCCATCCGCACGATGGTGTCGTACACGGCAGTGTCGCCGTGGGGGTGATACTTACCGATCACGTCACCGACGACACGGGCGGATTTCTTGTACGGCTTGTTGAAGTCGTTGCCCAGCTCGCTCATTGCGTACAGCACGCGCCGATGCACGGGCTTCAAGCCATCGCGCGCATCCGGCAGTGCCCGCCCGACGATTACGCTCATCGCATAGTCGAGGTAGGACTGTTTCAGCTCGTCTTCGATATTGACCGGGAGGATTTCTTTGGCCAGTTCGCCCATGAGAAGCCTGATTCCTTTTTCTGGTGAAACTTCGTCACGCCCGGATGAGGCGAACGAAGCTCGCCGCTGCCGACCAGGTGCCGTGCAGCGACTTACGACAAATCAACGAGTTATGCCATGGATCTGCGCAGTAAAGACTGCCTCGCGAGGCAGCCCTGGAAACCGCCGGATGTTATCACAAGAGCCGCCACGCACCTATCCCCCTGATGCGCATGGTGTGTAGTTAGTTGACCGGTGACAGGCTGATACGGAAGCAGAGGGGCTTAGAAGCGCGGCGACTGAAGAATTTGCACTCGAATGCAAGAAGATTTACCGGTTTCAGGAGCTTCTTCGCGAACAGGCTCGCGCCCACACGAGTGTTTTGCATGCCCAGGGTTCTTGGCACGACAAGATTGCATGCGCAAGCGAGCCAGCTCGAAGACGATGCGCCTGATAGAAACTGTCTCAATGCAGCCGCTTGCGGCACATCAACTGCGCCAGTTTCGCGGTGTCAGGGCGTTCGACGATACCCTTTTCGGTGACGATGGCATCGATCAGGTCCGCCGGTGTCACGTCGAATACCGGGTTGAAGGCGTCCGCATCCGCGCCCACCCGCTTGCCGCCGACTTCCAGCAGCTCGCGCCCGTCACGCTCTTCGAGCGGGATATCGTCGCCACTGGCCAGGCTCATGTCGATGGTCGAACTCGGCGCCACCACCATGAAACGCACGCCGTGGTGCATGGCACAGACCGCCAGCTGATAGGTCCCGATCTTGTTGGCCACGTCGCCGTTGGCGGTGATGCGGTCGGCACCGACGATCACCCAGGTCACGCCCTTGGTCTTCATGATGTGGGCTGCGGCAGAATCGGCGTTGACGGTCACCGGGATGCCTTCGTTGGCCAATTCCCAGGCGGTCAGGCGCGAGCCCTGCAACCATGGACGGGTTTCGTCGGCGTAGACGCGCTCGACCATGCCTTCCAGGAACGCGCCACGGATCACGCCCAGCGCCGTACCGAAGCCTCCGGTGGCCAGGGCACCGGTATTGCAATGGGTCAGGATGGCCTGGGCATTGCCCTGGTGCCTGCGAATCAGGTCGACGCCGAGCTGGGCCATGGTCAGGTTGGCTTCGCGATCACTTTCGTGGATGGCGATGGCTTCGGCCTCGAGGGCCGCCAGCGGCTCGACATGATCCTTCAAGCGCACCAGCCGGTCGCGCATCCGATCCAGGGCCCAGAACAGGTTTACCGCCGTCGGCCGGGATTCGGCCAACAGTGCCAGGTCGGCCTCCAGCGCGGCCCGCCAGTCGCCGCCTTCGGCAAACCTCGCCCGGGCGGCCAGTACGACGCCATAGGCCGCACTGATGCCGATGGCCGGTGCGCCGCGTACCACCATCGAACGAATGGCTTCGGCCACGCCGGCCGCGCTGTCATAGGCGATCCAGTTTTCCTCGAACGGCAAAACACGCTGATCGAGCAGGTACAGGTAACCATTGCGCCAGTCGATGGCCTTCACCTTCTCCGCTGCCAACAGACGATCGCGCATCCCTCACCCCGCACTCATGAACAAAAGCCGTCGATTATAGCGATCCCTCCGCGAAGACGCTCGGGTATACTTCGCCATCCTTTATATCCGATGGAACCGATCCACGATGCCCAGGACTGCCGTTGCGCTCGACTTATTATTGCTGCCGACCTGGTTGGTGCCTGTCGAACCCGCCGGTGTGGTACTCCAGGACCATGGCCTGGGCATTCGCGACGGTTGCATCGTTTTCATCGGTCCACGGGCAGAAGCCCTCAAGTGCGACGCCGCCCAGGTCCGCGAACTGCCGGGCATGCTGCTCAGCCCGGGGCTGATCAACGCCCACGGCCATGCGGCGATGACGCTGTTCCGCGGTCTGGCCGACGATCTGCCGCTGATGACATGGCTCGAGCAGCACATCTGGCCGGCCGAAGGCAAATGGGTCGATGAGGATTTCGTCCGCGATGGCACCGACCTGGCCATTGCCGAACAGGTCAAGGGCGGCATCACCTGCTTCTCTGACATGTATTTCTACCCCAAGGTTGCCAGCGAGCGCGTCCACAACAGCGGCATCCGCGCCCAAATCGCCATTCCTGTCCTCGATTTCCCGATTCCCGGTGCGGCCAGCGCCGACGAAGCCATTCGTCAGGGCATCGAATTGTTTGGCGACCTCAAGCATCATCCGCGAATCAAAGTCGCATTCGGACCCCATGCGCCTTACACCGTAGGCGACGAAAACCTGGAGAAAATCCGTGTGATTGCCGAGGAACTGGATGCGGCGATTCATATGCACGTCCACGAAACCGCATTCGAAGTGCAGCAGGCCGTGGATAAAACCGCCGAACGCCCCATGGCTCGCCTGGGCCGGCTGGGTCTTCTGGGCCCGCGCTTCCAGGCCGTGCACATGACACAGATCAGCGATGAAGACCTCGCCTTACTGGTAGAAAGCAACTGCAGCGTCATCCATTGTCCGGAATCGAACCTTAAGCTGGCCAGCGGCTTCTGCCCGGTGGAGCGCCTGTGGCAGGCCGGCGTCAATGTAGCGATCGGCACCGACGGCGCAGCCAGCAACAACGACCTGGACCTGCTGGGCGAAACCCGCACCGCGGCACTGTTGGCCAAGGCTGTTTCCGGCTCTGCCATGGCCCTGGACGCCCACCGCGCGTTGCGCATGGCCACGCTCAATGGCGCCCGGGCGCTGGGCATAGAGGCCATAGTCGGCTCGCTGGAGCTCGGCAAGGCTGCGGACCTGGTGGCCTTTGACCTGTCAGGCCTGGCTCAGCAACCGGTCTACGACCCGGTTTCACAACTGATCTATGCCACAGGCCGCGATCGCGTGAAACACCTGTGGGTGGCTGGCAAGCCTTTATTGGAGGACGGCCGGTTGACCCGCCTGGATGAAACGCAACTGATCGCCACGGCGCAGGCCTGGGGACGGCGCATCAGCGGCCATGACCAATGACCATGCCCCTTGAGCCATCGCTCGGGGCCCTGATTCTTTCAAAGTTTTTTCGAGGATTTGCACATGAGTAACGTCGACCACGCCGAAATCGCCAAGTTCGAGGCCCTCGCCCATCGCTGGTGGGATCGTGAAAGCGAGTTCAAGCCACTGCACGATATCAACCCGCTGCGGGTCAACTGGATTGACGAACGTGTCGGCCTGGCCGGCAAGAAGGTACTCGATGTCGGCTGCGGCGGCGGCATCCTCAGTGAAGCCATGGCCCTGCGCGGGGCAACCGTGACGGGCATCGACATGGGCGAGGCGCCGCTGGCCGTGGCGCAATTGCATCAACTGGAATCCGGTGTCAACGTGGAGTACCGGCAGACCACCGCCGAAGCCCTGGCCGAGGAAATGCCCGAGCAGTTCGATGTGGTCACCTGCCTGGAAATGCTCGAGCACGTGCCCGACCCGTCCTCGGTCATCCGGGCCTGCATGCGCATGGTCAAACCCGGCGGCCAGGTATTCTTCTCCACCATCAACCGCAACCCAAAGGCGTATCTGTTCGCCATCATCGGCGCCGAATACATCATGAAGCTGCTGCCGCGCGGCACCCACGACTTCAGGAAATTCATCCGCCCCTCCGAACTGGGTGCCTGGAGCCGCATGGCCGGGCTGACCGTCAAGGACATCATCGGCCTGACCTACAACCCGCTCACCAAGCACTACAAGCTGTCTTCGGACGTTGACGTCAACTACATGATCCAGACCCTGCGCGAGGAGTGAGTCGATGCGTCTCAAGGCAGTTCTTTTCGACATGGATGGCACGCTGCTCGACACGGCACCGGACTTCATCGCCATCTGCCAGGCCATGCGCGCCGACCGTGGCTTGCCACCGATGAACACCCAGCACATCCGCGACGAGATTTCCGGAGGGGCACGGGCTATGGTGGCAGTGACGTTTTCCATGGACCCTGAATCGCCGGGGTTCGAGGAGCTGCGCCAGGAATTCCTGGACCGCTACCTCAAGGGCTGCGCGATCCACAGCCATCTGTTCGACGGCATGGCCGAGGTGCTGGCCGACATCGAAGCCGCCAATCTGGTCTGGGGCGTGGTCACCAACAAGCCGGTGCGTTTCGCCGAGCCGATCATGCAGCAGCTGGGGCTGGCCGAGCGCTCGAAGGTGCTGATCTGCCCCGATCATGTGAAGAACAGCAAGCCCGACCCGGAGCCGTTGATCCTGGCGTGCAAGATGCTCGACCTGGACCCGGCCAGCGTCCTGTTCATAGGCGACGACCTGCGGGACATCGAGTCCGGCCGCAATGCCGGCACCAGGACCTGTGCAGTGACCTACGGCTACATCCACCCGGACGACAACCCCAGGCATTGGGGGGCGGACGTGGTGATCGATCACCCTTCGGCACTACGTGAAGTGCTGGATAACGCGTTGTGCAGTTGCTGAGCTGAAGGTCGCAGTCGTGGCGAGGGGATTCATCCCCGCTGGGGCGCGAAGCGCCTCCCATCACGCGCTCAGAAAGCCTGGATGCCGACGGCATGAAAACAGGGCTGCATCGCAGCTCAACGGGGATGAGTCCCCTCGCCACAACAACGCATCACCACGCATCGTTTTGTTTCGTGAGGTTCTTTATGTTTGATTACACCGCCCGCCCCGACCTGCTCGAAGGCCGGGTCATCCTCGTGACCGGGGCCGGTCGTGGTATCGGCGCCGCTGCTGCCAAGGCCTACGCCGCCCACGGTGCCACGGTGCTGCTGCTGGGCAAGACCGAAGCCAACCTGACCCAGGTCTATGATGAAATCGAAGCCGCCGGTCACCCACAAGCGGCCGTGATTCCGTTCAACCTGGAAACCGCCCTGCCCCATCAGTACGACGAACTGGCAGCCATGATCGAAACCGAGTTCGGTCACCTGGACGGCCTGCTGCACAACGCTTCGATCATCGGTCCGCGCACACCGCTGGAGCAGCTGTCGGGCGAAAACTTCATGCGGGTGATGCACGTGAACGTCAACGCCATGTTCATGCTCACCAGCACCTTGCTGCCTCTGCTCAAGCTGTCCAGGGATGCCTCCGTGGTGTTCACCTCCAGCAGCGTCGGACGCAAGGGCCGCGCGTACTGGGGGGCCTACGGTGTGTCCAAGTTCGCCACCGAGGGGCTGATGCAGACCCTGGCCGACGAGGTCGATACTGTCGCGGCAGTGCGAGCCAACAGCATCAACCCGGGGGCCACCCGCACCAGCATGCGCGCCCAGGCCTATCCGGGGGAAAATCCGCTCAATAACCCGACGCCTGAAGAGATCATGCCGGTCTACCTGTACTTGATGGGCCCGGACAGCACGGGTGTCAACGGCCAGGCCTTCAACGCCCAGTAACACCTCCACTTCACGTCGCGGCGGTTTACCGTCGCGGCGCTGCCGCGTGCAATCCCAAGCCAGGCGAATCGCCAGACCTCCGTCGCTCGACGCCTGCATCATGCCCGCATCTACATTTCACCCCGTTGATTTTCCAAGCGTTTTTTCCGTATTGAACGGACTGGCACGAGTTTCGCTCTAAATACCCTCAAACACGCCATGTCCGGCGGGTGACAGGCATTGAGGCGAGACCTGCAGCCATACAGGGAAAGCAGACTAGACTCAACTCAGTGCCTTACGGGATTGATGGACCAGTACGATACGCAGCCTGGCGCTGCCTCGCCCACCCTGTCGGGACAGATTTTGCAGGGGCTTACGCCATATGAAAACGCCCACCCAGACCAATACGATTGACTTCGACAGCGCCAAATTGCAGCGCCTGGGACTCGGCCAGCCGTCACCCTTGGCGACACGGTCCGTCACGCTCCAGCAACTGCGCCAACAACTGGGCCAGCAATTGCAGACGAGCCTGGAGCCGCAGCGGGTCCTGGGCCTGTTCTTCCGTGAAGTCCAGCGGCTGGTGCCATTGGATGCACTGGCCTACCAGCACAAGCCCAGCGACCTGCGCATGGAGTTCGGCCAGCGTGGGCACCACGTGCTCAGCTACAACTTGAGTCATGAAGGCGAAGATCTGGGCGAGCTGATATTCCGGCGCAATCAGCGCTTTACCGACCCCGAGCAACAAGACCTCGAGTCCGTGATGTCGACGCTGCTGTTTCCGTTGCGCAACGCCCTGCTCTACCGCGTAGCGACCCAGAGCGCCCTGCGCGATCCCTTGACCGGCACCGGCAACCGCATCGCCATGGACCAGACCCTGGAGCGGGAAATCGACATGTCCCGGCGCCATATGCAGCCGCTGTCGCTGTTGATGCTCGACATCGATCATTTCAAGCGCATCAACGACACCCACGGCCATGGCGTCGGCGATGAAGTACTCAGGACCGTCGCCGAGTCGATCAAGCAGCAATTGCGCAACGTGGACATGGTGTTCAGGTTCGGTGGCGAGGAATTCCTGATCCTGCTTTCCAATACCAGCCGGGAAGCAGCGGCCATGGTCGGCGAACGGCTGCGGTATGCCGCTCAGGTGCAGGATTATTTCGTGGCGGGAACGAGGATCGAGCTGACGGTCAGCCTCGGCTGTGCAACGCTGCTGCCGGGCGAGTCCGCCGAAAGCCTGTTGCGACGGGTCGACAGTGCACTGTATGTGGCCAAGCGCGAGGGGCGGAACCGGCTGGCGATGGCGGGTTGAAAGGCCGCCGGGGAACGACACTCGCTGCGGGCCCTGGCCGTCAACCTCCCCGTTGACGGCCAGGGCCCCTTACGGGCGATCAGCTCCCGGCCAGCGCCAGGCGCTCACGGGTGGAGGAGACTTTTTCCTGCTCCAGTTGCATGCAACGCTCCAGGAACAGATACATGTAGTCATAGCTCTTGCAAATGGCCTGGCGCAGCTCGGCCTGCAAGGCCCTGCTCGGGTTCATGCCCCCTAGCGTGCAGATGATCTCCAGGGCTTCCCAAGGGTGGGCATCGTCGTACTGCGCATGCATCTTCAGCCATTTCATGGCGCGCTTGCGTTCTTCCTCGGGGAAGGCCGCGGCATAGACGCCGCTGGAACATACCAGCGCCGACCACTCACCGGTGGCCCCTTCGATCGCATAGTTGGTCGCCGCGATGGCCACTATCAGCGAATCGGACGAGCTGGTGTGCCAGCACCAGTGACTCAAGGCATGCAGTTCGGGGGGCACCTGCTGGGCTTGCAGGTCTTCCAGCGTGACGCCATGGGCCGCACTCCAGTTCACCCAGTAGTCGGCATGGTTG
The DNA here is from genome assembly GCF_900156465.1 of Pseudomonas sp. 7SR1. Lineage (NCBI taxonomy): Bacteria > Pseudomonadati > Pseudomonadota > Gammaproteobacteria > Pseudomonadales > Pseudomonadaceae > Pseudomonas > Pseudomonas sp. 7SR1. The sequence goes on from NZ_LT707064.1 coordinate 5,825,879, forward strand.
AGTTCGACACGAATGTTGCGCATCAGCCAACGACGGGCCATGTCCTCGCCAGGGTGGCGGGCAAAGCGGGTCTTGGTAAGGTTCTGCGCCATGTACAAGGCGAACTGTTCGACGACCGGCCAACCACCGATGAGGTAGTGGCGCATGGTCCTGGCGCTGAGCTTGTTATCACGCATGCGTTGATACAGCTCGTGTTCGACAACCCGGCGCTTGCTCTCGCTGCAATCGATAATGAGCTGTTGTGCCCATTTCGGATAGCTGGTGGCGTCCATGAGCGGGCCTGTTCGGTTGAATGTGTCGATCACTGTCGGGCTCCTTTTGATTGTGATTTTTTACGGATCAACAAGAGGCTCAGCGGAACGTGCCGGGGGCCTTGAATAACAACGGCTGGGGCCGGGCCGGCCTACATTGCAACGTATCACAGGTAAACAATTGCGGGCGCTCGATCACATACCCTTGAGCGTAATCCACGCCAATCTCCAGCAGTGCCTGCTCGATCTGGGCAGTCTCAACGAACTCGGCAATCGTGCGCTTACCCATGACGTGGCCGATGTGATTGATCACTTCGACCATTGCACGGTTAATCGGGTCGTCCAGCATATCCTTTACGAAACTCCCGTCGATCTTCAGGAAGTCTACAGGTAAATGTTTCAAGTAAGCGAACGAAGACATTCCGGCACAAAAGTCATCCAGAGAGAAATAGCAACCCAACCCCTTGAGTTCATTGATAAAGCGGATCGCACTACCCAAATTCGAAATAGCGCTGGTCTCGGTTATTTCAAAACAAATCATTTCTGGCGGGACTGAATAAGCCGCGAATTGTTTACGCAGGAAATCAAGGAATGCCTGATCTCCGATAGTAGTGCCTGACAGATTTATCGCACACATGGCCATGGGGCCTTGGGGCGACTCATTCAGGCACTGGCGAATGATCCTGAAGACGTTTTCCACCACCCAACGGTCCAGGGAAGTCATCAGGCCGTAACGCTCGGCGGCCGGTATGAAGCTGTCCGGCAGGATCATCCGCCCGGCTTCGTCATGCAGGCGCAACAGGATCTCGATATGTCCACCACCGTGTTCCCCCGGCCCCAGCGCGGCGATTTCCTGGGCATAGAGACAGAAACGGTTTTCCTCCAGAGCCATGTGCAGGCGCTGGACCCAGGCCATTTCGCCGAAGCGCAGGGACAGTTCCGAATCGTCGGCGTGATAGACCTGAACCCGGTTGCGGCCCTTCTCCTTGGCCATGTAGCAGGCCATGTCCGCGGCACGCAGGGACGCCTCCAGCGTCGTCGGGTTCTGGGCGATATGCACCAGCCCGATGCTCACGGTGGTCACGAATGGCCGGCCCTTCCAGACGAAGTGCAGGTTCTGCACGGTCTGGCGCAGTCCTTCGGCGATCTTCTCCGCAGCGTCCGGCGCGCAGTTCTCCAGCAGGATCCCGAATTCATCCCCACCCAGACGGGCCAATGTATCGTTTTCCCGCAGCCCCGATTGCAGCAAGGCACAGATATGACGAAGCAGCTCGTCGCCTGCCGCATGGCCACAGGTGTCGTTGACCAGCTTGAACTGATCCAGGTCCAGGAACATCAAGGCATGCCGCCCGGACTGGCGCGTCAGGTTATGCAAGGCCTGTTCGAGGCGATATTCGAACTCCCGGCGGTTCGCCAGGCCAGTCAAGGCGTCGTGGGTGGCCTGCCAGGACAGGTTGGCGATGTACTGACGCTCCTGGGTCATGTCGTGCAGGACCAGCACGGCGCCGCTGACCTTGCCGGCATGGCGGATTGGCGCCCCTACGAGCGTTACCGAAACGGTACTGCCATCCAGCCGCTGGATCAGTTTGGAATGCTCGCTGCCCCCGCCGAGCCGCCCGCTGAGGATGTGCTCGATCAGGGTCAGGCCTTCGGTCTGGGCGTTGTCGTCCAGCAGATTGAACAGCGCGGCCAGGGGCAGCCCGGTGGCGTGCTCGGCTTTCCAATGGGTCATCGCCTCGGCCGCGGGATTCATATAGGCAATGGCGCCCTCGACATCGGTAGTGATGACCCCGTCGCCGATGGATTGCAGGGTGATCTGTGCCCGTTCCTTCTCCACTTGCAGCGCATTGGCGAAAACCTGCCGCTGGGCCAGCAGTTTGTGGGTGCGCAACAACGCCAGGACAATCAGCCCCAGGGCGGTAGCGAAGTTGGTCACCAGCAGCAGACGCAGGATAAAGCGCGACCCCTCGCCCAAGGCGTCGCTGAACGCCTTGGCAGCCGGGGTGACGGAATCGTTGATGGCAAAGATTCGTGCCTTCCAGCCGCGGATATCGATGTCCGTGGCCTTGCCCTGGGAAATGCTCTCGTGCATCTGCCGGGCGACGTTGTTCAGTTCTATCAGGTAACTGTCACCCACCGTCCAGAGGTCGATGGCTTCTTCCAGGTAACTGAAGTGGCGAAAATTCAGGTAGAGCCAGATCAGGCTGGAGACGTCGTCCGGGTGATTGCCTCCCTTGAGAATGCCTGCCCGCGCCGCCTCCAGGTCCGGTGGCTGGCGATCCAGCGCCACCCGCAGTTCATGCCCGCCTTCGGGCACGGCGATGGCCAGCTGGTATTTGCGGAAAATCGCCTCGTCGCGGCTGTCGGCGTAGAGGTTCAGGTAATAGATCGCGTCTTTCTGCCCCTTGGACCAGAGGCTTTCCCCGGCCACATAACCACGAACCGCCGACAATACGTAAAGACTGACGCCCCCCAGCAAGGCCTGAAACAGAACAACGGCGATAAAAGGCCATACGATGCCCAACAACCGGGGAGTTCCGAGAGTCCGCGCTTGATTCATGAGGTCCCTGTATAGGCTCGTCGACCAGCCTAAAGACCGATCATTCCAACAAGACTAGGAGGCGCAGCAGTTCCTCGCAAGAGGCCGGACATCATTTAACGTCCCCGTCTCTCGAATGCGTGAAATCTCGTCGATGCCTGTCACAGGCACTAACCGGAAAAGTTACAAAACACCGGGGCGCCATATATATCTACCACCACTGTTTTTCCCTGATTGATGGGATAGGGGACTGCTCCGGCCGGCACTTTTGAAGTGGGCCTGGAGCCCCTTCGTTTATCACCAGGGACTCTTTATGCACCCGTTGCCCTCGTTCGATCTTTCAATGAATTCTCCACAGCACCAATGGCCCTCCCAGGCCCAGGCGCATCAGGGCCTGCTGGCGGAGTATGACGCGCTGTTGGCACTTGTCCGAAACAATGAAACACCCACGGACAAGTTCATCGACAGACTACTGACACCCCAACCCTGTTCTCCCATGGCCCTGGAAAACGCAATCGGCCAGCAGGCACTGCGAGCGCTGATGGAAAACAAGGATTACCAGTCACTGTGCGCCACCCTGGACGCTTCATTCAATGAATTGACCGTGATATTGAAGGACGGCCAGGCCCATTACTTCGCACGCAAGAAGAACGACACCACCGTCATCCGGCTTGAACTCGACAAACAAACCGCTTGGAAAGAGTTGTTGGCAAACATCGAAAAGTCGGCACTCCGACTGGCTGGAAAGATTCGCTTCGATGGCCAGTTTTCACTCGCCAGAATGACCCGGTTCTATGGCATTGCGGCCTGGGATCCGCAAGATGCCCAACAACGCCAGGCCACCCTCGACACCCTGGAAGAGAAACGCGCTCGCCATTCATTGGGGCTCTGGCACGGCATCAGGCTCGACGAACCGAACCTGGAACCGACACCCGCGCAAGCGATGGACGACCGCCTGGTCATCGAAACAGTGCGTCAATTCCTGCCCACGCCGCAGACATCCCTGCTGGACTATCTCGGTGCCCGGGATATCACCCGCCTGGCAACACAAACGCTCCGCGCAAAACCGTCGGTGTACCTGGAGCAAATCCTGCTGTCGCCAAGGGCCCAGGCGCTGGCCGCCAGGCTGCTGCTGGCCCTGGACTGGTTCGGCGGCAGGGACGGCGAGAACAGCGCTTCGGGAATACGTACCGGCTTGCTGGTCAAGGCCCTTCGCCTGTGGATCACCTCGGTTCCGACCGCAGACCCGGAGGGCATCGCTGGCTACCGCTGGCAAAAGTCAGCCCATTGGGGCAAGAGCTACCAGGAAATCCAGGCCGGCTTCGAAACACACCTGGTCGCATCGGGGCGCGCCACGTCGGTGAATGAATCCATTCTGATCGCCGGCCTTTTCCTGCCGTTGTTCCCCTTGGAGTTCCAGGTTCGCGATATACCGCCGCAACTGCCCTACCGAAGCTCCACTGTCTGGGTGAATTTCGTCCACGGGGTTCACCTGGCCCAGGCGATCGATCCTCTGTTGCTGCAACGCCTGGACTTCCAGCAACTGGTGGACCTGCCCATCAGGCAGGCCATTGCAGCGACAGCCGAAGAACTGAAACTGATCACCCTGACCCGATTGAAACCGATGCTGGAATGGGCCCTGACGAACGGGTTGATTGGCTATAGGGAGGATGCCAACTATCCGGCGCAAGACATACAGGAGGCCGCGAAGAGGCTCGACTCCGAAGTCGAAAGCCTGAACCGCGCTATCCGCTGGCTTGATAGCCCGCCCCCCGAACGACTGAACATTGCCAGGGCGAAGATGGCCAGGGTTTTTGGCGAGAGCCTGTTCGTGTCGGACGGCCGCAAGCTGGTCAAGGAAGCGAACGCCTTCTATACCGCACCGCAACTTCGGCTGATGGCGCCTATCGGCAGGCCCGCGCCTGACGCGTATTCATTCGTGGATGTCTATGCCTCCGGGCAGCTTCAGGGAAAAAGATGGTTCATCACCGGGCCGGATGGGAAATACTCGACGAACGCCTGGTTGAGTATCGACGACGACCGAACCGTGCAGAGCAATCTGCCGTGGCCGGATCTGTCCGCCATTGCCCTCGAGCGCAGAACATTGCCGGATATCGAGGAGACATTTGCCACGCACTTCAAGATCTACCTCAACCTGATCAGAAACGCCTACCGGACATTGATCGCCCATCAACTCGCCTCTCTTCCCCTGGCCGACCGTCATGCGCTGGAGTATGGATCGGTCAAGGTCTACACCTTGAGACAAGCGATCATGGGAACCGAGGCGGCGAACGAGTCGGAAGACAAGAAGCGCCCACTGCGTGCGCGTAACGGCTTCGTCCTGGCGGCGACACGGGACAGCCGCACCTCCTATTACGAAGTCCTGCCCCGCGCCGGCGTGATCCGCCGCCGACCGGATATCACCGAGCAACACCTGGGCGGCGAGCTGAAGACAGAGAAATGGCGAGTCAGCCGCGGCTCTTCCGTAAACGCGAGCGTAGTGCGTACCAAAATCCTTCCTTTCGATTGGGACGCCCATGTAAAGGGCACCATTCCCGCTGCCGATAGGCAATGCCAGGCCATCCTGGATCAGTTGGGCGACACCCTTGAGCCGATGGAACGCGATGATGACAGCGCCTTGCCCCGCACATTGGAATCGAAAGTCACCCAAAGGATCACTCAACACATTGCCCAGCACCTGCTGTTCGTGGATGAAAAGGAACTGCACGACAGTTGTTATGGCGCCACGGAGTTCGACCATGAAAAAGCCAAGCGCAAGAAAGTCATCGACCTGACCAAAATGCTCGTACCTTTCTGGAGCAGTATCGAAGACCTCAGCTCAGGCGATCGCGATCGCCTGGTCAGTGGTGCGTTTGGCCTGTTCATCGACTTCGCCTCGTTTGTCCTTCCCATCGGCAAATTCGCCTCGGGCTCGCTGAAGCTGATCCGGACGGTGGGCAAATGGAGTTTTGGCGAAACGTTGCCCGCCTTCGCGAAACTCACGGGCACCTTGCTCAACGCAACGCTCAATCCCCTCGATGCAATCCCATCCCTGTTTCAAGCAGGTGGCCAGAGTGCATACCGGCTCGGGAAAAAAGGCTATTTCAACCTGAAGGTCCTGAGCGGCAGAGCCGGCCACTACGATTTTGTAAAAGGCATGTCCCAGGCCACGGATCCGGGAAGATGGCGACCGCTGGCCAACCATGACCAGCTCGGTGCGGTGCGCGGGGTCGATGATGTCCTGGTACGCAACGTCGGGGCGTCCGGCAAAACCGACTACCGCTTGATCGACCCGTTTTCCGACAAGCCTTACGGCCCATCCCTGTCCAAGGACGTGCCCGAATTGTCCCTGGGCCGCTCCCACTACAACACCCTGGCCCGCACTGACACCGATGTCATTGTCGAGGTCCCGCAAAGAAGCCACATACGCGAACAGCTCGAAGTCGACGGCAGCCGTACGCTTTATCTGGATGACGTGCCCTATCGCCTGGCGGACGGCACCCTGCGTCGCGCCAGTCAGCTGGATGCCAGTGAAACCCTCAGGAAACAACCATGCCGTGTCCGTCGGGCTCCCGATGAAATTTGCAAGACCCGGTATGTCCTGCAGGACAAGCCTGCCGAGCGTCCACCTTCGGGAGAGTTCAGCGCGGAGCCGAGCTGGGCGCCGTGGTTCGGCGATACGACGCTCTATCCCTCCATACCCAAGTCGGCCAACGACCGGGCGCTGTTGGCGTTCGAGGGGAAAATCTATGAGCTCAAGGGCGGCAAGCTCAATACCTACAAAGGACGGCCGGAATGGATCGGCCTCACCAGCAAGACCCCGATTCCCAGGGAAACCGTCGATGCGACGCTGGAATTCCAGACCGGCCTCTATGGAGGGATCAGAGTATCCGGGACGGCAGAGGGCATCGATGACACACACGTGACCGGCGCGCTCATCATTCGATCCATCGACGAGAAATTCAATTACGTCTTCACCCGCCTGAATTTCGACGATTACTACATGACGAGATTACCGTCCACCGACAGCCTCGAGGGCCCGTTGATCCTGAAAAAGCTGGGCCCCGAAGACCTGATGCCAGGCACGCCCGGCGAGGAGCTCCAAAGGGTCTACATCGGCTCGCTGAACGCGAACAACGCTGCAAGGATCTATGGAAGAGACCAGGTCGAACTGGCGCTGGACAAGATCGATGAAATTTCGATTCCCATCGGTGCCCCTGTCCATCCGCCTTCCAATATGAAGTGGGTGAAGGTCAATACGTATTCGGCCGAGGCCGTGCTTTTCGATCGCCGGACAAGAATGATCGTGGCCGACCTGCCTACCGGAGCGGCCGTGTGGAAGCCTTCCAGGCAGGCACCCGAGGCGTTGCAAAAGTCGACAGCGAATATCTTCGAGGCTTTGTTTACGGACCCGTCCATCGCCGTTGCCCCGCAATCGGCGACCCGTCCTGTCACCATCGACGACGCCATGCGGGAGTTGCAGAAAATCCTCCCGACGCAAAACCCCAAGAACATCGCCTTCGCCAGCGTCACCACCGCCTCGGGGAAAAATGAAGTCTACGTCAGCGTTTCCGGCATCGAGGACTATACCCGGCACCTGCCACTGTTCAAATCCAGCAATGGCTTGAGCGAAATCACCTTGAACGACGTCAGCTATTTCAACGTAGACGCCATCAGGAATCCCATCGATCCCGCAGCCCTTAGCCTCAGCCCCGACGGGAAGCTTTTGGCGATTCCCCACTTGATGGATGCGACGGGCAGTTCCGGTTCGGACAGGCTGGGCCGCATCACGACCGCAGACAGTGAAAGCAAGCTGATCGGCTACATCAGTGAAAAGTATCCGGATCCTGGGGACATCAAGTCCATCACCGTGGCGACCACCTTGCCGCCCTGCGAATCCTGCTCGATTGTCATGAAGGAATTCGGCCACGAGCGCGGCGCCGATGCCCTGAATGTCATCTGGGGGCAACGCCGCAAGCGTCCGGCCACGGAGCTTGGCACGTCAACCGATTCAGACTGAAACCAGGCGCTATTGAAAGTATCTCTAGACGAAGGCCAGGCAGTGCCTGGCCTGGTGTTTCAGAGCCTAGTGCTGCTGCAGATGGCCATAAAGCTTGGCGTACAGACCGCCATCGGCCATCAGTTGCTGATGGTCCCCGTCCTCGGCGATTTTCCCACCGTCGAATACCAGCACCCGGTCGGCCTGCTTGACGGCCGACAGCCGGTGAGCGATGACCAGGGTGGTGCGATGGCTCAGGAATCGGGCCAGTGCCTGGTGCAGGTTGTATTCGGTGGCAGCGTCCAGGGCCGAGGTCGCCTCGTCGAGGATCACCACCTTGGGTTCGGCCAGGACCATGCGCGCAATCGCCAGGCGCTGGCGTTGGCCACCGGATAGACGCACCCCGGAACGCCCGACGACGCTGTCCAGGCCGGCGGGCAATTCGCGGATCGTGCTGTGCAACTGCGCAATTTCCAGCGCCCGCCAGCAGGCTTCGTCGCTGCGCTCGCGGCCCATGGTCAGGTTGGCCCGGACCGTGTCATTGAACAGCGCCGGGTGTTGCAGCACCACTGCGACGTGTTCACGGATGGTCTCCAGACCGATGTCCTCCTGAGTGACGCCACCAAAGCGAATGCTGCCCGACTGCGGTGTATACAGCCCCAGCAACAGCTGCACCAGGGTGCTCTTGCCACCGCCGCTGGCCCCGACGATGGCGACTTTTTCACCAGGCGCGATGGACAGGTTCAGTTGGTCGAGCACCAGCTCCTCGCCATAACCGAAGCTCAATCCCTGGATATCGATGCCGAGGGTGTCCTGCCCCAGGAACGGATCGACCGTGCCCTTGTATTGCGGCTCGTCGGCACGCGCCAGCAATTCGTTGATGCGGCTCAAGGCTCCGCCCGCCGCATAATAGGCGTATTGCAGGTTCAGCAGTTGTTCCACCGGACCGATCATGAACCAGAGGTAGCTGAACACCGCCAGCATCTGGCCGATGGAAAGATCGGAAAACAGTACGGTGAGCATCGCCGCGGCGCGGAAGATATCGATGCCGAACTGGAACAGCAAACCACTGGCCCGGCTCGACGCGTCGCTTTTCCACTGGGAGTTGACCGCATAATCGCGCACTTCCCGGGCGCGCAACCCCAGCCGGCCAAGGAAAAAACCCTGCCGGTTACCGGCCCGCACCTCCTGGATCGCGTCCAGGGTTTCAGTCAGGGCCTGGGTGAAGCGCGACGTGCTGTCGTTTTCCAGTTTCTTGAGGTGCTTGACCCGTTTGCCCAACTGCACGGTGGCGTAGATCACCAGCGGGTTGAACAACAGGATCAACAACGCCAGTTTCCAATGCATCCACACAAGAATGCCGGCCGTGCCCACCAGGGTCAGCATCGCCACCAGGAACCGGCTGAGCGTCTCGCCGACGAATTTGTCGAGGGTATCCAGGTCGGTGACCAGGTGGGCCGCCACGGTGCCGCTGCCCAGGCTTTCGTATTCGCCCAGGGAGATGCGCTTGAGGCGGTCGATCAAGCGGATACGGATGCGATAGACGATGTCCTTGGCCAGTCTCGCGAACAACCGCGCCTGCAGTACGTTGAACAGCAGCGCGCCGCACCGCAGGGCCAGGGTCGCCAGCAACATCAGCCCGATATAACCGGCAGCGCTCTGCCAGCCCAACGGCAGCGCATGGTTCATTATCTTCAGCGCCGCGTCGCCATGGCCCAGCAGCACCTCGTCCACCAGCAGCGGCAACAGCAAGGGGATCGGCACGCTGCACAACGTCGCCAGTACGGCCACGCCGTTGGCGATCCACAGGGCCTTCTTGTGCTTGAGGGCCAGGCGACGGATTTCCGCCCAGCTCAATCGATCGACGCGCTGGGGGCCCGGGGTCCCCTCCGGCAGATCAGGCACAGGCGGCGCGCTCCAGCCAACGCCCCAGCAATGGAGCCAACTGGCTCAAGGGCTGGTAGCCATTGGTGAGCAAGGCCAGCTGGCCGTCGCGCTCGGCCAGCAGCGTGGGGAATCCGGCGATGCCGAGGTCTTGCACCCAGGTGAAATCCGCAGCCGTGGCCGCGTGTTGATCGGCACGGTCGAACGCAGCGGCGAACTCGATGCGCGGCAACCCCGCCTGCTCGGCCAGTTCCACCAGGACGCTGGCGTGGGTGACATCGCGACCTTCGACATAAAAAGCCTGCTGGATCAGTTTCAGCAGCTTCCAGGCCAGGTCCGGCGCCAGGCTACGGGCCGTCACCACGGCGCGGCAGGCCGGCTCGGTGTCATAGACGAAACCATCGGGCAACGCGCCTTCGAGCTTGAACGGCTGGCCGGTGGCCTGGGTGACCGCCTGCCAGTGTTCGAGGATGTAGCGCCGGGTCGTCGGCTCCAGGGCCGAGCCGCTGCCGGTGCGCAGGCCGCCCACCACCAGGTGCAGTTCCACGCCGTGGGCCTGGGCCTGCTCTACCAGGGCCTCGGCCACCGGGGCGAACCCCCAGCACCAGGAACACATGGGATCCATGACATAGAGCAGGCGTGGCGACATGGTTCAGGCCTCGGACGATGATTGCTTGTAGTTGTAGCCGATCGGATGCGGCATGTTGCGCGCCTTGGCCAGCTCGATCTGCTTTTGCCGGTCGATGGCGCTGCGGCGGGTCTTCTCGCTCAGCTTGTCCCAGCAATGCGGGCAACTGATTCCCGGCACGTAATGCTCCGAAGCGCGATCTTCCAGGCTTACCGGCGTGCGGCAGGCATGACATTGATCGTAGTCGCCTTCGCTGAGGTCGTGGCGCACGGTCACGCGGTTATCGAACACAAAGCAGTCGCCACGCCATTTGGTTTCTTCCTGGGGCACCTCTTCCAGGTACTTCAGAATGCCGCCCTTGAGGTGGAAGACTTCGTCGAAGCCCTGGCTGAGCATGTAGCTGGAGGCCTTCTCGCAGCGAATGCCACCGGTGCAGAACATCGCGACCTTCTTGTGCCGCGCCGGATCGAAGTTGGCTTTGATGTAGTCGGGAAACTCGCGGAAGCTGGTGGTCTTGGGGTCGATGGCGCCTTCGAACGTGCCGATGGACACTTCGTAATCGTTACGGGTGTCGATCAGCAACACCTCCGGATCGCTGATCAACGCGTTCCAGTCCCGCGGCTCGACATAGGTACCGACCTGCTTGTTCGGGTCTACGCCTTCGACGCCGAGGGTGACGATTTCTTTCTTGAGCTTGACCTTGGTGCGATAGAAAGGCTGCTCGTCGCAGTACGATTCCTTGTGGTCGATATCGACCATGCGCGGATCGTTCCTGAGCCAGGCCAGCAACCCGTCGATGCCTTCACGGGTGCCGGAAACAGTACCGTTGATGCCCTCCTGGGCGATCAGCAAGGTACCTTTGATGCCGTTGTCGAGCATGGCCTTGAGCAAGGGCTCACGCAGCTCGACGTAATCTTCCAGGGTGACGAACTTGTACAGTGCCGCCACGACAATGGATGGTGTCATGGGTATTTCTCCAGGTGGCTACCCTCGTAAAGGGTGAACCGGATGCGAAAAAAAACGCGCCCTTGTCAGGCGCGTCGCGGATTCTAGCAAATACACCGTGGCTTTAGGAGCTGCACGAGGGTCAGTGCTTGCTGCCTCCGGCACAGGTCGGCGAAGCAGGGGCCGCGTCGATCTGCGCCCACTCCTCGGGGGTGTAGGTGTGCAACGCCAACGCATGGAACTCGCCCATCAGCTCGCCCAGCGTGCCATAGACTTTCTGGTGGCGCTTGACCCGATTGAGCCCCTCGAACTGCCGGCTGACCACCACCGCCTTGTAATGGGTCTCAAGCCCACGGCTGTGCATGTGGCTTTCATCCAGTACCTGCAGGTGCTCGGGCTGCAGGAGCCCGAGTGTCGATTCGATGCGTTGTTGCATGCTCATACCGGGCTCCGCTTACGGCTTTTTCTTGGCAGGGGCGGCTTTCGGTTCAAGCTCGGCGGTCATGTCGGCCAGCAGCTTGTTGACCACCGGCACCGCGCTTTCCAGCTTGGCCTGGGTCAGTTGGGCGGACTGCTGGGTCAGCTGTGGCATCTTTTCCAGGACTTTCTTGCCCAGGGGCGACTGATAGAAAGCGACCAGGTCCTTGAGCTCCGACTCACTGAAGTTGGTGGTGTAGAGCTTGACCATGTCCGGCTTGAGCTTGTTCCAGCCAATGGCCTGGTCCAGCGCGGCATTGGCCTTGGCCTGGTAGGTCTCCAGGGTGGCTTTCTTCGACTCGGGAGCCTTGGTCTGTTCGAAGCGTTGGGCAAACATCTGCTGCACTTGCATGTACACCGGGGTGCCCAGCTTGTCGGCATGAGCCAGGGTCAGGAACGCTTCGGCACTGGCGTTGTGGCTGGCGGTATCGGCGAAAACAGGGCCGCTGGCACACACCAGAGCAACTGCGGTACAGATGGCGCGAAGACGGGTCATCGAGTTTCCTTTTTAACTGGCGAGGTAAAACCCCAGGGGCGACCATTCTGCGCCTATTAAACGCCGCGCCTCAACCCCGTGGCGAGCGGGTCCGATTGACGGACCGAACGGGCCGCTCCTACATTGAGGGAACCGATGCCGCCCAGCAGGGCCCAAACCGCGTATCCGATGACAGGAGTTTTACCCGATGAGCCGTATCGAAACCGACAGCCTTGGCCAGGTTGAAGTCCCCGATGAAGCCTACTGGGGCGCCCAGACACAGCGCTCCATGATCAACTTTGCCATCGGCGACGAACGCATGCCCCTGTCGGTGTTGCATGCCCTGGCGCTGGTCAAGAAAGCCGCCGCGCGGGTCAATGACCGCAATGGCGACCTGCCCGCCGACATCGCCCGCCTGATCGAGCAGGCGGCCGACGAAGTGCTGGCCGGCCAGCATGACGACCAGTTCCCCCTGGTGGTGTGGCAGACCGGTAGCGGGACCCAGAGCAACATGAACGTGAACGAAGTGATCGCCGGGCGCGCCAACGAGCTGGCGGGCAACCCCCGAGGCGGCAAGACCCCGGTGCACCCCAACGACCATGTCAACCGGTCCCAGAGCTCCAACGACTGCTTCCCTACCGCCATGCACATCGCCGCCGCCCAGGCCGTCCATCAGCAATTGCTGCCGGCCATCGCCGAACTGTCGGGCGGGCTCGCGGAGCTGGCGGCGCGTCACATGAAGTTGGTCAAGACCGGCCGTACCCACATGATGGATGCCACCCCCATCACCTTCGGCCAGGAACTGTCGGCCTTCATTGCCCAGCTCGACTACGCCGAGCGGGCGATCCGTGCCGCATTGCCGGCGGTCTGCGAACTGGCCCAGGGCGGTACCGCCGTGGGTACCGGGCTGAACTCGCCCCATGGCTTCGGCGAAGCGATTGCCGCTGAACTGGCGGCGTTGTCCGGCCTGCCCTTCGTCACCGCGCCGAACAAGTTCGCCGCGCTGGCGGGTCATGAGCCCCTGACTACGCTGTCCGGTGCGTTGAAGACCCTTGCCGTGACCCTGATGAAGATTGCCAACGACCTGCGCCTGCTGGGCTCCGGGCCTCGTGCCGGCTTCGCCGAGGTGAAGCTGCCCGCCAACGAACCGGGCAGCTCCATCATGCCCGGCAAGGTCAACCCGACCCAGTGCGAAGCCTTGTCGATGCTGGCCTGCCAGGTCCTGGGCAACGACGTGACCATCGGTTTCGCCGCCAGCCAGGGCCATCTGCAGCTGAATGTGTTCAAACCGGTGATCATTCACAACCTGTTGCAATCGATCCGCCTGCTGGCCGATGGCTGCAGCAACTTCCAGCAACACTGCATCGCCGGTCTCGAACCCGACGGCGAGCAGATGGCGGCGCACCTGGAGCGCGGCTTGATGCTGGTCACTGCGCTGAATCCGCACATCGGCTACGACAAGTCCGCCGAAATCGCCAAGAAGGCCTACAGCGAAGGGCTGACCCTGCGTGAAGCGGCGCTGCAACTGGGGTATCTGACCGACGAAGAGTTCGATATCTGGGTACGTCCGGAAAACATGCTGGAAGCGGGTAGCCAGGGCTGAGTCACGGTTGACGGAGAGCGAGCCTGCTCGCGATGGGCAGGTCGACACTACATCCTGTCGCCTGCCAGGCCGCTACCGTCCCAGCGCCAACCGCTCGCGCCGGGCCCTGAGCCCGGCCAGCAGCGAAGGGCCCAGGGCCACCAGGGCCGAACCCAGCACCACCAGCACCGCTCCGCCATACCCCAGCAGGTTGATCTGCTCGGCATGGACATAGTCGGGCCACCACCAGGCAGCCAGGGCCACCGCGGCGAAGGTCACCAGTGGCGTGATGGCCAGGGTCGCACTGACCCGGGAGGCCTCCCAGTGGGCCAGGGCCTCGGCGAATGCACCATAGGCAATCAGCGTATTGAGGCAGCACGCCAGCAGCAACCAGCCTTGCAGCGGGCTCAGTTGCAGCGCTTCCAACGGATGTACCCAAGGCGTGAGCAGCAACGCGCAGAACAGGTAGATCACCATCATCACCTGCAGGGAATTCCATACCGTCAGCAATTGCTTCTGGCCCAGGGCGTAGAACGTCCAGACCGTCGAAGCCAGTAACACCAGCAAGACCCCGGCGGTGTAGTCGCTCAAGGACGTCAGCAATTCTGCGAGGCGCTGGTTGAAAAACAGCGCGAAACCCACCAGCAACACCAGCAGGCCAATGCCCTGTCCCAGGCTGAAACGCTCCTTGAACACGAACAGGCTGGCGACCAGCAGCATGATCGGCCCCATCTGCACCACCAGTTGCGCGGTGCCCGGGCTCAGGCGGTTCAGTCCCATCAGGTACAGCACGTAGTTGCCCACCAGCCCCAGCACCGCCATCGCCACCAACCAGCCGCCACGCGGGCCCAGCACTTTGCGGGAGGGCAAGCGCCGGGTGGCTGCCAGGTAGATGAACAGCAAGCCGCCGGATACCAGCAAGCGAAACCAGGTCACGGTGACCGGATCCATCACTTGCAGCACCTGTTTGAGTTTGATCGGCAGGATTCCCCACAACAGGGCGGTCAGCAGGGCGAGGAACAGGCCATAGACCCAGCGACCGGACGAAATGTGCATGCAATCCCCGAAGCTCAAGAAAAGAGCGACTATTCTAGTTGGAGATTGTCCGATCACACAGGGACAGTTGGGCTTGAACAGTTCCGGGGTAAATAATGGCACATTGCCGTCTATCGACTGGCCAAGCGCCAGTTAACGGCAACACGTAAACTTCATTCACTCTCGATGCTTTCTGGAGTTCCCATGCTTGGCAAACGCGCCCAGGACGTCGCCCCGGCGATGGTCTTTCCCAGTGACCGGATTTGCCGGATCAACGGCGAATTCTATTTCAGTACCCGGGAAGGCACCCAGGAAGGCCCCTTTGCCAGCCGTGAGGCGGCAGAGCGAGAAGTGGCGGCGTATATCGAGCGGATACAGAAAGCCGTTGCGGCCGCCAGTTGAGAGGCGGCTCCAACATTTACCCCAGTAATCGTGGCAAGGGCGCCAGGGCCCTCGCCACGCTGGTTTTCGGTCTTTTGCGATTCGCCGCTACCTGACCGCCTCGAATAGCCCTGTCGCCCCCATCCCGCCACCTACGCACATGGTCACGATGCCGTAGCGCAGGTTGCGCCGTTGCAGTTCACGCACCAGGTGCCCCACCTGGCGCGAGCCGGTCATGCCGAACGGATGGCCGATGGCGATCGAACCGCCATTGACGTTGTATTTCTCGTTATCGATTTCCAACCGGTTCCGGCTGTACAGGCATTGGGAGGCGAACGCCTCGTTGAGCTCCCATAGATCGATGTCAGCGACGCGCAGGCCCTTGGCCTTGAGCAGCTTGGGCACGGAGAATACCGGGCCGATGCCCATTTCGTCCGGTTCGCAACCGGCCACGGTAAAACCGCGGAAAAACGCCTTGGGCTTGAGTCCCAGCGCGAGGGCTTTTTCCAGGCTCATCACCAGGGTCATCGAGGCGCCATCGGACAGTTGCGACGAATTGCCCGCCGTCACCGATCCGTCTTCGGCGAACACCGGCTTGAGGGCCGCCAGGCTTTCATAGGTCGTATCCGGACGATTGCAGTCGTCGCGATCCACCACACCGTCGAGGATCTGCACCGCTCCACTGTTCCTGTCCTCGACCCGATACTTGACCGTCATCGGGACGATTTCGTCATCGAACAGCCCGGCCGCCTGGGCCGTGGCGGTGCGTTGCTGGCTCTGCAAGGCGTAGCGGTCCTGCTCCTCGCGGCTGACCTGGTAACGGCGCGCCACCACTTCGGCCGTCTGGCCCATGGGGAAATAGATCCCGGGCACCTGCTCCTTGAGCAGCGGGTTGATCAGGTTGTCGGTATTGACGCTTTTCATCGTCAGGCTGATGGACTCCACCCCACCGGCCACGATGATGTCGCTGCAACCGGAGGCGATCTGGTTGGCGGCGATGGCGATGGCTTGCAGGCCCGAGGAACAGAAGCGGTTGAGGGTCATGCCGGCGGTGCCGGTACCCAGCCGTGAAAGCACCGCCACGTTACGACCGATGTTGTAGCCCTGCGCCCCTTCGTTGGAGCCGGCGCCCACAATGCAATCCTCGACTCCGGCCGGGTCGATGTCGTTGCGCGTCAACAGCGCATTGACACAGTGCGCCGCCATGTCGTCAGGGCGGGTCTGGTTGAACTTGCCGCGAAAGGACTTGGCCAGGCCGGTCCGCACGCTGTCGACGATCACCACTTCACGCATGGCTCTACCTCATTGTCGTTGTCGGTTTAGGTGACAACGAGCATAGAGCCAGCGCATCAGCGGCCGCGACGATCATTCATCCCGCGTATGCATATCCATCGCCCGCTACTTCTTGCGGGCCCGCTTTGCACTGCGCTCGAACGCAGCCTCCAGCGCTTCGTTGAGGGTGCGCAAAACCTTGACCCGAGCCCAGCGCTTGTCGTTGGCCTCCACCAGTGTCCACGGGGAAATCTCGGTGCTGGTGCGATCTACCATGTCGCATATGGCCGTCCGGTAGTCGTCCCACTTGTCGCGATTGCGCCAGTCGTCCTCGGTGATCTTGAAGCGCTTGAACGGGATTTCCTCGCGCTCCTGGAAACGTTCGAGCTGGGTCTGCTTGTCGATGGCGAGCCAGAACTTGACCACCACCACGCCGGCATCGGCGATCTGCTCCTCGAAGTCATTGATCTCGCCATAGGCCCGCATCCAGTCGGCCCGGCTGCAGAATCCTTCGACCCGTTCCACCAGCACCCGGCCATACCAGGAGCGGTCGAACATGGTGAACTTGCCCCGCGCCGGAATGTGCCGCCAGAACCGCCACATATAGGGGTGGGCGCGCTCTTCCTCGGTGGGCGCGGCGATCGGCACGATGCTGTACTGGCGCGGATCGAGGGCGGCCGCCACCCGCCGGATCGCCCCGCCCTTGCCCGCCGCATCGTTGCCCTCGAACACCGCCACCAGGGCATGCCGGCGCATGCGCTTGTCCCGCAGCAGCCCCGCGAATCGCGCCTGCTCGGTGATCAGTTGTTCTTCATAGTCGGCCTTGTCCAGGCGCAGGGTCATGTCCAGGCTGTCGAGCAAGGTAATCTGACTGTCCAGCGCCGGCAGCGGGGCCACGCTGACCTTTTCCGGCTTGATCCTGTGGCGGTCCAGTGCCTGGCGCAGGCCTTCGAGCAGGATCCTGCCGACGGTGAGGCTGCGGTAGCAGGCGTCCATGCCCTCGATGACGTGCCACGGCGCGTAATCGCGGCTGGTCCGGCGCAGCACCCGCTCGCCGTACTTGACGAACTTGCCGTAGGTCTGGGATTGCTGCCAGTCCAGCGGGCTGATCCGCCAGCTGTGCAACGGATCGTCCCGGAGCCCCTTGAGCCGGGCCTTCATCTGTTTCTTGGAAAGGTGGAACCAGAACTTGAAGATCAGTGCACCCTCGTCACAGAGCATTTTCTCCAGGCGCTCGGCGGCATTGATGGCCTGGTCGAGCCGGGGGTCCTTGAACTCCCCATGAACCCGTCCCTGCAGCATCTGGCTGTACCAGTTGCCGAAGAAGATGCCCATGCGCCCCTTGGCCGGCAGCATCCGCCAGTAGCGCCAGGCCGGTGGCCGCGCCAGTTCCTCGTCGGTCTGCTGGTCGAAGGTGCGCACCTCGATCAGCCGCGGGTCCATCCACTCGTTGAGCAACTTCACCGTTTCGCCCTTGCCCGCCCCTTCGATGCCGTTGATCAGCACGATCACCGGAAATCGGCTCTGCTGATGCAGCTCGAATTGAGCCTCCAGCAGCGCTTCACGCAAGGCCGGTACTTCGGCGTCATAAGTGTCTTTATCGATAACGTGGCCGATCTCGGCGGATTCGAACATACGCAGCTCCTTCCAGGAATGGGCAAAGACTAGCGGATTGGATGCGGCACCGTGCAGCAGATTCCATCCAGATGCCCAGTCTGTTGCGGTGGGTCAAGCAAGCCGACAGCGATCGGCTAGAATGGCCATCCAGTTTTCACCGAGCCTGCCATGACGCCCATCCAGTACCACGCCCAACTCGACTGGGACGACCAGGGTCGCCCGCGCTCGCGGGTGTTCGACGACGTGTACTTTTCCGACCAGTCCGGGTTGGAAGAGACCCGCTATGTGTTCCTCGAACAGAACAACCTGGCCGAGCGCTTTCGCGCGTTGCCGGACCACGGGCGGCTGGTGATCGGCGAAACCGGATTCGGCACCGGCCTGAACTTCCTCTGTGCCTGGCAGTTGTTCGAACAACACGCGCCGGTCGGGGCGCGGTTGCATTTTGTCAGCGTCGAAAAGTACCCCCTCACCCCCACGGACCTGCGCCGGGCCCTGTCCCTCTGGCCATCGCTCAAGGAACAGGCCGATCAGTTGCTCGCGCAGTATGTGGCAATCCACCAGGGCTTCCAGCGCCTGGTAATGGCGGGTGGGCGTGTGACGCTGACCTTGATGATCGGCGATGCATTGGAGCAGTTGCCACAACTGGACGGCCAGATCGACGCCTGGTTCCTGGACGGTTTCGCGCCGGCCAGGAACCCGGACATGTGGACCGCCGAACTGTTCGCCGAACTGGCGCGGCTGGCGGTCCCCGGCACCACCCTCAGCACGTTCACCAGCACCGGTTGGGTACGACGATTGCTCAACGCCGCCGGTTTCAAGATGAAACGCACACCGGGCATCGGCCATAAGTGGGAAATTCTTCGAGGAACTTATCTCGGCGGGCCGGAGCAGACGCCGGCACCATCCCCCGCGAAGCCATGGTATGCGCGCCCCGCCCCACTGGCCGGAGAGCGCCGCGCATTGGTGGTCGGTGGCGGCCTGGCCGGTTGCGCCAGTGCGGCCAGCCTAGCGGCACGAGGGTGGCAGGTCACGCTGCTGGAACGCCACGCCGGATTGGCGGAAGAAGCGTCCGGCAATCCCCAGGGCGTGCTGTACCTCAAGCTTTCCGCCCACGGCACGGCGTTGTCGCAGATGATCCTCAGCGGATTCGGCTACACCCGGCGCCTGCTGGAGCAACTGCAACGAGGCGTTGACTGGGACGGCTGCGGTGTCTTGCAACTGGCCTTCGACCACAAGGAGGCCGAACGCCAGGCGCAACTGGCCGCGGCATTCCCGACCGACTTGCTGCACCGGCTGGAGCGCCCGGAAGCCGAGGCCCTGGCGGGCATCGGCCTGGCCTGTGGTGGTCTGTTCTATCCCGAAGGCGGCTGGGTCCATCCACCGGCGCTGTGTCGCTGGCAGGCTTCGGCGCCGGCGATCGAGGTGTCGCTCCACCATGAGGTGCTGGACCTGCGCCGCGTCGACGGGCAATGGCAAGCCTGGGACGGCGAACGCTGCCTGGCCAGCGCACCGGTGGCGATCCTCGCCAGCGCCGCCGAGATCAAGCGTTTCGAACCGGCGGCGGGGCTGCCGCTCAAGCGCATTCGCGGACAGATCACCCGGCTACCCCAGACTGCCCGCAGCCAGGACCTGCGCACCGTGGTCTGCGCCGAAGGCTACGTGGCACCGGCGCGCCTGGGCGAGCATACCCTTGGGGCCAGTTTCGATTTCAAGAATGACGACCTGACGCCCACCGCTGCCGAACATGCCGGCAACCTGGTTATGCTGGAGGAACTTTCCGCCGACCTGGTGGATCGCCTGGAAGCCGACACCCTGGCTCCGGAAAACCTCGAAGGCCGCGCGGCGTTCCGTTGCACCAGCCCGGACTACCTGCCCATCGTCGGTCCCCTGGCCGACGGCCAGGCCTTCGCCCGAACCTATGCCGTACTGGCCAAGGACGCCCGTCAGGTTCCGGACAGCCCCTGCCCCTGGCTTGATGGCTTGTACATCAACAGCGGCCATGGGTCCCGGGGCCTGATCACCGCACCGCTGGCAGGGGAGCTGATCGCCGCCTGGCTGGACAACGAACCCTTGCCCCTGCCCCGCAGCGTCGCCGAGGCTTGCCACCCGAATCGGTTCGCATTGCGGACGCTGATCCGGGGCAAACTCAACGACTGATGCCCCGCCCCAAATCTTGTGGGAGCGAGCCTGCTCGTGACGGCGGTGTATCAGTCGGCGTCAGGGCAGACTGAGTCAGCGCCATCGCGAACAGCCCGCACACAATCAGCGCAGCCCGGCCCCTTCTGTCGCCTTATAACGCATCGATATAAAACTCACGGCAATCCCCCCGGTCAGTTCCAGAGTACCCGCCATTTCGGCGCGTGCGGCTTGACCCCTCCCCAACGGAAAAACCGGTAAGGACTTATGTGCGGATTAGCTGGAGAGTTACGTTTCGATCAACAACCTGCGGACCTTGCGGCCGTGGAACGCATCACCCACCACCTCGCCCCTCGTGGCCCCGACGCGTGGGGTTTTCATAGCCAGGGCCCGATCGCCCTGGGTCATCGTCGCCTGAAAATCATGGACCTGTCCGACGGCTCGGCCCAGCCGATGATCGACAATCAGTTGGGCCTGTCCCTGGCCTTCAATGGCGCGATCTACAACTATCCGGAGCTGCGAGCCGAACTCGAAGCATTGGGCTATGGCTTCCATTCCGGCGGCGACACCGAGGTGCTGCTCAAGGGTTATCACGCCTGGGGCCAAGCGCTGCTGCCCAAGCTCAACGGCATGTTCGCCTTCGCCATCTGGGAGCGCGACGCCAAGCAGCTGTTCATCGCCCGCGACCGTCTCGGCGTCAAGCCGCTGTACCTGTCGCGCACCGGCCAGCGCCTGCGTTTTGCCTCGGCGCTGCCGGCCCTGCTCAAGGGCGGCGATATCAACCCCGTGCTCGATCCCGTCGCGCTCAATCACTACCTGAATTTCCACGCCGTGGTCCCGGCGCCGCGTACCTTGCTGGCGGGCATCGAAAAGCTGCCACCGGCCACCTGGATGCGCATCGGAGCCGATGGCAGCACCGAGCAGCAAACCTGGTGGACCCTGCCATACGGCCCGCGGGCCGATGA
Organism: Pseudomonas sp. 7SR1; assembly: GCF_900156465.1. Classification (NCBI taxonomy): domain Bacteria; kingdom Pseudomonadati; phylum Pseudomonadota; class Gammaproteobacteria; order Pseudomonadales; family Pseudomonadaceae; genus Pseudomonas; species Pseudomonas sp. 7SR1. The sequence continues at coordinate 5,847,065 of NZ_LT707064.1, forward strand.
ACAGCAGCTGAACCTGGAGGACTGGATCGACCGGGTGCTCGACAGCACTCGCGAAGCGGTCGCCATTCGCCAGCGAGCCGCGGTGGATGTCGGCGTTCTGCTGTCCGGCGGCGTGGACTCGAGCATGCTGGTGGGGCTGTTGCGAGAGGTCGGCGTGCAAGACCTGTCCACCTTTTCCATCGGTTTCCAGGATGCCGGCGGCGAGCGCGGTGACGAATTCCAGTATTCGGACCTGATCGCCCGACACTACGGCACCCGGCACCACCAGTTACGCATCGACGAAAAGGAAATCATCGAACAGTTGCCAGCGGCCTTCCGCGCCATGAGCGAGCCGATGGTCAGTCATGACTGCATCGCGTTCTACCTGTTGTCGCGGGAAGTGTCCAAGCATTGCAAAGTGGTGCAAAGCGGCCAGGGCGCCGACGAACTGTTCGCCGGTTACCACTGGTATCCACAGGTGGATGGCGCCAGCGACCCTTATGCGGCCTATCGCGCGGCCTTCTTCGACCGCAGCTATGAAGAATATGCCGCCACCGTACAGCCCAAGTGGCTGGTGGCCAACGACGCGGCCGGTGACTTCGTCAAGGAACACTTCGCCCGACCTGGCGCCGACGCGGCCGTGGACAAGGCGCTGCGCCTGGACAGCACGGTTATGCTGGTGGACGACCCGGTCAAGCGTGTCGACAACATGACCATGGCCTGGGGCCTGGAGGCGCGCACGCCGTTCCTGGACTACCGACTGGTGGAGCTCTCGGCGCGGATCCCGGCGAAGTTCAAGTTGCCCGACGGCGGCAAGCAAGTGCTCAAGGAAGCGGCCCGGCGGGTGATTCCCGGCGAAGTGATCGACCGCAAGAAAGGCTACTTCCCGGTACCGGGACTCAAGCACCTGGAAGGCAACACCCTGGCCTGGGTCCGCGAACTGCTGCTGGACCCGAGCCAGGACCGCGGCCTGTTCAACCCGGCCATGCTGGACCGCCTGCTCACCGACCCCAACGGTCAGCTCACCCCATTGCGCGGCTCCCGTCTGTGGCAGCTGGCAGCGCTGAACCTGTGGCTCAGCGAGCAAGGAATCTGATTGATGAAACCCAACCCTACCGTTCACAACCAACGTCTGCTGCGTGGCCAGGCCCCTTCCTATGAACGCCTGCAAGCACGCCTGGCCGAAGACGGCAGCGAGCTGGACACCGCCCCCATCGCCGTGCATTGCGGCTGGGGCCGGCTGCTGATCGGCCACACCTTCCCGGACCCCGCGTCCCTGGGCCGGGAACTGCTCAACGAACAGCCCGGCGAACGGGACATCGCCCTGTACGTCGCAGCTCCCCAGCAAGTGCTGGGGCTGGAGCCGGCGCATCTGTTTCTCGATCCCTCCGACACGCTGCGCCTGTGGTTCAGCGATTATCGCCAGGCCACCCGGGTGTTCCGTGGCTTTCGCATTCGTCGCGCCCAGAGCGAAGCGGACTGGCAGGCCATCAACCAGCTCTACCAGGCCCGGGGCATGCTTCCCATCGATCCCCAGCGGCTGACCCCGCGCCACGAGGGGGGCCCCGTCTACTGGCTGGCCGAAGACGACGACACCGGTGCGGTGATCGGCAGCGTCATGGGCCTGAATCATCAGAAAGCCTTCAACGATCCGGAAAACGGCAGCAGCCTCTGGTGCCTGGCCGTGGACCCGCAATGCTCCAGGCCCGGGGTGGGTGAAGTGCTGGTGCGGCACCTTGTCGAGCACTTCATGAGCCGTGGCTTGAGCTATCTCGACCTGTCGGTATTGCATGACAACCGCCAGGCGAAGAATCTCTATGCCAAGCTGGGTTTCCGGAACCTGTCGACCTTTGCCATCAAACGCAAGAACGGTATCAACCAGCCACTGTTCCTGGGGCCGGGTCCGGAAGCGCAGTTCAATCCCTACGCCCGGATCATTGTCGAGGAAGCTCACCGTCGCGGCATCGAAGTGCAGGTGGACGACGCCGAGGCCGGCCTGTTCACCCTGATCCATGGCAGTCGCCGAGTGCGCTGTCGCGAGTCCCTGAGCGACTTGACCAGTGCCGTCAGCATGACGTTGTGCCAGAACAAAAGCCTGACCCACAAGGTGCTGAAAAATGCCGGGCTGAGCCTGCCGGCCCAGCAATTGGCGGGCAATGCCGATGACAATCTGGCGTTTCTGGATGAACACGAACGGGTGGTGGTCAAGCCGTTGGACGGCGAACAGGGCCAAGGCGTGGCAGTGGACCTGCGCACCATCGAAGAGGTGCAGGCCGCCATCGAGACCGCCCGGCAGTTTGACCAACGGGTCCTGCTGGAAAGCTTTCACGAAGGGTTGGACCTGCGGATCCTGGTGATCGGATTCGAAGTGGTGGCCGCAGCCATCCGGCGTCCGGCAGAAGTGATCGGAGATGGCCGCCACACCATCGGTGCCTTGATCGAGGCCCAGAGCCGCCGGCGGCAGGCGGCTACGGGGGGCGAGAGCAAGATCCCCCTGGACGCCGAGACCCAACGCACACTGAACTCGGCGGGCTATGACTACGACAGTGTCTTGCCGGCCGGGGAACACCTGTTCGTACGGCGTACAGCGAACCTGCATACCGGCGGTATCCTGGAAGATGTCACCGGCATTCTCCACCCGACCCTCGCCGAGGCAGCGGTACGGGCCGCACGAGCCCTGGACATCCCCATGGTTGGCCTCGACCTGCTGGTACCGGCCGCCGACCAACCCGAGTACGTATTCATCGAAGCCAATGAACGCGCCGGCCTGGCCAACCACGAACCACAGCCCACGGCTGAACGCTTCGTGGACTTGCTGTTTCCCCACAGCCAGGCGATGGCCTAAGCCTCTACAGATCATTCCCACGCCCGGCGTGGGAATGCCTCAAGGGACGCTCAGCGTTCAGATCACGCCGGGCGTCACCGGCTGCATTCCCACGCAGCGCGTGGGAATGATCATGCGCTCAACCCATCAGGAGTTTCCATGATCAGTAAAATTCCCGAACCGAACCTCGAATACCTGCAGAAAGTCCTGCTGGAGATGCTTGCCATTCCCAGCCCCACCGGCTTCACCGACACCATCGTGCGCTATGTCGCCGAGCGGCTGGAAGAACTCGGCATTCCCTTCGAGATGACCCGGCGCGGCACGATCCGCGCCACCCTCAAGGGCCGCAAGAACAGCCCCGACCGGGCGGTCTCGGCTCACCTGGACACCATTGGTGCCACCGTACGGGCCATCAAGGATAACGGCCGCCTGACCCTGGCGCCGGTGGGCTGCTGGTCCAGCCGTTTCGCCGAAGGCAGTCGAGTCAGCCTGTTCACCGACACCGGGGTGATCCGCGGCAGCGTGTTGCCGTTGATGGCCTCCGGGCACGCGTTCAATACCGCCGTGGATGAAATGCCCATCAGCTGGGATCACATCGAACTGCGCCTGGACGCCTACTGCGCCACCCGGGCCGATTGCGAAACCCTGGGGGTCGGTATCGGTGACTACGTCGCCTTCGACCCCTTGCCGGAATTCACCGAGAGCGGCCACATCAGTGCCCGGCACCTGGACGACAAGGCCGGGGTAGCGGCACTGCTGGCCGCGCTCAAGGCTATCGTCGAGAGCGGTGAGGAACTGCTGATCGATTGCCACCCACTGTTCACCATCACCGAAGAAACCGGCAGTGGCGCAGCCGCCGCACTGCCCTGGGACGTCAGTGAATTCGTCGGCATCGACATCGCCCCCGTCGCCCCGGGCCAGCATTCGAGCGAGCACACGGTGAGCGTGGCGATGCAGGACTCCGGTGGTCCGTATGACTATCACCTGTCGCGGCATCTGTTGAAGCTGGCCAAGGAGAACGACCTGCCGGTACGTCGTGACCTGTTCCGCTACTACTTCAGCGATGCCCATTCGGCCATCACCGCCGGCCATGACATTCGAACCGCCCTGCTGGCCTTCGGCTGCGACGCCACCCATGGCTACGAACGCACCCACATCGACAGCCTCGCCGCCCTCAGCCGCCTGCTGGGCGCCTACATTCTCAGCCCGCCGGTATTCGCCAGCGATGCACAACCGGCCCAGGGTTCCCTGGAGCGCTTCAGCCATCAGATCGAACACGATGCACAGATGGAAAGCGATACCCGCGTACCGTCGGTGGACAGCCTGGTGGGACAACGGTCGGACGGGTGATCGAAATTATCCTCCGGCCGGTCATCCGCGGACAGGCGGTTGCCCTGCGGGCGCAGCCTGCTCGCGATGCGCCTCCCAAGGCTAGCCGCAAGCCTTCAATGGCCGTAGCATCAGGGCATTGTCCAGCCGAGGTAGACCATGCTGATTCCCCACGACCAACTCGAAGTCGACACGCTGACTCGCCTGATCGAGGACTTCGTGACTCGCGACGGCACCGACAACGGTGACGACACGCCCCTGGAGACGCGTGTATTGCGGGTCAGGCAAGCCCTGGCCAAGGGCCAGGCGATGATCGTCTTCGATCCTGAAAGCGAACAGTGCCAATTGATGCTCAAGCACGACGTGCCCAAGCATCTATTTGACTGAACACGCCCTGTCGACCGCAGACGCCTTGGGCGTGGCCCGGGCTTTCTTCTTCTGGATCCTTTCGTAGATTTCGAAGCGATGCACATCGATGTGCCGTGGCGCTTCCACGCCGAACCGCACGGTGGTGCCGTTGACCGAGAGCACCCGCACGGAAATGTCGTCACCGATGGAAATCAGTTCACCCACAGCACGGCTTAATACGAGCATGGTTCTTGTCCTTAAGAATGTCTGGACCTCGACCATGCCCGGCCGCTTTGGTGTTCACAAGACAACGACAAGAATTCAGTAACCCCCTACAAACAGGGCTCCTGCGACTGACGGAAACGTCCTGCAAAACCCTGTCGAATCGCCCGGATGTCAGGAAGCCGAAAAACGAGGACCGAACAGGATGACGCTGGCGCCCAACACGCAGAGCGCCACGCCGATCCAGTCGGATCCCAGGGGCCTGGCACGCTCGACCACCGCCAGCCAGCCGATGGAAGCGATGATATAGATACCGCCATAAGCGGCGTAGGCACGCCCGGCATAGGTCGCTTCGATGCGGGTCAACAGCAGGGCGAACAGCGTGAGGCTGAGCAGCGCTGGCACGATCCACCAGGCACTCTTGCCCTGGCGCAGCCACATCCAGAAGGCGTAGCAGCCGGCGATTTCAAACAGCGCGGCGAGGAAGAACCACAAGTAATTGAGCATGCACGTGTCCATCAGGAGGGCCGGATGGCGCCATCCTGAGGACACCGGGCGCTCAGGTCAACTCGAGCCCTGGCGGGCCTTGGCGCGCATCTTGTCGGCCATGGCGGTCATCTCATCGTACAGCAGCTGCGGATTCTTCTGCTTCATCGCCCAGGCCATGCGTCCCTGTTCGTGCGGCAGGATCATGAACTCCCCCTGGTCCACTTGCCGATAGATGTAATCGGCAATATCGGCGGCGGTGATGGGCGAGCTTTCCAGCAACTTGCCCACCTGGGCTTTCATCGCCGGGGTCGGGCCACGGAAAGAATCCAGCAGGTTGGTCTGGAAGAACGACGGACAGACCACGTGCACGCCGATTTCCTGCTGTGCCAGTTCCACCAGCAGGCTTTCCGACAATGCCACCACGCCGGCCTTGGCCACGTTGTAGTTGCTCATGGCTGGCCCCTGCATCAGCGCCGCCATGGAGGCGATGTTGATGATCTTGCCACGACTTTTCTCCAGTAACGGCAGGAAGGCCTTGCAACCCTTGACCACCCCCATGAGGTTGATCGCGATCTGCCAGTCCCAGTCCTCCAGCGACAGTTCGCTGAAAAAACCGCCGGAAGCCACGCCAGCGTTGTTGACGATGATATCGATGCCGCCGAGCTTCTCTTCACACGCTTGAGCAAACGCCGTCAGTTGGCTGTAGTCACGCACATCGCAGCGCTGTACGAAACCGTCACCACCGGCGTCGCGCACCAACCTGAGGGTTTGTGCAAGGCCGGGCTCACTGACATCCGACAAGGCCAGGTGCCAGCCTTCGCGGGCCCAGCGCAGCGCGATTTCGCGACCCAGGCCTGAGCCGGCACCGGTAATCATCATGCGATTTTGCATAGGAAACAGCCTTGTTGTTCCGGGAGAGATGCAGCCGAGTGTAGCGAAGGACCCGTCACGGCCCACGCACCATTAGATTGCTGAATAGCCGGGGCAAACCGTAATGGGTTTTGATCGGGCTGACCGCCTGCCATCACCCGACGGGCCTCGAAGTTCAGGGCTGTCCTGCCTCCGCAGTCATCAATTTCCTCTCCCCCCTGTTCGCGACAAAGCAGGAAGATTCATCCTTTGGAAAAACCGCGATAAGCAGCGCCCCTTCAAATACTAAAAAACTTTGAATTTTTTACAGGACGTTACGGTCGGACTAAATAAGCCCGCCCGGTTTCAATGCAGCGCGCTGGCAGTTGAAAAGTTGTCTCACTCCAAAACTGACCAATAAGGAAAAGCAACAATGGGCACAATACTTATCATCATTCTGATCCTCCTCTTGATCGGTGGCCTGCCGGTCTTTCCACACTCCAGAAGTTGGGGTTATGGTCCATCCGGTATCATCGGCGTAGTGTTAGTGGTGCTGTTGATATTGCTGTTACTGGGCAAGATATGAACCGCCGGACTCTGTTTGAAAAGTCTTGAGACGAAGGTCAGGCAAGGCGAAAACCGGCGAGGAACGGCCGGGGTCGCCTCGGCTTTACTGGGGTAAGTGAGCATTGCGATCGGACTCGCGCACGACCCGGTTTTCAACGCAGCATGAACGAGTATCAAGACTTCTCGGAAAGAGTCCAGGCAAAAAAAAGAGGCCTTCTTCAAGGCCTCTTTTTTATGCTCGTCGGACTCAGTCCGGCGTACCGTGAATCACTCCAGCGGTGTTATCGATCAAGCTCTTGGTGGCGGTTTGCAAGAACGCCTCCAGCTCGAGCTTCATCTTCGCCGCATCGGGCGAGTCCTGGATAACGGTTGCACGAGGGTTGGCTCCCAGTTCATAACTGAACAGTTTCGCGTCCATGCCCTTGTCCCTGGGTACCATCAGGACCTTGTCACCGCGCAGGATAGCCGTGGTCTGGTCACTGCCCGATGGCTTGATCACGCCAAAACCGCTGTCCCCTTCCGGCAGGTTCAGCAGATCGCGCCCCCAGCACTGGTGACGCACCTGGCCACCGATCCGCCCCATGATTGTCGGTACGATATCGACCTGGGTGCCCACGGTATGGTTACGCTGGCCGAACTTTTCCTGGATGCCCGGACCGATCAACAGCATCGGCACGTTGAACCGGCCCAGGTCCATTTCGGAGATCTGACGCTCGTTGCCGAAGCCATGGTCGCCGACCACGACGAACAGCGTTTCCTTGAAGTAAGGCTCCTTGCGGGCCTTCTCGAAGAACTGTCCCAGGGCCCAGTCGGAGTAGCGCATAGCGGTCAGGTGTTCGTTCAGGCTGCCCCGGTCGGTAACCCGCTCCACCGGCAAGGGCGTTGGCAATGCGTACGGCGTGTGGTTGGACAAGGTCTGCAGCAAGGCATAGAACGGCTTGCCGTTCTCCCGCGCCTTGAGCTCGATCAGGCCGCGATCGAACATGTCCTGGTCGGACACGCCCCAGGTCGGATCGGAGAATACCGGGTTCACGAAATCGTTACGCCCGATGAAGTTGGTCATGCCCTGGTTGCTGAAGAAGCCCGACTGGTTGTCCCAGGCGAAATCGCCGTTATAGACATACACATCGTCGTAGTCTCGGGCGCTGAGCAGCTGTGGCAGGCCCGACAATTTATGACTGCCTTCCGGCGTCTGCATCAGGTACTCGAAACCCGGCAGGTTCGGGAAGCAGGCCATGGTGGCGAACATACCCTGGTGGGTGTGGGTGCCGTTGGAGAAGAAACGGTCGAACAACAAGCCTTCCTTGGACAGCTTGTCCAGGTAAGGCGTGATGTTGCCAGGAGCGCCAAGGGCGCCCACCGAATGCCCCGCCATGCTCTCCATGAGGATCACGACCACGTTCTTGATCGGCAGGGTCTTGTCGGCTGGCGGCGTGTAATCCCGGCGTACGGCGGCAGTATCGGTATCCACCAGCTTGTCGTCGGGCATCACCAGCATGTCACGCACGGTCTGTTGCGCCAGGGGTTGCTCCAGCGTGGCTTTCCAGATGTTGTCACGGTCTTCGGACAGCCGGCTCTTGGCGGCCGCCACCAGGGACAGCGTGCCATTGAGACCCAGCTGGTTGGCGAAGTTCGAATCGGTGGTGTAGACGTCGCCCCAACGCAGGGGTGGCCCCTGGCGCAGGGTGCCGCGCGCGGCGGTCACGGCCACCAACAGGCAGACCATGAATACCGCAACGCGTCCGTACCACGGGGCGATCTGGCGCGTACCGATGCTGCCACCGCTGAAAGGGCCACGTGGCCGCGTGGCACGATCGGCAGCCTTGAACGCCAGGCTGAGAATGATGGTTCCGCCGGCCCAGGCCAGCAGGTAGCGCACCACCGGGAAACCGTACCAGAGCATGCTCATTACGGTCTTCGGGTCTTCCTTCACGTATTGGAAGACCAGGCCGTTCAAACGCTGGTGGAATTCACGGTAGAAGTCCATTTCCATCAGGCCCAGGAACAGGGCGATGCTGGAGGTGAGCGTCAGCCAGAAACGAAAGAATCCGCGAGCGGCCATGGCCCGGACGCTGAACAGCGACAGCAGCAGCGGGATACTGAGATAGACCACCAGCCTCAGGTCGAAGCGCAGGCCGTTGGCAAAGGCCTCGACAAAGGTCGAAGCCGGGGTGTCGAGGATCATTTCGCGGTTATAGACCAGCAGCGCCACGCGCAGCAGGCTGAACATCACCATCATCACCAGGGCACAGAGCAAGGTATAGGCCAGGTGTGATTTGACGGTCGGTTGCAGCAGGCGATGCGTGCTTCGCCGCGTGCTCAGGGCGTCCGGAATTGCCATGTCGTTTTAGGACCTATTGGAGTGAGTGTGACAAAGAAACAACGGCGTACTCCTCTGTCGACCAAAGGGGGTTGCGCAGAGGGGGCAGATGTTGCACGAACGGCCAAGGCATTGCCATTAAATAACCGCCGGCAATAAAAGCGCGGGGATTTTCCAAAAGTTCTCGTGAAAATTTCGTTCAATGCATATTCAGAAACAAAAAAGCCCGGCCTGCCGGGAAAACTGTGGTGAGGGGATTGATCCCTTCACCACAGGGGCCTTTGTTCAATGAAATTGCCGCCCGAGGCCCGCCGGTACGCCTTCTATGGTGGTGGCTTCCCAGGGGCCGTTCGGGCTGACGGAACGGCTCCAACCGTTGTCCCAGCGGTAGTAGGTACGTTGGCGGTAGAAGGTGTTGGTCTGGTTATCCAGCACATAGACCCCAAGCTTTGCATCCCAATGGCTGTTGCCACCCGGTGGCGGGGCAAAACTGGCGGAAGTGCGCGGCAGCGGCTTGGCCGGTTTGTTCGGCGTTACCGGTTTGCCCGGAGCGGTCGAGGGTGCCGGCTTGGTCGCCGGGCCGGAAGGCGGGATGGGTGGTAGCGGCGCCGAAGGCTCCGGCGGGCGATGGACCGCACAAGCGCTCAGGCCCAGAACGAGCGAAAGCAGGGTGATACGAGCGAGGGCGGTCATGGTGCGAGTTCCTGTCATTGGTCCGGGCTGTCGATAGTCAGTTGCTGCGGCGTCGTGGTGCTGCTCGCCAGGGGCTGGCTGCGGCCGATCCACTCGCCGGCGGTCGGTTGACCGGCGCGGGAGATACGCGCCACCAGTTGGACTTCGGGGAAGTTCGACAGTTTCAGTTGCGGCATCATCGCGTCCGCGTCGCCCAGCTCGACGCTGGCAGGCAGGTCGGCGACCGTCAGGCGCTTGGCCGCCAGCGGCGCGGGTGGGCCGGAGACGGCGCGGGCGAAGATGAACACGCTGTCGCCTGGCTGTACCTTGGCCTTGAGCGCCGGGGCCAGGTCGACGCGCACCTTGAGTAGCGCGGCGGCCTTGGCAGCCACGGCCGGAGCCTGGGCGACCTTGCCACCACTGGCCTGGAGCTTCTCAGTGGCACGAGCGATGCCGCCTTGCAGTGCCTCGCGGGATTTATCGCCTTGCGGCAACTGCTCCAGCAGGCGCCCCCAGTAATCGATAGCGTCCTGATAGCGCTCGCCTTCGAACGCGGCGATCCCCAGCAGGCCCAGGCTGGTGACTTCCTTGGGATCGAGCTTCAGGGCTTCGTCGGTCAGGGCCTGGACCTTGTCCGACCATTTCTTGCCATCGGCGAAATACTGCGCCTGGGCCCATTGGCCGAGCAACTCGGGCTGCCGGCCGGCCACCGCGACGGTGCGCTCGAAGATTTTCGCCGCATCCGCCGGGCGGTCCTGGGCCATGTAGGTGCGACCGAGGAAGTACAAGCCTTCGGCGTTATCCGGTTGCGCCGCCACCGCCCGTTCCAGGCGCTGGGTCATGTCTTGCATCGACTGCGGCGCCTGGGCGAATTCGCGGGTCAGTTCGACCTTGTCGCTGGCTCCGAAATGCAAGTACAGCCCCAGCCCCAGCACCGGGACCAGCACGGCGGCCAGCAACGGCAATGGTTTGCCCAGCCGCGATTCCCGTGGTGCGTCGACGCCCTCGGTGTCGGCAAGCAGTTCCCGGGCGGCTTCGGCGCGACCGGTGTCCAACTGCGCGGCGTTGAGCACGCCTTCCGCCTGCTCGGCCTGCAGTTCGGCAACGCGCTCCTGATACAACGCCACGTTGAGCGCGGTACGGTCCTCTTCCCGCTGGGCACGGCGCCCCCGCAACACAGGGATCAACAGAAAACTCAGGGCAACCAGGAGAAGCAGACCTGCGGCGAGCCAGAAATCAATCATGCTTGGTTTTATCCAACAGTTGGTCGAGGCGCTGGCGCTCTTCGACGGAAAGCGAATCGGGGGCCGCAGTTCGCTGGACCCGGCGGCGACGCACGATCACCGCGATGATGACGAAACCGCCCAGCAGCAACCCGGCGGGGCCGAACCACAGCAGCGCGGTCCTGGAACTCAAGGCCGGGTTGTAACGCACGAACTCGCCGTAGCGGTCCACCATGAAATCGACGATCTGCTGGTTGCTCTTGCCTTCACCGAGCATGCGGAAGATTTCCTTGCGCAGGTCGGCGGCAATCGGAGCATTGGAATCGGCGATGTCCTGGTTCTGGCACTTGGGGCAGCGCAGTTCCTTGGTCAGTTCGCGAAAGCGCTCTCGCTCGCCCTCGTTGGCGAACTCGTAGGTATCGATGGCGGCATGGGCCACCCCGGCCAGGCTCAGGCCGAGGACCGCCGCGGCTAGCCAACGCTTCATGGCTTGGCCTCGTCCACCAGCGCCTGGTACTTGGCGGCCAGTTTCTCGCGCCAGACCTGTTCGTCGATCACACCGACGAACTTGTCGCGGATGACCCCCTTGGCGTCGATGAAGAAGGTTTCCGGCGCCCCGTAGACCCCCAGGTTCAGGCCCAGGGAGCCCTCCTCATCACGGATGTCCAGTTGGTACGGATTGTGGAATTCGGCCAGCCATTTCAAGGCGTCGGCGTTGACATCCTTGTAGTTCACGCCATAGATCACCACGCCGTTCTGGGCCAGCTTGTTCAGCACCGGATGTTCGACCCGGCAGGAAATGCACCAGGTGCCCCATACGTTGACCAGCGCGGGCTTGCCCAGCAGGTCGGCGCGGGTCAGGGTTCGGTCACCCTGGACCGACGGCAGGGAGAACTCCGGAAATGGCTTGCCGATCATCGCCGATGGCAACTCGGCCGGGTTCAGGTAAAGCCCCCGGAACAGAAAGACCGCCACCACCAGGAACAGCGCCAGCGGCAACAGCATCAACCAACGTTTCATGCAGTGGCTCCCGTTGCGCCCAGGGCTTCGCGCACCCGGGTCTTCACCTTGACTCGATATCGCCGATCCAGTGCCGCCAGCGCCCCGCCCAGGCCGGTGAGCAGGCCACCGAACCAGATCCAGCGTACGAACGGCTTGACGTGCACCCGCACGGCCCATGCACCGTCACCCAGGGATTCGCCCAGCGCCACGTAGAGGTCGCGGGTGAAACCGGCATCGATCCCGGCTTCGGTCATCACCGAGTTCTGTACGGTATAAAGGCGTTTCTCGGGATGCAGTACCGTCACTTCCTGCCCATTGCGAATGACCCGCACGGTGCCCTTGTCGGACGTGAAGTTCGGCCCTTCGAAATGCCTGGCCCCTTCGAAGACGAACTGGTAGCCCCCAAGCTCCATGGACTCGCCCGGCGCCAGGCGCAGGTCGCGCTCGGCGCTGTTCTGGCTGGACAGCACCACGCCCAGGGCGCAGACGGCGATGCCCAGGTGGGCGATCTGCATGCCCCAGTAGCTGCGGGTCAGGGTCGGCAGGCCCTTGATCAGGCCTTTGTGGCGGGTCTTGTCGAAGATGTCGCGTACACCGGCCAGCAACACCCAGGCAGCCAGCACGAACGTCGCCAGCACCGCCCAGTTGAAGTCGCCATAGGCGATCCCGGCCACCACGGCCAGGGCAGCGGTGCCCAGCAGCACCGGTGTGAGCATTCCCACCAGCCACTTGACCGGGGTGTCCTTCCAGCGCACCAGCACACCAACCGCCATCACCACCATCAGGATCGCCATCAGCGGGATGAACAGCGCATTGAAGTACGGCGGCCCCACCGAAAGCTTGGCACCGGAAAGCGCATCGAGCACCAGCGGGTACAAGGTCCCCAGCAGGATCATCGACGCAGCGACCACCAGCACCAGGTTGTTGCCCAGCAACAGGGTTTCCCGAGACCAGAGGTTGAAGCCGACCTGGCTCTTGACCACCGGAGCGCGCACCGCGAACAGCGTCAGCGAACCACCCACCACGAACAGCAGGAAGATCAGGATGAACACGCCACGCTCGGGGTCCGAGGCGAAGGCATGCACCGACGTCAGCACCCCGGAACGCACCAGGAAGGTTCCCAGCAGGCTCAGGGAAAACGCCGCGATGGCCAGCAGTACCGTCCAGCTCTTGAAGACGCCACGTTTTTCCGTGACGGCCAGGGAGTGAATCAGCGCCGTGCCCACCAGCCAAGGCATGAAGGAGGCGTTCTCCACCGGGTCCCAGAACCACCAGCCACCCCAGCCGAGCTCGTAATAGGCCCACCAGGAACCGAGGGTGATGCCGATGCCGAGGAAGGCCCAGGCGACGATGGTCCACGGCCGCGACCAGCGGGCCCAGGCGGCATCGAGGCGGCCACCCAGCAAGGCGGCAATGGCGAAGGCGAAGGCCACGGAGAAACCGACATAGCCCATGTAGAGCATCGGCGGATGGACGATCAGGCCGATGTCCTGCAGCAGTGGGTTGAGGTCACGACCGTCCACGGGCACCTGGGGCAGGATCCGCTGGAACGGGTTGGACGTGACGATCAGGAACAGCAGGAAACCGGTGCTGATCATGCCCATCACCGCCAGCACCCGGGCCAGCATCACCTGGGGCAATTGCCGGGAAAACACCGACACCGCGAAGGTCCAGCCGCTGAGGATCAATGCCCACAGCAGCAGTGACCCCTCGTGGGCACCCCATACGGCACTGAACTTGTAGTACCAGGGCAAGGCGCTGTTGGAGTTGCTGGCCACGTATGCCACGGAAAAATCGTCGACCATGAAGGCATAGGTCAGGCAACCGAAGGCAAACACCATGAACGCGAACTGGCCCCACGCCGCCGGCTGGGCCAGGCCCATCCACAGGCGGTCACCGCGCCAGGCGCCGAGCAACGGCACCACCGCCTGGACCAGGGCCAGGCACAAGGCCAGGATCATGGCCAGATGGCCCAATTCGGGGATATAGACTCCTGCGCTCATGGATCAGCCCTCCTTCACGGGAGTGGGGGCCGATTGGCCGCTTTCTTTCAAGGCCTTGGTCACTTCCGGCGGCATGTACTTCTCATCGTGCTTGGCCAGCACTTCGTCGGCCACCACCACACCGTCGGCATTGAGCTTGCCCAGGGCGACGATGCCCTGCCCTTCGCGGAACAGATCCGGGAGAATGCCCCGGTAGGTGATGGTCACGGTCTTGTTGAAGTCGGTGACGTTGAAGGTCACGTCCAGCGAATCCCCGGAGCGTACCAGGGAGCCCTTCTCCACCATCCCGCCGGCGCGGATGCGCGTGTCCCTGGGAGCTTCGCCATTGGCGATCTGGGTCGGGGTGTAGAACAGGTTGATGTTCTGCTGCAAGGCGCTGAGGGCCAGGCCGACCGCGGCACCGACACCCACCAGGATCGCAAGGATGATGACAAGACGCTTTTTGCGCACCGGATTCACTGACCACTCTCCCGGCGCAAACGACGCGCCTCTTGTTGCAGATACCGCTTGCGGGCCAGGATCGGCACCGCCACGTTGAGAACCAGTACCGCCAGGCAGATGCCATAGGCTGACCAGACATACAGGCCGTGATGGCCCATGGCGAGGAACTCGCCGAATGAAGCGAAACTCATCGAGCGGCCTCCAGGCTGTTCTGTACTTCGGCCTTCACCCAACTGGCCCGGGCTTCGCGCTTGAGCACTTCCAGGCGCATGCGCAGCAACAGCACCGCGCCGAAGAAACAGTAGAAACCCAGCGCGGTCAGCAGCAACGGCAGCCACATCTCCATCGGCATCGCCGGTTTCTCGGTGAGGGTGAAGGTGGCGCCCTGGTGCAGGGTGTTCCACCATTCCACCGAGTACTTGATGATGGGGATGTTGATCACCCCGACAATCGCCAGCACCGCACAGGCCTTGGCGGCGCTCTCACGATTGCTGATGGCGTTGCCCAGCGCAATAAGACCGAAGTACAGGAAAAGCAGGATCAGCATCGACGTCAGCCGGGCATCCCAGACCCACCACGAGCCCCAGGTCGGCTTGCCCCAGATGGCGCCGGTGACCAGCGCCACGGCGGTCATCCAGGCACCGATGGGGGCGGCGCACTGCAGGGCCACGTCAGCCAGCTTCATCTTCCAGACCAGCCCCACCACACCGCACACCGCCAGCATCACGTAGATGGACTGGGCCAGCACCGCCGTGGGAACGTGGATGTAGATGATGCGGAAACTGTTGCCCTGCTGGTAATCCGGTGGCGCGAAAGCCAGGCCCCAGACCACGCCGCTGCCAATCAGCAGCACGGCGGCGATGCTCAGCCAGGGCAATAACCTGCCACTGATGCCATAAAACCATTTGGGTGAGCCGAGCTTATGAAACCAGGTCCAATTCATTGCTGTTTCCATCACGGTCGCGGCTCGCTGTCACGAACCGCCGGGTCTGCCTTTACTTCACAGGAAGTGGTCAATTTTTGACCAGGCCTAGTTATTATTCGCCGACGCTGATCTTCAGGCCAGCGGCTATTGCAAAGGGTGTCAGGGTTATCGCCAGGGCGGTCAGGCTCCCAAGCCACAGCAGATAACCGGTTGCCGGCATGCCTTGCAGCGCCGCCTGCAAGGCGCCACTGCCCAGGATCAGGACCGGGATATACAACGGCAGGATCAAGAGCGCCAGCAACAGGCCGCCGCGCTTCAACCCCACCGTCAGTGCCGCACCTACGGCCCCCAGCAGGCTCAGCACCGGCGTACCCAGCAACAGCGACACCAACAGCACCGGCATGCAGGCCGCAGGCAACCCCAGCATCATCGCCAGGAGCGGTGAGAGCAAGACCAGCGCCAGGCCGGAAAAAACCCAGTGTGCCAGTACCTTGGCCAAAACCAGAAGGGCCAGGGGGTGCGACGAAAGGACCCACTGTTCCAGCGATCCGTCCTCGAAATCACTGCGGAAAAGCCCGTCCAGCGAGAGCAGGACCGATAAAAGCGCTGCCACCCAGACCAGGCCTGGCGACAAGGTTTGCAACAATTGAGTCTCGGGGCCGACCGCCAGGGGGAACAGCGCAATGACGATCGCAAAAAAGACCAGCGGATTGGCCAGTTCGGCCGGACGGCGGAACAACAGACGCGCTTCGCGGGCAAGCAACAGGCCAAACACAGTCATACGGCCCAATTCCCCAGATCGATATTGCGGTAGCCGGACGGCATTCGGGTCAATGTATGGTGGGTGGTCAGCAACACCATGCCGGCGTTTTCGCAGTGCCGGGCCAGATGTTCCTCCAGCTGCGCCACCCCTTGCTTGTCCAGGGCGGTGAATGGTTCGTCGAGGATCCACAACGGCGGGCTGTCCAGGTATAGACGCGCCAGGGCCACGCGGCGCTGCTGGCCGGCGGACAGGGTATGGCACGGCACATCCTCGAAACCACGCAGCCCCACTTGCGCCAATGCCTGCCAGATCGCTTCCCGTGTGGCGGGCCGATGCAGCGCACAGAGCCAGCTGAGGTTTTCCTCGGGAGTCAACAGATCCTTGATACCGGCGGCGTGACCGATCCAGAGCAGGTTGCGAGCCAGCTCGCCGCGCTGGCTGTGCAACGGCTGGCCGTTGAGCAGCACCTGGCCTGCGGTGGGCTGCATCAACCCGGCCAACAGGCGCAACAGACTGGTCTTGCCGCTACCATTGGGCCCACTGACTTGCACCATATCGCCCGGCGAGAGTCTCAATTCGAGGTGTTCGAAAAGCAGCCGCAAGTCTCGCTCACAGGCGAGGCCGACGGTTTGCAAAAGAGGACTGGTCAAGGGATCGCGGGCCTTATACGGTTCAAGTCGGCGGTGCTGCGGCCGTTAAAGAAGTGCAGCATAGATGCTTTGAGGGCCTGTTCCACAGAGCTGCGTCAAACAATGACGAGATTTTCGCCACTCCCTGAAAATACGGGCGGCATTATACATGCCGAGCTTTACATTTCCCCAAGGTCAAAGCGCAAATGACAGGCGACATGAACATCCAGCCACTGCCCCAGGCCACGGCAACGACACGTGCGCCGATGGTCAGCGGTGAGCTGCTCAAGCTGCTCACGCCCGCCGCAGGCTTGATCGCCACCGGCCAGACGGCCCAGGCCGAAGTCCTGTCCCTCAAGCAGGCGGACCAGACATTCCAGCTCTTGCTCAAGGTCACCCTGGAAAGCGGCCGCCAGACCACGGTACAGGCCACCAGCACCCAGCCGCTGCCTCAGGGCACCAGCCTGGCGGTGACCCAACCATCGGCCAGCAACCTGGCGATTACCGTGCAACAGGCCCTCGCTTCCAGCGTCGCGACCCTCACCCGGATCGACACCAGCCAGATGCCGGTGGGCACCTTGCTGCAAGGCAAGGTCATCACCAGCCAGGCCTTGCCACAGGCGCCAGGGCAACCGGTGGTCTATCGATCGCTGGTGAGCCTGCTCAACACCGCCCAGGCCGGCCGAACCCTGGATATCGACAGTCCCCGGCCGCTGCGTATCGGCACGTTGCTCAGCGCCCAGGTACAGGATGCCCAGACGCTGAAGTTCATCCCGCTGAGCAACCGCCAGGAACAACTGGCTGTGAGCCAGCAACTGGTGACCCAGGTCAGTCGCCAGGGCTCGCTGGACAGCCTGATCAGCGCCCTGCAGAACCTGCCCGTCACCGATGACACGGGTAGCGAGCTGCGCGCCGTGGTGACGCGCCTGTTGGCCAGCCTGCCGGATGTCCAGCAACTGAGCACCCCCAAGGGCCTGGCCCAGGCCCTGGCCGCCAGCGGTGCGTTCCTGGAGAGCAAGCTGCTGGCCGGGCAACCCCCTGCCCTGGCACCGGACCTCAAGGGCGACCTGCTGAAGCTGGTCGCACAGCTGACACCGGCCCTGCCCGCCTCCACCAACCTGAGCGCGATCATCGCTGCCAATACCCTGGCCCAGGCACTGCCCAGTTTCGTGCGCAACGCCCTGGGCACCCTTGGCCAGGTCAGCGCCAAGCCGCAGCCCACCAGCTTTCCCCTGCCCTCGCGCCTGTTGAAAGAGCAGGACGACGAAGGTGATCTCGAGCATTTGCTGCGCCTCGCCGCGGCCGCCGTGTCGCGCCTGCAGAGCCACCAACTGTCGAGCCTGGAACAGACCGGCCTGACCGACGACGGTCGCCTGATGAGTACCTGGCAACTGGAAATCCCGATGCGTAACCTGCAGGACATCGTGCCCTTGCAGGTCAAGTTCCAGCGTGAGCAAACCCCACCCCGGGAGCAGTCGAACGAGCCTCGGGAAGAACGCGAGCCCCGACAACAGCAGCTCTGGCGGGTCGAACTGGCGTTCGACATGGAGCCGCTGGGGCCGCTACAGGTCCAGGTCCAGTTGCTCAGCGGCAGCCTGTCGAGCCAGTTGTGGGCGCAACGCCCCTATACCGCCAGCCTGATCGAAAGCAATCTGGCGGCCCTGCGTGAACGCCTCGTGACTTGCGGCCTGAACGTGGGCGACCTCGATTGCCATCTCGGCACCCCGCCCCAGGGCCCCAAGACCCGGCTCGAACAGCGCTGGGTGGACGAAACCGCATGACGACCCACACCGAACCCCGCCAGGCCATTGCCCTCAAGTACGATGGCCAGCATGCCCCGACCCTCACCGCCAAGGGCGATGAAGCCCTGGCCGAGGAAATCCTGCGCATCGCCAGGGAAAGCGAAGTACCGATCTATGAGAATGCCGAGCTGGTGAAATTGCTGGCTCGCCTGGAGCTGGGGGACAGTATCCCGGAAGAGTTGTATCGCACGATTGCCGAAATCATCGCGTTCGCCTGGACCCTCAAGGGCAAGTTTCCCAAGGGTTTTGATCCGAACGCGCCGAGTGTCGAGAAAGACGTGACGGATCGCGGAGACGATTACTGAGGCAACGAGGGGGCACCACTGCGCCTCGACTGGCACCCACGGTGGGCGGTGGTATTTATTCCCACTGGGACGCAAAGCGGCCCTGAAACCTCAGCACAGGGCGTGGCAGATGGAACGCGGCGTCTTGCTTGGGGTTGCTGCGCAAACCAGCGAGGATGAATTCCCTCGCCACAGGGTGGCGTTTCGCTGAACATCGGCTTGCATCCGACTCGGTGGCGAGCGCCAGAAAAGCCTGTGGGAGCGAGCCAGCTCGCTCCCACAGGCGATTGGGGCGAAGCGGTCAGCCGCCTCTATGCAGCTTGCTCATCAATTCCGCTTCGGCCTGGGTCAAGCCGCAGGCCTGGGTCAGTTCGTCGACGCTGGCGCCCATGCCGACCAGACGCGCGGCCTGGGCGAAAGAAAGGCTCGAGGGGTCGCGCTGTTCCAGCTGGGCCAGCTTGTCCGGCAACGGGCCGACCACGGCGCGCAGTTCATGGAGGGCTTCGCCCATGCGCACGGTGCCGTTCTGGTAATCGTCGACACGCTTGGCCAGGTCCTTGATGCGCTGATCGCGCAGCGCATCGCCCTGGGCCTGCTGCGCGGCGATCTGCCGCTGGGCGCGGATGTAGGCCAGGAACATCGCCAGCGTACCGGCCCAGAACAGGAACAGGACAATGACTGCTACCTCAAGGATCAAATCAGATACTCTCCAGTTCCGACCATTCTTCTTCGCTCATCATTTTTTCCAGTTCGACCAGGATCAGCAACTCGTTGTTCTTGTTGCACACGCCCTGGATGAACTTGGCCGATTCTTCGTTACCGACGTTAGGCGCGGTTTCGATTTCCGACTGACGCAAGTAAACCACTTCAGCGACGCTGTCCACCAGGATACCGACCACTTGCTTGTCGGCCTCGATGATCACGATACGGGTGTTGTCGTTGACTTCAGTGGAGTTCAAGCCGAAACGCTGGCGAGTGTCGATCACCGTGACTACGTTGCCACGCAGGTTGATGATACCCAGCACATAGCTGGGCGCACCCGGTACCGGAGCGATCTCGGTATAGCGCAGCACTTCCTGCACGCGCATCACGTTGATGCCGTAGGTTTCGTTATCGAGCTTGAAGGTGACCCATTGCAGGATCGGATCTTCGGAACCCTTGAGAGACGACGCCTTATCATTCATACCCTGACCCCTCGAAAAACCGCCTGTGGCGGTGTGTTCTGCCCCGTGACGCCCTGCGTCGCCGGTTGTGTTATTTCGGTTTCTGGACCGGCTTGGTGCCGCCCAGGTGTTTTGCCCCGCCGCTGGCGATCAGCTCGGCCAGCTCGGAAACGTCCAGCAAGGCGCACATGTGCTCGATCACCGTACCGGCCAGCCATGGCCGTTGCCCTCGATGGCTGCGCCACTTGATTTCGTTCGGGTCCAGGCGCAACGAGCGACTGACCTGATGCACCGCCAATCCCCACTCGTAGCCCTGCACCGAAATCACGTACTGAAGGCCCTGGCGGAAATCGTCGCGATAACGATCCGGCATCACCCAGCGCGCGGTATCCAGCACCTTCAGGTTGCCGGCCTGGCTGGGCAGGATCCCGAGGAACCATTCCGGCTGGCCGAACAACGGCGTCAATTCCTGCCCGGCCAGGGAATAAATCGATCCCAGGCAAACCAGCGGCACCGCCAGGGTCAACCCGGCCACATCGAACAACAGGCACTCGAACGCCTCGGCGGCCCAGGCCGGACGGTCGTTTCCCGGCACCGGTGGCGGCGGGCTGCTCGGCGGCAGGTGAACTTCCACCACCGGCTTGACCAGGCCCTGCAACAACGGCGCAACGGTCGAGACCGGCGCCAGGATTGGCGCGGGTACCTCCATCACTTTCACGGCCGGCTCTATCGACGGCGCTTCGACCACCGGAGCCTTGGCCACCGGGGCAACCACGGGCTTGCGTGCATCACGGGCCTGCTCTTCGAGCACGGCCGCCTGGAATTCATCCAGTACACCCTCGGCTTCGACGGACCCAGGCAAGGCCTCGATCACGCTCGGCGGCGGTGGCAATTCTTCGGTCGCTTCCTGCAACAGCCCATCCAGATAAGACTGCAGGGCCATTTGCGGACGCGAGGTTGTCTTGATCGGGCGGTTCATTGGAACAGTGCGCCCCATATGAATGTTATCGGCATGGATGCCATGGGACTTGAGCCTGCGATGATTCTGGACGCGTTCAATCAGGCCACCTGCTGTGGAACGAGCTGCTGGGCCAGGAGATGCTTGAGCAGCGCGCGGTAAGCCAGCACGCCACGGCTCTTGCCATCGAACTGCGAAGGGGTCAGGCCGGCGCGACTGGCATCGCGCAGGCGCGTGTCCACCGGGATGTAGCCTTGCCAGATGTCATCGGGATACATGTCGCGCAATACCCGCAGGGTGCCCATGGAAGCCTGGGTGCGCCGGTCGAACAGGGTTGGCACGATGTTGAAGGCCAGCGATTGCTTGCGCGAGCGGTTGACCATCGCCAGGGTGTTGACCATCCGCTCCAACCCCTTGACCGCCAGGTGCTCGGTCTGCACCGGGATCACCAGTTGCTGGCTGGCCGCCAAGGCATTGACCATCAGCAAGCCAAGCAACGGCGGGCTGTCGATGATCGCGTAATCGAAATCCTGCCACAGTTGCGCCAGACTCTTGGCGATCACCAGGCCCAGGCCGCTCTGGCCAGGCGACTGGCGCTCCAGGGTGGCCAGGGCGGTGCTGGACGGCAGCAGGGAAATCCGCTCGTCGCTGGTGGACAACAGCAACTGCCCGGGCAAGCCCTCGGGCACGCTGCCCTTGTGCAGGAACAGGTCGTAGTTGCTGTGCTCCAGGCTATCGGGATCGTAGCCAAAGTAACTGGTCATCGAGCCGTGCGGGTCCAGATCGACAATGACCACGCGCTTGCCCGCCTCGGCCAGCAATCCGGCTAAAGCGATGGAAGAGGTGGTTTTACCCACGCCCCCTTTCTGATTGGCAACTGCCCAGACTCTCATTCGGATCGTTCCTCCCGGCCGAAACAGGCTCGACCGAGAAATAGCTCGGTTATAAAGCGGGTGACGGAGAATTGACGGCGCTCGGTCTTCCCGGTGTGTTGACCGAGGTCGGTGCAGTTTGTGTGCCAGCCCGCTTCAATGCCGCATCCGGCGTCGCATGGGCCGTGCCGGTACCGGTCAGGCTGCGGCGCACGTCGAGGTTGCGCGACACCACCAGCACCACCCGCCGGTTGCGCGCACGCCCCTCGGCAGTGGCATTGTTGGCCACCGGCTGGAACTCGCCGTACCCCACCGATGCCAGGCGGCCAGGATTCACGCCCTGCATGGCAAGCATGCGCACGATACTGGCCGAACGGGCCGAGGACAGCTCCCAGTTGGTCGGGTACTGCGCGGTGCGGATCGGCTGGTCGTCGGTGAAGCCTTCCACATGAATCGGGTTGTCGAACGGCTTGAGGATCGCCGCCACCTTGTCGATGATGTTGAACGCCATGTCACTGGGCATCGCATCGCCGCTGCCGAACAACAGGCTGGAGTTGAGCTCGATCTCCACCCACAGCTCATTGCCGCGCACGGTCATCTGGTTGGAACTGATCAGGTCGCCGAACGCGGCGCTGATGTCGTCGGCAATGCTTTTCAGCGGATCGCTGCCGCCGGCGATGCCGGCATCCACCTGCTCGGCGTCCCTGACCAACGGCTTGGCCGGCGTCGTGGTCTTGGGGCGTTCGTCGCCGATGGGGATAGGCTTGAGGGCGCGGTCCGAGTCGGTAAAGACGCCGAGCAGCGCTTCGGAAATCACCTTGTACTTGCCTTCGTTGACCGACGAGATCGAGTACATCACCACGAAAAAGGCAAACAGCAAGGTGATGAAGTCGGCGTAGGAAACCAGCCAGCGTTCGTGGTTGACGTGCTCTTCATGCTGTCTGCGGCGTGCCATTGTCCCTATCCCCCATCAGTCCATGAAGCCCTGGAGCTTCAACTCGATGGAACGCGGGTTCTCACCCTCGGCGATGGACAGGATGCCCTCCAGCAACATTTCACGATAACGCGACTGGCGCAGGGCGATGGCCTTGAGCTTGGCGGCGATGGGCAGCAACACCAGGTTGGCGCTGGCCACGCCATAGATCGTGGCGACGAAAGCCACGGCGATACCATTGCCCAGTTGCGATGGATCGGCCAGGTTACCCATCACGTGGATCAGGCCCATGACCGCACCGATGATGCCGATGGTAGGTGCGTAGCCGCCCATGCTTTCGAACACCTTGGCTGCTTCGATGTCACGGCTTTCCTGGGTATAGAAATCCACTTCCAGGATGCTGCGGATGGCTTCCGGCTCGGCGCCGTCCACCAGCAGCTGCAGGCCTTTGCGCGAATAGCTGTCCGGTTCGGCGTCAGCCACCCCTTCCAGACCGAGCAGGCCCTCCTTGCGGGCGGTCAGGCTCCAGTTCACGACGCGATCGATGCCACCGGCCAGGTCGACCCGTGGCGGGAACAGGATCCAGACCAGCACCTGCATGGCGCGCTTGAAGGCGCTCATGGGTGACTGCAGCAAAGCGGCCCCGATGGTGCCGCCCAGCACGATCAACGCGGCCGGGCCGTTGGCCAGGGCCCCGAGATGGCCGCCTTCCAGATAATTGCCACCGATGATGGCGACGAACGCCATGATGATGCCGATCAGGCTGAGCACATCCATTACAGGCACGCCTCGACCAGGTGTCTACCGATATCGTCCAGGCCATATATCCCGTCGGCCAGGTCCGCTTTGACAATCGCCATGGGCATGCCATAGATCACGCAGCTGGCTTCGTCCTGGGCCCAGATCGTGCTGCCGCCCTGCTTGAGCAGGCGCGCGCCTTCGCGACCATCGGCCCCCATGCCGGTGAGCACCACCGCCAGAACTTTGTCGCCGTAGGATTTCGCGGCGGAACCGAAGGTGATATCCACACAAGGCTTGTAGTTCAGGCGCTCGTCGCCAGGGAGGATTTTCACCGCGCCACGGCCATCGATCATCATCTGCTTGCCACCCGGCGCCAGCAGCGCCAGGCCGGGACGCAGGACATCGCCATCCTCGGCTTCCTTGACGCTGATGCGGCAGAGCTTGTCCAGGCGCTCGGCGAATGCCTTGGTGAACGCGGCGGGCATGTGCTGGATCAGCACGATGGGGGCCGGGAAATTGGCCGGCAACTGGGTCAGGACCCGCTGCAGCGCCACCGGACCACCGGTGGAAGTACCGATGGCGACCAGTTTGTAGGCCTTGCGCTTGGGCGCCGGCGACGAGGCCGTGGCGGCGGGCGCGGCACGGGTTGGCGCAGCAGGCGCAGCGCTGCGCGCCGGCGCCGGATTGAAACCACCCGATGAAGCCGGGGCAGGCGCAGGCGCGGACACCGGCGCCGGGGCCGGTGGGCTGTAGGCACTCACGCGCCGGTTGCTGCGGGAAATGCTGTGGACCTTCTCACAGAGCAACTGCCGGACCTTGTCGGGGTTGCGCGAGATGTCCTCGAAATTCTTCGGCAGGAAATCCACCGCGCCGGCGTCCAGCGCATCGAGGGTCACCCGGGCGCCTTCGTGGGTCAGCGAGGAGAACATCAATACCGGGGTCGGGCAGCGCTGCATGATATGCCGCACGGCGGTGATGCCATCCATCATGGGCATCTCGTAGTCCATGGTGATCACGTCCGGCTTGAGGGCCAGGGCCTGATCGATCGCCTCTTTGCCGTTGGTCGCGGTGCCGACGACCTGAATACTCGTATCCGCTGAAAGAATTTCCGAGACGCGGCGGCGGAAGAACCCCGAATCGTCCACCACCAGGACTTTAACTACCATAAACACTCCGTTAGACGAGGCGCGGCCCTGGGCCACGCCCCCCAGAATCAAATACGCCGTGTGGCGTAACGCTTGAGCATGCTTGGCACATCGAGGATCAGCGCGATGCGGCCGTCGCCGGTGATGGTGGCGCCGGACATGCCCGGGGTGCCCTGGAGCATCTTGCCCAACGGCTTGATGACCACTTCTTCCTGGCCCACGAGCTGGTCGACGACGAAGCCGATCCGCTGGGTACCGACCGAAAGGATCACCACATGGCCTTCGCCCTGCTCCACATGGGCGGCGGAGCTGACCAGCCAGCGCTTGAGGTAGAACAGCGGCAGCGCCTTGTCCCGCACGATCACCACTTCCTGGCCGTCCACCACGTTGGTCTTCGACAGGTCGAGGTGGAAAATCTCGTTGACGTTGACCAATGGGAAGGCGAAGGCCTGGTTGCCCAGCATCACCATCAGGGTCGGCATGATCGCCAGGGTCAGCGGCACTTTGATGAGGATCTTCGAGCCCGAACCCTTGACCGAATGAATGTTGATCGAACCGTTGAGCTGGGAGATCTTGGTTTTCACCACGTCCATGCCCACGCCACGGCCCGATACGTCGGAAATCTCGGTCTTGGTGGAGAACCCCGGGGCGAAGATCAGGTTGTAGCACTCGGTGTCGCTGAGGCGGTCGGCGGCATCCTTGTCCATCACACCGCGTTTCACTGCGATGGCCCGCAATATCTCGGGGTCCATGCCCTTGCCGTCGTCGGAGATCGACAGCAGGATGTGATCACCCTCCTGCTCGGCGGCCAGGATCACCTTGCCGCTGCGGACCTTGCCGGCGGCCTCGCGCTCTTCCGGCGACTCGATGCCGTGGTCGACCGCGTTGCGCACCAAGTGGACCAGCGGGTCGGCCAAGGCCTCGACGAGGTTCTTGTCCAGGTCGGTTTCTTCACCCACCAGTTCCAGGTTGATTTCTTTCTTGAGCTGGCGAGCCAGGTCTCGTACCAGGCGCGGGAAGCGCCCGAAGACTTTCTTGATCGGCTGCATCCGGGTCTTCATGACCGCGGTCTGCAGGTCGGCGGTGACCACGTCGAGATTCGACACCGCCTTGGACATGGCTTCGTCCTGGCTGTTGAGGCCCAGGCGCACCAGACGGTTACGCACCAGCACCAGTTCGCCGACCATGTTCATGATCTCGTCCAGGCGCGCGGTGTCGACCCGAACGGTTGTCTCGGCTTCGCTGGTCGGTTTTTCCGCTGGCGCGGCAGCGGCTGCGCGAGCAGGTGCCGGGGCGGCTGGCTTGGCCGCGGCCGCCGGCGCAGGCGTCTCGGCCTTGGCTTGGGGCGCCTTGCTTTCCGGCGCCTTGGCAGCGGGCTTGGGCGCAGCCTTGGCGGCCGGCGCGGCCGTCGATGCGGCAGTGGCGGTACCGACTTCGCTGAACTTGCCTTTGCCGTGCAGTTCGTCGAGCAGCGATTCGAATTCCTGGTCAGTGATCAGGTCGCTGCCGGCCGCCGCGGCGGATGGTTTGTCCGAGCCCGGTGCAGAAGCGATGGCCGACTCCAGCGCGTCAACGGCGAACGTGCCCTTGCCATGCAACTGGTCGAGTAGCGCTTCGAATTCATCGTCGGTGATGTCGGAGTTGTCGCCTGCCGCGCTGGGGGCCGCAGGTGTTGGCGTCGGGGCGACGGCATCCGGGGCGAACTGGCCCTTGCCGTGGAGCTGGTCGAGCAGCGACTCGAACTCGGCATCGGTGATTTCGTCGCTGGCCGTGCCATCGGCGGCTTGCGCCGCTGGCGCTACCGGGGCCTGGACCTGGGCTTCAGCCTTGACGGCGCTCAGGGAGTCCAGCAGTTGTTCGAATTCGTTATCGGTGATATCGCCCGACTCTTGCGCCACCGGTTCTTCGGCGACAGGCTCTTCGACAGCGGGTTCTTCAGCCGGAGCGGCTTCGTCGGCCGATTGCGGCTCGGCCAGGCGCGACAGCGCGGCGAGCAGCTCAGGCGTGGCAGGGGTAATGGGCGAGCGCTCGCGCACTTCGCTGAACATGCTGTTGACCGCATCCAGTGCTTCAAGCACCACGTCCATCAGCTCCGAGTCAACGCGACGCTCACCCTTGCGCAGGATGTCGAACACGTTCTCGGCAATGTGACAGCACTCCACCAGCTCGTTGAGCTGGAGGAAGCCGGCGCCTCCTTTTACAGTGTGGAAACCGCGAAAAATTGCATTGAGCAGATCCGCATCGTCAGGCCGGCTTTCCAGCTCGACCAGTTGTTCGGACAGTTGCTCTAGAATCTCGCCGGCCTCAACCAGGAAATCCTGAAGGATCTCTTCATCGGCGCCGAAGCTCATTAATGGCTGCTCCTAAAACAGGTAGGTCGTGATGACGGTTAATCCCGGATCGCATTGGTGTCGTGAGCGTGCCCGGCAAGGCTTGCAACGCAGCATGGCGCGCTCTGGACTCCAACCTCTCGGGGTGCGCCCCACAAGGCGCAATCCGTCGTTACTCGTCGTTCATTTGGTAAGACCAAACCACACTCCTCGTGCCTGGGTCTTGCGCCTTGTGGGGCACGGCGCGATCGGTATTAACCGTTATCACGACCTACAAACTCAAAATCCAAGGCTGGACAACAAATCGTCCACGTCGTCCTGACCGGATACAACGTCTTCTCTTTTATCGGCATGAATTTGCGGACCTTCACCCTGGGAGAGATGTTTTTTTGGATCTTTTTCAGCGAGCATCGCCGCACGGTCATGTTCGATGCCCGCAAAGCGGTCCACCTGACTGGCCATGAGCACGAGTTTGAGCAGATTGCTTTCGACTTCGGTGACCAGTTGGGTCACGCGCTTGATCACCTGCCCGGTCAGGTCCTGATAGTCCTGGGCCAGCAGAATGTCGTTGAGGTTGTTCGCCACGGCGCGGTTGTCGGCGCTGCTGCGTGTCAGAAAACCGTCGACACGGCGAGCCAGCTCCCGGAATTCCTGAGCCCCGACCTCCCGCCGCATGAACCGGCCCCAATCGGCGCTCAGGGCCTGGGCTTCGTCGCCCAGGCCGTTGACCAGGGGCGTAGCGCTTTCCACCAGGTCCATGGTGCGGTTGGCCGCGGCCTCGGTCAGCTTGACCACGTAGGACAGGCGCTCGGTCGCGTCGGTGATCTGCGAGACCTCCTCGGCCTGCGGCATGTTCGGGTCGATCTGGAAATTGACGATTGCGCTGTGCAGTTCACGGGTGAGCTTGCCGACTTCCTGGTACAGACCACGATCCCGGGTCTGGTTGAGCTCGTGGATCATCTGGACAGCGTCGCCGAAGCGGCCTTTTTCAAGGCTATCGACCAGTTCGCGGGCATGTTTTTTCAGGGTCGATTCGAAATCGCCCATTGAAGATTCGTTATGCTCCATAGCTCCCCCGTGGCGCCATTAACCGATGCGTTCGAAGATTTTCTCGATCTTCTCTTTCAACGCCTGGGCCGTGAAGGGTTTGACCACATAGCCGTTCACACCGGCCTGGGCCGCTTCGATGATCTGCTCGCGCTTGGCTTCGGCGGTGACCATCAGCACGGGAAGGTGCTTGAGTTTTTCATCGGCGCGTACATGACGCAGCAAGTCGATACCGGTCATGCCGGGCATGTTCCAGTCAGTCACCAGAAAGTCGATGCTCCCGCTGTTGAGGACCGGGATGGCGGTGGTGCCATCGTCGGCCTCAACCGTGTTGGTGAACCCAAGGTCACGCAACAGGTTCTTAATGATCCGCCGCATCGTTGAAAAATCGTCAACGATGAGGATTTTCATGTTCTTGTCCAATTCGACCTCCAAGCAGTCTTAAACGTGTCCAGCACCTGAACGCGCCATTTCAATCAATCCGGCACAACACTCGACAACGGTCCGGTGCGCACCGTACGGCGACTGATGGGAACTTGCCCCGCCAACCTCGTCCGCTGCGCTCCCCTGCCCGCTGTCAGCGCGCTCGCCACTCCCCCAAACGCCCCCGCAAACGGGCCGCGCACTGGCTGTGTAACTGGCTGACCCGCGATTCGCTGACCCCCAGGACCTCACCGATTTCCTTGAGGTTCAGCTCTTCGTCGTAGTACAGCGCCAAGACCAGTCGCTCACGCTCCGGCAAATTGGCAATCGCATCCGCCAACGCACTCTGGAAGCGTTCATCTTCCAGGTCACGCGACGGCTCCATATAGGCACTTGCGCCATCCTCATGCAGCCCTTCGTGCTCGCCGTCCTGCAACAGGTCGTCGAAACTGAACAGGCGGCTGCCCAGGGTATCGTTCAAAATCCCGTAATAATCGTCGAGACTCAACTGGAGTTCGGCCGCAACCTCGTGATCTTTAGCGTCACGTCCGGTTTTAGATTCGATGGCGCGAATCGCGTCACTGACCATGCGGGTATTACGGTGTACCGAACGCGGTGCCCAATCGCCCTTGCGGACCTCATCGAGCATCGCGCCACGAATGCGGATACCGGCATAGGTCTCGAAACTGGCACCCTTGCTGGCGTCGTATTTGTTCGCCACTTCGAGCAGGCCGATCATGCCTGCCTGGATCAGGTCTTCGACCTGGACACTGGCCGGCAGGCGCGCCAGCAAGTGATAGGCAATGCGCTTGACCAGGGGCGCGTAACGCTCGATCAATTCGTATTGGGCGTCCCGTGCCGATTTCTTGTAGAGATGGTTGTAACCGCTGGCTGTCATAACACGGGCCCTGCTGTTTGTTGCACGAGACGCTCGACGAAAAATTCCAGATGCCCGCGTGGGTTGGCCGGCAGTGGCCAGGTATCGACCTTCTGGGCGATCGCCTTGAACGCCAGCGCGCATTTGGAACGTGGAAAGGCTTCATAGACGGCACGTTGCTTCTGGACGGCCTTGCGTACGCTTTCGTCGTAGGGCACGGCCCCCACGTATTGAAGCGCAACGTCCAGGAAGCGATCCGTGACCTTGGTCAACTTGGCGAACAGGTTGCGTCCCTCCTGTGGGCTCTGGGCCATGTTGGCCAGGACGCGGAAGCGGTTCATGCCATAGTCGCGGTTCAGTAGCTTGATCAGGGCATAGGCGTCGGTGATGGACGTCGGTTCGTCGCAGACCACCAGCAACACCTCCTGGGCGGCGCGTACGAAACTGACGACCGAGTCACCGATACCGGCCGCGGTATCGATCACCAGCACATCGAGGTTATCGCCAATGTCGCTGAATGCCTGGATCAGGCCGGCGTGCTGGGCCGGGGTCAGATGAACCATGCTCTGGGTGCCGGAGGCGGCCGGCACGATGCGAATCCCGCCGGGCCCTTGCAGCAGCACGTCGCGCAATTCGCAGCGACCTTCGATGACGTCCGCCAGGGTGCGCTTGGGGGTAAGCCCCAGCAGCACGTCGACGTTCGCCAGGCCCAGGTCGGCGTCCAGCAGCATGACCCGTCGGCCAAGCTCTGCCAGAGCCAGGGACAAGTTCACTGACACGTTAGTCTTGCCGACGCCACCTTTGCCGCCGGTCACCGCGATCACCTGTACGGGATGCATGCTGCCCATGTTCGTTCTTTACCTTGTCTTACTTAGACGGAGGCCACATTACTGGCTGCGCGTTCATACTGAACATTGCATGGCAGACCATCGATGTAGGTACAAAAAATATTCATGATTACCTCAGCCGACCTGCTTGGTAGGGCTGTGGTAGATATCAGCGAACATGTCAGCCATGGCTTCTTCGCTGGGTTCGTCCTGCATTTGCACACTCACGGCGCGACTGACCAGTTGATGACGACGCGGCAGATGCAAATCATCCGGGATCCGCGGCCCATCGGTCAGGTACGCCACCGGCAGATCGTGACCGATCGCCAGGCTCAACACCTCGCCCAGGCTTGCCGTTTCGTCCAGCTTGGTCAGGATGCAACCGGCCAGACCACAACGTTTGTAGCTGTGATAAGCGGCCGTTAGAACCTGTTTCTGGCTGGTGGTTGCCAACACGAGATAATTTTTTGACCGTATACCGCGACCGGCCAGGCTTTCAAGCTGCATGCGCAGGGCCGGGTCGCTGGCTTGCAGGCCGGCGGTATCGATCAGCACGACACGCTTGCGCAGCAGCGGCTCCAGCGCCTGGGCCAGGGATTGGCCCGGGTCCACGTGGGTCACCGACACATTGAGGATCCGCCCCAGGGTCTTGAGTTGCTCCTGGGCACCGATGCGGAAACTGTCCATGCTCACCAGGGCAATGCTCTGGGAACCGTACTTGAGCACATAACGGGCGGCCAGCTTGGCCAGGGTGGTGGTCTTGCCCATGCCGGCCGGACCGACCATCGCAATCACCCCGCCCTCTTCCAGCGGCTCGACTTCCGGCGTGGCGATCATCCGCGCCAGGTGCGCCAGCAGCATGCGCCAGGCCTGGCGAGGCTCCTCGATATCGTTGATCAGCGCCAGCAGGTCGCGGGCCAACGGACCGGACAGGCCGATGCGTTGCAGGCGACGCCACAGGTTGGCCTGGGCCGGGCGGCTGCCTTGCAGCTGGTTCCAGGCCAGGGAGCCGAGCTGGACTTCCATCAGCTCGCGCAGGCTGTTGAGCTCGAAACGCATCGAATCCAGGGCCCGTGGGTCGATACCCGGGGCGGGGGCGGCCGGAGCCGGGGCCGGACGACGCGGCTCGGCCGGGGTCGGCTCGATCAGCGGCTCGGCAGCGGTCAAGGGCAGGCCGGCAGTCAGCGGCTGGCCGGCGAACAATTGACGATTGGTGCCGGCGGCGGCCTCGCCTTCGCTGCTGCGCAGGCTCAATTCGGCCTGGGCACTGGCGATGCGCGACTGGGTCTTGCGCAGCTCATCCTCAAGTTCCATGTTCGGAACCCGCGGGGCCAACGCAGACAATTTGTAGTCCAGGGCCGCCGTCAGCTCGACACCGCCGGCGATCCGGCGGTTGCCGATGATGGCTGCTTCGGCGCCCAGCTCGTCACGAACCAGTTTCATGGCCTGACGCATATCGGCGGCGAAAAAACGCTTCACTTGCATAAACCACTACCTCAGCCGTTGGGCCCTACTGTCGCAACAATGGTCACTTGCTTGTTGTCCGGTATTTCCTGGTAAGCCAGCACATGCAGGCCCGGGACTGCGAGGCGGCCGAAGCGCGAGAGCATCGCGCGAATCGGACCTGCCACCAGCAGGATCACCGGTTGACCTTGCATTTCCTGCCGCTGGGCTGCCTCGATCAACGAACGCTGCAGCTTCTCGGCCATGCTTGGCTCCAGCAGAACACCCTCTTCCGAGCCTTGTCCTGCCTTCTGAAGACTATTGAGCAATATCTGTTCCAACCTTGGCTCCAGAGTGATCACAGGCAGCTCGGACTCAGTACCTACAATGCTTTGGACGATTGCACGGGACACGCCGACCCGCACTGCAGCCACCAGGGCGGCGGTATCTTGACTCTTGGAAGCGTTGTTGGCGATCGCTTCGGCAATGCTGCGAATGTCGCGAACCGGTACCTGTTCGGCCAGCAGCGCTTGCAGCACCTTGAGCAACTGAGACAACGAAACCACGCCAGGCACCAGCTCTTCGGCCAGTTTCGGAGAGCCCTTGGCCAGTACCTGCAGCAATTGCTGGACTTCCTCGTGGCCAATCAGCTCGCTGGAGTGCTTGTACAGAATCTGGTTCAAATGGGTCGCGACCACGGTACTGGCGTCCACCACGGTGTAGCCGAGGGACTGGGCCTGGGCTCGCTGGCTGATTTCGATCCACACCGCCTCGAGACCGAAAGCCGGATCCTTGGCGGTGATGCCGTTGAGCGAACCATAGACCTGCCCCGGGTTGATGGCCAATTCGCGGTCCGGATAGATCTCGGCTTCCGCCAGGATCACCCCCATCAAGGTCAGGCGATAGGCGCTTGGGGCCAGGTCGAGGTTGTCACGGATATGCACGGTGGGCATCAGGAAACCCAGGTCCTGGGACAGCTTCTTGCGCACGCCCTTGATCCGTGCCAGCAACTGGCCGCCCTGGTTGCGGTCGACCAGCGGGATCAGGCGGTAACCGACTTCCAGGCCGATCATGTCGATGGGGGTCACGTCGTCCCAGCCCAGCTCCTTGGTTTCCATGGCACGGGCCGGCGATGGCAGCAATTCCTGCTGGCGCTTGACCTCCTGCAGGGCCTGGACCTTCTGCTCGTTCTGTTTCTTCCAGAACAGATAGGCGCCGCCCGCGGCCACGGCAGCCATGGTCAGGAAGGAAACGTGCGGCATGCCCGGCACCAGGCCCATCACCGCCATCAGGCCGGCGGCCACGGCCAGGGCCTTGGGCGAGGCGAACATCTGCCGGCCGATCTGCTTGCCCATGTCTTCGGAGCCCGAGGCACGGGTCACCATGATCGCCGCGGCTGTGGATAACAACAGTGATGGCAATTGCGCCACCAAACCGTCACCGATGGTCAGCAAGGCATAGACCTTGCCCGCATCGCCGAAACTCATGTTGTGCTGGAAGATACCGACCGCCATGCCGCCGATCAGGTTGATGAAGAGGATCAGCAAGCCGGCGATGGCGTCACCGCGCACGAACTTGCTCGCACCGTCCATGGAGCCGTAGAACTCGGCTTCCTGGGCCACTTCAAGGCGGCGTGCCTTGGCCTGGCTCTGGTCGATCAGACCGGCGTTGAGGTCGGCATCGATCGCCATCTGCTTGCCTGGCATCGCATCGAGGGTAAAGCGCGCGCTCACCTCCGAAATCCGCCCGGCACCCTTGGTCACCACCACGAAGTTGATGATCATGAGGATGGCGAACACCACGATACCGACCACGTAGTTGCCACCAATCACCACCTCACCGAAGGCCTGGATCACCTTACCGGCAGCGGCGTGACCTTCCTGGCCGTGGAGCATGACCACGCGAGTGGACGCCACGTTCAGCGCCAGGCGCAACAGCGTGGCCACCAGCAGGATGGTGGGGAAGACCGCGAAATCCAGTGGGCGCAAGGCATACACGCACACCAGCAGTACGACGATGGACAAAGCGATGTTGAACGTGAAGAACACGTCCAGCAGGAACGGTGGTACCGGCAGCATCATCATGGCCAGCATGACCAGCAGCAACAGCGGCACGCCCAGATTGCCCCGGCTGAGGTCTACGACGTTGCTGCGCGCGGTGCTGAGTAACTGAGAGCGATCCACCGATATTCCCCGTTCCGTGAAGCAAACTTTTGACGCCCAGAGCGGGCGCAGACGGGGTATTGCAAGAAGCCTTCCAACTTTTGCCGACAGCCGAAACAGAGCGGGCGAAACGAATGCACGCGGTGGCAGCGAGCCTGCCCGCGACTGCGATTTGTCAGGCGCATCCGATGGTCGAATGGAGCATCGCGTTCGCGAGCAGGCTCGCCCCCCACAGGGGGCGGGTTCATGGCTCAGGAATCGCGGCGCAGGTCCGGCGGGATCGGCAGGTCCTTGAGCGGCTCGGGACGCTTGCCCTTGCCGGCGCGGTGCTGACGGATCTGATAGACGTAGGCCAGTACCTGGGCCACCGCCAGATACAGGCCACCGGGGATTTCCTGGTCGAGTTCGGTGGAGTAGTAAATGGAACGTGCCAGCGCCGGAGATTCGAGCAGCATCACTTCATTGGCCACGGCGATTTCACGGATCTTCAATGCCAGGAAGTCACTGCCCTTGGCCAGCAATACCGGGGCGTTGCCTTTGTCAGGATCGTATTTGAGCGCCACGGCATAGTGGGTCGGGTTGGTAATGACCACGTCGGCTTCCGGGATTGCCGCCATCATCCGCCGCTGGGATACCTCGCGCTGCAACTGGCGAATCCGCTGCTTGACCTCCGGCTTGCCCTCCGAGTCCTTGTACTCGTCGCGCACCTCCTGCTTGGTCATCATCAGTTTCTGCTTGCTCTGATAGAGCTGGATCGGCACATCGATAGCGGCGATCAGGATCAAGCCACAGGCCATCCACAACGTGCTCCAGCCCACCAGTTGCACGCTATGGATAATGGCCTGCTCCAGTGGTTCATGGGCGATGCGCAGCACGTCGTCGATATCGGCCTGCAATACCACCAATGCAACGGACAGGACCAACAGGAACTTGCCGAATGCCTTGAGCAGCTCCATCAGTGCCGTGGTGGAAAACATGCGCTTGAGGCCGGCCGCCGGATTCATCCGACTGAACTTGGGGGCCAGGCTCCCGGCGGCGAATAGCCATCCGCCCAGGGAAATCGGACCGATGAAGGCTGCCAGCAACAAAAAAATCAGGACTGGCTGAATCGCCAGGATGGCGATCTTGCCGGAATGCAACAGGTACTGCGCCATCGCGCCGGGGCTCAGCAGCACCTCCCGGGGCAAGGAAAAATTCAGGCGCATGATTTCCAACAGATCCAGAGCCAGGCCGCCCCCGTAAATCAGCAGGCCGCCAGCGCCGGCGAGCATGATCGCAAGGGTATTGAGCTCCTTGGAGCGCGCGATCTCGCCCTTTTCACGGGACTCTCTACGGCGTTTCTCCGTGGGGTCTTCTGTCTTGTCCTGACCGCTTTCGCTCTCGGCCATGGTTCAGCGCGCCTGTGCCATGTCACGCAGCAACTGCAAGGCCTGGGTGGCCAGCGGCTGGTACTGGTTGAGAATATCCCCCAGGCTGACCCAGAAAATCACCATGCCCAGCACCAGGGTCAGCGGGAAACCGATGGAAAAAATGTTCAACTGCGGCGCCGCCCGGGTCATCACGCCAAACGCGATGTTGACCACCAGCAGCGCAGTGATCGCCGGCAATACCAGCAGCATCGCCGCCCCCAGGACCCAGCCGAGCTTGCCGGCGACGTCCCAGAAATGATTGACCAGCATCGCGCTGCCCACCGGCAACGTGGTGAAACTCTCGGTCATGACTTCGAAAACCACCAGGTGTCCGTTCATGGAGAGGAACAGCAGGGTCACCAGCATGGTCAGGAGCTGCCCGATGACGGCCGTGTTGACGCCGTTGGTGGGGTCGATCATGGAAGCGAAGGCCATGCCCATCTGGATCGAAATGATCTGCCCCGCCACCACGAACGCCTGGAAAAACAACTGCAGCGAAAACCCCATCAGGACTCCGATGAGGATCTGTTCGGCCACCAGCATCAGCGCACTGAGGTCCAGGGCATTGACCGGGGGCATCGGCGGCAGCCCGGGCACGATGACTACCGTGATCGCCAGGGCGAAATACAGGCGCACGCGGGTCGGCACCAGGGTCGTGCCGAAGACCGGCATGCTCATCAACACGGCGGTCACGCGAAACAGCGGCAGGATGAACGACGCCACCCAGGTACTGATCTGGGTGTCCGTCAGTGCGAGCATCGACATCGGGTCAACCGATCAACTGCGGAATACTGCCGTACAACTGCAGGATGTATTCCATGAAGGTTTGCACCAGCCAGGGACCGGCGACAATCAGCGTCACCAGCATGACCAGCAGGCGTGGCAGGAAGCTCAGGGTCTGCTCGTTGATCTGGGTGGCGGCCTGGAACATGGCCACCAGCAGCCCCACCAACAGGCTGGGGATCACCAGGATGGCAACCATCATGGTGGTCAGCCAGAGAGCCTCGCGGAACAGGTCTACCGCTACTTCAGGCGTCATATCGTCCTACTCGCGCAAGGGGTCTAAACACCGCCGAAACTGCCCGCCAGGGTGCCGATGATCAATGCCCAGCCATCCACCAGGACGAACAGCATGATCTTGAACGGCAGGGAAATGATCAGCGGCGACAGCATCATCATGCCCATGGCCATGAGGATACTGGCGACTACCAGGTCAATGATCAGGAACGGGATGAAAATCATGAAGCCGATCTGGAATGCGGTCTTGAGCTCGGAGGTCACGAACGCCGGCACCAGGATGGTCAGCGGCGCCTGGTCGGGGCTGGCGATGTCGGTGCGCTTGGACAGGCGCATGAACAGCTCCAGGTCGCTGCTGCGGGTTTGCGCCAGCATGAAATCCTTGACCGGCACCTCGGCCTTGGCCACGGCGTCCTGGGCAGTGATCTTCTCCGCCAGGTAAGGCTGCAGCGCATCCTGGTTCACCCGATCGAACACCGGGGCCATGATGAACATGGTCAGGAACAGCGCCATGCCGGTGAGGATCTGGTTCGACGGCGTCTGCTGCAAGCCCAGGGCCTGGCGCAGGATGGAAAAGACAATGATGATCCGGGTAAAGCTGGTCATCAGCATGACGAACGCCGGGATGAAGCTCAGCGCAGTCATGATCAGCAGGATCTGCAGGCTGACCGAGTATTCCTGGGCCCCTTCTGCGTTGGTCCCCAGGGTGATCGCCGGGATCGACAACGGATCGGCGGCGAACGCCAACGGCGCGGCCAGCATCAGCGCCAGCGTCAACAGAATGCGCAACGGCATTACTTCTTATCCTTCTGGTCTTTACCCAGCAGTTCCATGAGGCGCTGGGCAAATTCGGGAGTGGCCTGCTCGGTGGACGGCACCTGCACCGGCTCCTTGAGCACGTGCAACGCGGTGATCGTGCCAGGGCTCAGGCCCAGCAGGATCTGCTCGTTGCCCACCTGCACCAGCACCAGCCGGTCCCGCGGGCCAAGAGCGCGCGAGCCGACGATATCGATGACCTGGCCCTTGCCGGCCGGCCCCGCCTGTTGCACGCGGCGCAGCAACCAGGCGAGGAAAAAGATCAGCCCCAGCACCAGCAACAGGCCCAGCACCAGCTGCGCCAATTGCCCGGCCATACTGCTGCCGGACGCCGTGGCCGTGGTGGTCGCCGCCGGTTCGGCCGCCAGCACGCTGAAGGGCAGCATGAGGGCCGCTGCGATAAACCCCTTCACTCAGCGCAGCTTCTTGATGCGTTCGCTCGGGCTGATCACGTCCGTCAGGCGGATGCCGAACTTCTCGTTGACCACCACCACTTCGCCATGGGCGATCAGGGTGCCGTTGACCAGCACGTCCAGGGGCTCGCCGGCCAGGCGGTCCAACTCGATCACCGAACCCTGGTTGAGCTGCAGCAGGTTGCGGATGTTGATGTCGGTGCTGCCCACTTCCATGGAAATCGACACCGGGATATCGAGAATCACGTCCAGGTTCGGACCGTCCAGCGTCACGGGCTCGTGGCTCTTGGGCACGCTGCCGAACTCTTCCATGGGCAGGCGGTTGGACGCAGCGGCGCCGGTGTCGGCTGCCAGCAAGGCGTCGATGTCGGCCTGTCCGCTTTCGCCAGCTTCTTCCAGGGCAGCGGCCCATTCGTCGGCCAGCGCCTGGTCGTCCTGGTTGTTCATATCGTTAGCCATCGTTTGTCCTCGGCGGGCAAAAATCAGTTAGAAACGTAAAATCCGCTAAAAAGTTTCGACACTGCTCAGCGGCGTTCGATCGGCTCGATCACTTGCAACGCGAGGTTGCCTTTGTGAGAGCCCATCTTGACCTTGAAGGCCGGTACGCCGTTGGCACGCATGATCATGTCTTCCGGCATCTCGACGGGGATGATGTCCCCCGGCTGCATGTGCAGGATGTCCCGCAGGCGCAGTTGACGCCGCGCGACGGTCGCGCCAATCGGCACGTCCACGTCCAGCACGTCCTGGCGCAGGGCATTGATCCAGCGCTCGTCCTGGTCGTCGAGGTCCGACTGGAAACCGGCGTCGAGCATCTCGCGCACCGGCTCGATCATCGAATACGGCATGGTCACGTGCAGGTCACCTCCACCGCCATCGAGCTCGATATGGAAAGTCGACACCACGATGGCCTCGCTCGGGCCGACGATGTTGGCCATGGCCGGGTTCACTTCCGAGTTGATGTACTCGAAGTTCACTTCCATGATCGCCTGCCAGGCCTCCTTCAGGTCGATGAAGGCCTGCTCCAGCACCATACGCACCACTCGCAGCTCGGTGGGGGTGAATTCACGCCCTTCGATCTTGGCGTGACGACCATCTCCGCCGAAGAAATTGTCCACCAGCTTGAACACCAGCTTGGCATCCAGGATGAACAGCGCGGTGCCGCGCAACGGCTTGATCTTGACCAGGTTCAGGCTGGTGGGCACGTACAGCGAATGCACGTACTCACCGAATTTCATCACCTGCACGCCGCCGACGGCCACGTCGGCCGAACGGCGCAGCATGTTGAACATGCTGATACGGGTGTATCGGGCAAAGCGCTCGTTGATCATCTCCAGGGTCGGCATGCGTCCGCGAACGATGCGATCCTGGCTGGTCAGGTCGTAGCTTTTGACGCTGCCCGGTTCAGTAGCGGTTTCGGTTTGCACCAGGCCGTCGTCGACACCATGCAACAGCGCATCGATTTCGTCCTGGGACAACAGGTCCTGCACGGCCATGTCGTGTTCCTACTGCAATACGAAGTTAGTGAAGAGCAACTGTTCGATCACCACTTTGCCGAGTTCTTTCTGTGCCACTTCCTGCACGCTGGCCGTGGCTTTCTGACGCAGCATTTCCTGGCCGACAGGGGTGGCCAGGGTGTCGAAGTTCTGTCCGGAAAACAGCATCACCAGGTTATTGCGGATCAGCGGCATGTGCACCCGCAAGGCTTCCAGGTCGGCCTGGTTGCGACCCAGCAGGGTGATGCTGACCTGCATGTAGCGCTGACGGCCGTTCTGGGTGTAGTTGGCCACGAACGCAGGCGCCATGGGCTCGAAAATCGCCGGCTGCTTGCCGACCGGTGCCGCTTCGGCCACGGGCGCAGGCTTGCTTTGAGCGTTGTGCATGAAATACCAGGTCGCCCCCACGGATA
The DNA here is from genome assembly GCF_900156465.1 of Pseudomonas sp. 7SR1. Classification (NCBI taxonomy): domain Bacteria; kingdom Pseudomonadati; phylum Pseudomonadota; class Gammaproteobacteria; order Pseudomonadales; family Pseudomonadaceae; genus Pseudomonas; species Pseudomonas sp. 7SR1. The sequence goes on from NZ_LT707064.1 coordinate 5,886,219, forward strand.
CACCGATCGCCAGCAGCAGCCCCACGACGATCAGGATGATCATCTTGAGTTTGCCTTTGGTCGCAGGGTCTTTTACAGCTGCTGCTTCGCTCTTCGCCATGCCAATAATCCGTCACTAATCGGGGGGTTTACGGTTGCATGGCAAGGCAGGAGCAAGTGTTATGCCAGAACATGTCGGGAGCACAAAGCACTGTGGGAGCGAGCCTGCTCGCCATAACGGAGTCTCGGTCACCTCGTATCGGTGACTGGTCCACAGTCATGGCGAGCTGGCTCGCTCCCACAGGGTCTGTTTGCCTGGTCAGGCGTAGTAATCCACGGCGCTGGTACCGATGACGGTGGTGGTGCTGGTGGCCACCTCGGCGACGCCGGCCGGCAGGTTTTCATCCCCGGAGTCCAGGCGCGCGCCAGTCGACGAAGCGCGCCCGGCCTGGGCCTGCTGCTGCGCCTGCTGGTCCGGGTTCTGGGAGCCACGGGATTGATCGGACACGCTGACGTCGACCTGGCCCATGCCCTGCTGGGCGAAGCTGTCGCGCAGGCGGTGCATCTGGCCTTCGAGGGCTTCGCGCACACCGGAGTGAGCGCTCATGAAGGTAACCTGGGTCTGCTGGTCCGGGATCATGTTCACCCGGATATCCAGGCGTCCGAGTTCGGCTGGCTGCAACTGGATGTCCGCCGCCTTGAGATTGGCGCTCGACAGGTACATGACCCGGTTGACGATCTCTTCGGTCCAGCCGCTCTGGTTCATGGCGATTGGCTGGTTGACCGGCACCGCGTTGGCAGTCTTGGGCGTGGCGGCCTGGGTCAGCGCCGCCAGGCGGTTGGCGAAATCATCCACCCGGGTATCGCTGGAAGCGCCCCCCAGATCCTTGAGCCCTTCGCTGATCAGGCCGCTGAAGGCCTTGTCGCCGCCCTGGCTTCCCGGACCGGTGCTGTCCTGGTCAGCCTGGACGCTGAGCATATTGGCCATGCCGGCGGCGAATGTCTGGGCCGACGTGGACGTCTGTTCGGCTTCGAGCGGCGCCGTAGCGGCTGCCTTGGACTGGCTGGCGGCGGAAACATGGCCGCTCTGCTCCATTGCCAGGCGCAGCGCCGGCAGGGCATCGAGGGGGTCAGCCTGTGGATCGAACTCCGGGTCCACCACTGGAGCCTCAGCCTTGGCCGGCGTCACTAGGGGCGCAACCGGTGCCGCCACCGCCGCGACAACCTGAGGTGCGGAGCAAACGTCCACCGGCGTGGGTGCAACGTCCACGGTCACGACCGATGCGGCAGTCTCCGGCAGCAAGGCGGGGTCCAGTGTCGGATCGGCAAGCGGAGCCTCGGCCACGGGTGCTTCAGCCGTATCGTCGCGCTCCTCGCTGGCCTGCTGGTCGTCGGCGGTGACCGGTTTGTCGGTGGGCAAGGGTTTGCCGCTATCGGCAACGGTCGGTTCTGGCGCGGCAGCCGTTTCGTTGCCGGCGTCTTTCTTGACGGTGTTGTCGGGCGTCTTGTCGCGCACCGGCTTCATCGAAGGTTCAGGTACCGACGGTGATTTGACGGGGGCCTGCTTGGCGAAGACCTGCGCGAAGCTGAAGGCTCTATTTCCTGGCTCCGGGGCCGCTGCCGGTGAATTGACGGCGGTCTGGGGCTTGGCCTGGGTGGTGGCCTGCAGCAGTGTATTGGGCGTAACGGGCATAAAAAGTCTCCGCTGCACTGAAATCATAGGTACAGTCGAGACAAGTCAATGCAAGGGGCGGGCCAACGCCGCAGAGGCTGGAAATCGGTCGGTCATGCTCAGCAGTGGAAACCTTCGCGCTCTTCCCTGCAGAGGTTTCGAACATGGGCAAATTCGCTGTCGATCTCGCTGACCAGCTTCTCGATGCCACCCAGCGAGGGCTGCTTGGCACGCTGCTCCAGCTCGCCGCACAGCTCAGCCAGGCGGATGGCCCCCATGTTGCTGCTGCTGCCCTTGAAGCTGTGGGCCGTGGCGCTCAGTTTTTCAGCGTCACGAGCCTCGTGCAGCACGCGAAGGCGCGCCTCGGAATCGTTGAGAAAGGTGTCTAGCAGTTCCAGATACCCTTCCTCCATGACTTCCTTCAATGTGCTGAGCACATCGCGGTCCAGATGAATCTCACTCACTTGTTCGCTCCTTGATCAAGAATGGCGCGGATTATGCCAGAGCCTCCCAGAAAAACTCCACGCGGACACTACGACCATCGTCTGACCAACGGGCCTGATGGCTCAACTGCCGTACCAGGCTCACACCGCGCCCTGACAGCCTGTCGCAGTCCAGAGGTCGCGCCAGCACCTGGGCGACATCGAAGCCCTCGCCGCTGTCTTCGACCTCGATCACCAGGCGGCCACCCTCACCATGAGGGGTGATATGCAAGTGTACCCGGATGTGACCGTCACTCAATTCTTCCAGGCGTGAGTTGCGCTCCGTGTAATAACGCGCAAAACCCGACGCGTCACGCTTGATACTCGAATCCAGCCCCAGCACGCCATGTTCCAGGGCGTTGGAATACAACTCCGAGAGTACGCTGTAGAGCGCACCGCTCTGGGCCCTGAGCCCATGAACTTCAAGCAACAGTTGCAACAGGTACGGCATGGGATTGAACCGCCTGAGCGTCTGCGCCCGGAACTCGAAGCTCACCGACCAGTCCAGCGGGCTGGACTGGCCGCTATCGGAATAGACCGGTGGCGGCGGGTTGAGTTGCGCCGGCGCCACCATCCGCACCTCCACCATGCTGAAGTCATCGCGGGCCTCGCCGCGAAAATCCCGCAGCGCCTGCTGGATGTCTTCGAAAAGACTGTCCGGCTCGCGGTTGGCGGCGAAGACCGCCTGCAGCCGATCCACGCCAAACAGTTCGTCATCCTCGTTACTGGTATCGATGACGCCATCCGACAGCAGGAATACCCGATCTCCTACCGCCATCGGATGCACTTCGGTACGGTCATCGAATAACTGTGGCGTGAGCACGCCCAACGGCAGGTGGCGCGCCGGCAATGGCTTGCGCGCCCCGCTGAGGCTGTCATGCAGGTAGCCGTCGGGCATGCCGCCGTTCCAGATTTCCACCGTGCCGCGTTGGAAACTCAGGCACAACAGCGTCGCGCAGCAGAACATGTCGACCGGCAGGATGCGTTTGAGCTTGGCGTTCATTTCCCGCAGGATCTGCGCCAGGCCGTAGCCCTTGGCAGTCATGCCGTAGAACACCTCCGCCAGCGGCATCGCGCCGACTGCCGCCGGCAGGCCGTGGCCGGTGAAATCCCCCAGCAGGACATGCATGTCGCCGGCCGGATTGAACGCGGCCAGCAGCAGATCGCCGTTGAACAAGGCATAAGGTGATTGCAGGTAACGGATGTTCGGAGCGCTGAGACAGCCGGAGTGGGCGATCTTGTCGAACACGGCCTTGGCGACCCGCTGTTCGTTGAGCAGGTAATCGTGGTGCCGGGCGATCTGGTCGCGCTGCTCAACGACGGTAGCCTGCAAACGCCGCAACCGATCCATCGCCTTGATCTTGGCGGCCAGGATCACCTGGTTATAGGGTTTTGCCAGGAAATCGTCGCCACCGGCCTCCAGGCAACGAGCCAAGGCCTCGCTTTCGGTCAATGACGTGAGGAAGATGATCGGAACCAGCTGCTCGCCGGCCAACTGCTTGATCTTCTGCGCGGCCTCGAACCCGTCCATGACGGGCATCATCGCGTCCATCAGCACCAGGTGCGGACGCTGCTGCTGGTACACCTCCACTGCCTCGGCACCATCGGCTGCAGTGAGCACATGATGCCCCTGGCGACGGACAATGGTGGACAACAGCAGCCGATCAGCGGCACTGTCCTCGGCAATCAGGACCGTCAACGACTCCAGATCGGACAACATGGCGGGTGATCAGGCTTTGCCCAGATGGAACTTGTCCTGGTGAGCGTGGCCGTTCTGCGCGCCGTCATCTTTCGCCGCCGACTTGTCCTCCTTCGGGCCGTCGATATCGAACAGCTTGTCGAAATTGGAGATCGCAAGAATCTTGCGCACATCCGCACCGCAGTTGGTGACGCTCACATCGGCGTCTTCACCCCCGGCGTAATCACGCAGCAGGAGCAACATGCCCAAAGCGGAGCTGTCGAGATAGGTGGTGTCTTTCAGGTCCACGACGTAGGTTTCGGGCTTCTTGTGGAACTTTTCGTAAGATTCACGAAATTCCTGGTGCCGCCCGAAATCGAAACGACCCTTGATCGAAATCGTCAGTTTCTTCCCATCGTCGGATACTTCTGTAACGACTGACATAGTAGGCTTCCCTGTCATGGACATACGTGTACAAGGTGTAGCACCTGGTAGAGGACTGAGCAAGGCCTTGGATCGCCCCGCCCTCTAAATTCCAGTGCCCCGGTCAAAACGGATCCTGGCGCGGCAGGCGCTGGGACAGCTCATCCAGCAGCTTCTGCTCGCGTTTGTCTTCCAACTGTCGCGCCTCATCGATGTAACGCTGCACCAGTTTGCGCAGCCCTTCGACGCGGGCGAAAGCCTCCTGCCAACTCTGGCGCGCCTTCTCCAGGTTGTTCTGGTGCCAGACCAGGCTCTGGCGCTGCTGGTCGATGGCCGTCCCCAACTGCGCGAGAAACCCCTGATAGCCCAATAACCACTGGCCGGAAACGCCGTGGCTGCCACGGGCGATCCATTGTTCCTGATATTCCAGGCGGAAATTCTCCAGGTCGGCCAGCTTGCTTTCGGCAACGGCCACTTGGCCCTGGAAATACGCCAACCGCTGGACCGCGGTCTTCTCGGCCTTTTCCGCCATGTCCACCACGGGCGCCAGGCGCGCCGCACGACTCGTGGCCATGATCGGTTATCCGCCGGAAACCGGGGCGAAGATGGTCTGCAGGTGCGCTTCGCTGGCGCCCATGCCGATGTTGTCGTTCAGGCTCTGGCGCAGGTAGACCGCCATGGCTGGATAGAGATTGATGGCGGTGTCGGTCTCGCGATCGCCCCCGGGTACGTAGGCCCCCACACTGATCAGATCGCGGCTCTGCTGGTAGCGCGACCAGTATTGCTTGAATTGCTGGGCGCGCTTGAGGTGTTCGGCGCTGATGACCGATGGCATGACCCGACTGATGGACGCCTCGATATCGATGGCCGGGTAATGCCCCTCCTCCGCCAGGCGCCGGGACAGCACGATGTGGCCGTCCAGCACCCCCCGCGCCGAGTCGGCGATGGGGTCCTGCTGGTCGTCGCCTTCGGACAGCACGGTATAGAACGCCGTGATCGAGCCGCCGCCCTTCTCGGCATTACCGGCGCGCTCCACCAGCTTGGGAAGCTTGGCGAACACCGATGGCGGATAGCCCTTGGTGGCCGGCGGCTCGCCGATGGCCAGGGCGATTTCCCGCTGGGCCTGGGCGAAACGGGTCAACGAGTCCATCAGCAACAGGACATTCTTGCCCTTGTCGCGGAAATATTCGGCGATGCGGGTGCAATACATGGCGGCCCGCAGGCGCATCAGCGGCGCGTCGTCCGCCGGCGAGGCCACCACGACGGAGCGCTTGAGGCCTTCCTCGCCGAGGATGTGCTCGATGAATTCCTTCACCTCACGACCCCGTTCGCCGATCAGCCCCACCACGATGATGTCGGCTTCGGTGAAGCGGGTCATCATGCCCAGCAGCACACTCTTGCCCACCCCCGTACCGGCGAAAAGCCCCAGACGCTGGCCGCGCCCTACCGTCAATAAACCGTTGATGCAGCGAATGCCCACGTCCAGCGGTACGCTGATGGGGTCGCGCTTGAGCGGGTTGATCGTCGGACCGTCCATCGGCACCCAGTCCTCGGCCTTCATGCCGCCCTTGCCGTCCAGGGCACGGCCGGCACCATCCAGCACGCGCCCGAGCATGCTCATGCCCATGGGCAGCCGGCCGGTATCGGCCAGGGGCACTACCCGCGCACCGGGCGCGATGCCCGCCACGCTGCCCACCGGCATCAGAAAGACCTTGCTGCCGGAAAAGCCCATGACTTCGGCTTCGACCTGCACCGGATGGTAGGTGTCGTCATTGATGACCAGGCAGCGGCTGCCCATGGCGGCACGCAGGCCTTCGGCCTCCAGGGTCAGGCCGACCATGCGCAACAGACGTCCTTCCAGGATCGGCTGGCCGGCCAGTTCGGTGGCCTCGGCGTAGCTGCCCAGGCGCTTGCCGAAGCTGGTTCTTTCAAGGCGCATCGCGAGCATCCGGTTCGGTAGCGATCAGTTCGGCGGCATCCAGGCCGGCACTGACGGCGCCCCTGGGCTCGTCCGGCAATTCCACGCTAAGGTCGGCAGCGGCCGGATGCAGGGCCTGTTCGTGCAACTGGTCGAAGAGCTTGGCCATGGCTTGCTGGATGCGGGTTTCGACAGTGGCATCGATGCGACTGTGTTCGGTTTCCACCCGGCATCCACCCGGCAGCAAGGCTTCGTCCTCGACGATGCGCCACGTTTCCTCGTGACGCTCGCGCAGAGCTTTGACCAAGGCGAAATCCTGGGGATTGATGTATAGGCGCACGTTGCCCACGCCCAATGGCAACAGCTTGAGGGCCTCGCGCATGACATGTTCGATCTGGCTCGAATCGATGGCCAGTTCGCGCTGGATCACTTGCCTGGTGATGTGTTGCACCAACCCCACCAGGGATTTTTCGATCTGTGTATCCTGCTCGGCGATGGGCTCGAACAGGTTGAGCATCAGTGTCTCCAGCGCCTGGAGCTTGGCCGTCAACGCCGTTTCGGCTTCCTGGCGGACCTTGATGGACGTGCTGTGGAAGCCTTCCTTCTCACCGATGGCGAAACCTTCGTTGTAGGCTTCCTGGCGAATGCCTTCCACTTCCTCCAGGGTCAGCGGCTGGACTTCCTCCAGCGGCACTTCCTCGATTTCCGGCAGTTCCTCCACCGGCTCGGGCTCAGGCTCCGGCACATGAGGATCGAAGCTGGGCAGCGACCAGACGTCGAAACCACCGACATCCCGGGCGCGGATCAGGTCGCTGGGTGCATCATCACTCTTGGCAGACATAACGACCTTAGATCATCTCTTCGCCGCCCTTGCCACCGAGCACGATTTCTCCGGCTTCGGCCATGCGACGGGCGATGGTGAGGATTTCCTTCTGTGCGGTTTCCACATCGCTGACGCGCACCGGGCCCTTGGCCTCCAGGTCGTCGCGCAACAGTTCGGCCGCCCGTTTGGACATGTTCTTGAAGATCTTCTCCTTGACGCCTTCGTCCGACCCCTTGAGGGCCAGTACCAGCACATCGGAGGACACTTCGCGCAACAGCGCCTGGATACCGCGGTCGTCGACATCGGCCAGGTTGTTGAACACGAACATGAGGTCTTCGATCTGACCGGACAGGTCTTCGTCGAACTCGCGGATCGAGTCCATCAGTTGGCCCTCGATCGAACTGTCGAGGAAGTTCATGATATCCGCCGCACGCTTGATGCCACCCAGGGTGGTGCGCGAGGCATTGGAATTGCCCGAGAACTGCTTCTCGAGTATCTGGTTCAGTTCCTTCAGCGCCGCCGGCTGCACGGTGTTGAGCGAAGACACCCGCAGGATGATGTCCAGCCGCGCCTTGTGATCGAAATTGCCGAGCACTTCGCCCGCCTGGTCGGGATCGAGGTAGGCCACCACGATCGCCTGGATCTGCGGGTGCTCGTAACGGATCACGTCCGCCACGGCCCGCGGCTCCATCCACTTGAGGCTGTCCAGGCCACTGGTGTTGCCCCCCAGCAGGATCCGGTCGATCAAGCCATTGGCCTTGTCCTCGCCCAGGGCCTGGGTGAGCATCTTGCGCACGTAGTCATCGGAGCCGACGCCCAGGCTGGTCTGGTCGCCGACGATGTCGACGAACTCGCTCATGACCTGCTCGACCTGCTCACGGTGCACGTTACCCATCTGCGCCATGGCCACACCCACACGCTGGACCTCCTTGGGCCCCATGTGGCGCAGCACCTGGGCGGCATCGGTCGACCCCAGGGACAGCAGCAGGATCGCGGCCTTGTCGACCCGGGACAATTTGGCAACGGCGGCTCGATTATCACTCATCTGCGTTAATCCACTCTTTCACGACCTGGGCCACACGACCCGGATCTTCTGCCACCAGACTCTTGATGGCGTTCAACTGTGCGTCATAGCCTTCGCTCGGGCTTGGCAACAGAATGCTCTGCGGCCCACCGAGGCTGACGCGATCGTTGGCCAATTCGCCATCCAGGCCACCCATGCCTCCCAGCTCTACATCACCCAGGCCGGCCAGTTGCTTGTTCCTGCCGCCATTGGTGATGTTGTTGAGTACCGGACGCAGCACCCCGAAGACCAGCACCAGGATGAACAGCACGCCCAATACTTGCTTGACCACATCCCAGAACCAGGGTTGCGAATAAAACGGAATATCGGCGATCACTTCTCCGCGCTCGGAGGAGAACGGCACGTTGATCACGCTGACGCTGTCGCCACGGCTGGCGTCGAAACCCACGGCGTCCTGTACCAGGCGGGTAAAGCGCGCCAATTCGTCGGCGCTCCAGGGCGCACGGGTGGTTTCGCCGTTCGCCGGGTTGACCTTGACCTGATCGTCCACCACCACTGCCACCGACAGGCGGTTCAAACGCCCTTGCTGTTGCTTGGTGTGGCTGATGGAACGGTCCAGCTCGAAGTTCTTGGTCGATTGCTGGCGCTTGTCGGCCGGGTACGGCGCGAGCATCGGCTGGCCGGTGGCCGGATCCATGATCTGCTGGCCGTTGGCATCTACCAGCGGCTGGCCTGGCTGCACCATACCGGCAGCCCCGGCGGCACCACCAGTGGTCTGCGGCGCGCTGGCCGGCGATGGCGGCTGGTTGCTCAGGGCACCGGGCACGCCTTGGGGGCCATTGCTGGCGGTGCGCTGCTCAGTCACCGACTGCTCACTGCGCAAGGCCGGTTGATCGGGGTTGAACTGCTCGGACGTCGACTCGACGGCGCTGAAGTCCACATCGGCCGACACTTCGGCCTTGTAGCGGTCATTGCCCAGGATCGGCTGCAGGATGTTGTGGACACGCTGGGTCAGCATGCCTTCCATGCGACGGCTGTAGTCGAACTGCTTGCCAGCCATGGTCAGTTCGGAGTTTTCCACCTGGTCGGACAGCAGGTTACCCTTCTGGTCGACCACGGTGATCTGCGACTTGCTCAATTCAGGAACGCTGGTCGCCACCAGATTGACGATCGCCAGGACCTGGCCAGGCTCGAGCGCGCGGCCCGGGTACAACTCGACCAGTACCGAAGCACTCGGCTTGCGCTCGTCGCGCACGAATACCGAGCTTTTCGGGATCGCCAGGTGCACACGGGCACCCTTGACGTTGTTCAGGCTGGAAATGGTACGCGCCAGCTCGCCTTCCAGGCCGCGACGATAACGGGTCGCTTCCATGAACTGGCTGGTGCCCAGGCCCTGATCCTTGTCGAGGATCTCGAAGCCGATATTGCCGTCGCTGGGCGTCACGCCGGCGGCGGCGAGCTTGAGGCGCGCACGCGCTACGTCGTCGGCCTTGACCAGCAGGGCACCGGAATTGGGCTCGACGGTATAGGGAATGTCTGCGGAAGCCAGGGTCTCCATGACTTGCTTGGCGTCCATGCCTTCCAGGCTGCCGTACAAAGGACGGTAGTCCGGCTGCTGGGACCACAGCACCACGGCGAAACCAATCGCCACGCTGGCAGCCAGGCCGACCAACAGGCCGACCTGACGCAGCATGGTCATCTCGGAGAGGTTTTCCAGGAAAGACAGCCCGAACAGCGGCGGTTTGCCGTCTGGTGCAGGGGTCTTGGCCGGAACGTTATCAACGACTGCTTCTGCCATGACTCAATAGTTTCCTTTAGACCGGCATCTGCATGATGTCTTGATAGGCCTGAACCAGTTTGTTGCGAACCTGGGTCAATGCCTGAAACGAGACAGAGGCTTTCTGCGAAGAGATCATTACGTCAGTCAGGTCGACGCCACTTTTGCCAATTTCAAAAGCACTGGCCAGTTGACTAGACGCCTGCTGGGTATCGTTCACTTTATTGACGGCCTGACCGAGCATGTCGGAAAAGCTGCTGCCACCCACCTGGGGGACCGCGACCGACTTGGGCTGTGCCATGGCGTCCATCTGCATGGCCCGCATGTCCAGCATCAATCGATTAAATTCAATACCTTGGCTCATGGTCTACTCTCTCTGGCGGCCCGCATTTTTTTGACACTTACTCAGCGGGTATACAGGTGTTAGCAACAAGGGTGCCAGCTCCGTGGCCGTCATAAACAAATGCGCGCGCCGCTCCTTCGAGGCACCTGTGCAAGCGCGCCTGCTGGCGATAGCGGTGTGTCGGTCAACGTCCTCGTCGCGAGACCATGGTCGTCGCGCGCAGACTCGTTCCCACAGGGTTCAACTCAAATTCAACTGGCGAACAGGTAGGCCTCTACGTCCATCCCCGCGTCACGCATCTGCGCCAGCTTGTAGCGCAAGGTGCGCGGGCTGATGCCCAGACGTTCCGCCGCCTCCTTGCGCCGGCCACGCTCGGCACGCAGGGTGTCGATGATCATCTGGAACTCGCGCCGCCGCAGGTCATCGCCCAAGGCCCCAGCCGACTCGCCCTCGACTTCCGCCGCCGGTACGAATGCCGCCACCGGCGGCTGCGAAGCGACCGGCAATGGGGCACAGGCCACCGGGCCGGCCAGGCAGAAATCCTCAGGCTGGATCAAGCCGCCCTGCTGCAGGATCAAGGCTCGCTGGATCGCGTTATCCAGCTCCCGGACATTTCCGGGCCAAGGGTAGGCAACCAGGCAGGCCTGCGCCGCCGGCGACAACCTGGCGGCCGCATGCTTCATTTTATTGACGTGCCGGGCCAACAACCGCTCGGCCAGCGGCAGGATATCGGCAGTGCGCTCGCGCAATGGACGCCAGGCCAGGGGAAATACCGACAGGCGGTAGTAAAGGTCTTCCCGAAAACGACCCGCCGCCACTTCGCCGGCCAGGTCTCGGTTGGTGGTCGCCACCACGCGGATATCCAGGTGGATGGGCTTGCGCCCACCGACCCGCTCCACTTCCCGCTCCTGCAGCACCCGCAACAGCTTGGCTTGCAGCCCCAGGGGCATTTCGGAAATCTCGTCGAGCAGAATGGTGCCGCCATCGGCCTGCTCGAATTTGCCGGCCTGGGCCGCAATGGCCCCGGTGAACGAGCCCTTTTCGTGACCGAACAGGGTCGCTTCGAGCATGTTGTCGGGAATCGCCGCGCAGTTGATGGCAATGAACGGTTCGTTGGCGCGCCGGGATTGCTGATGGATATAGCGCGCCAGGACCTCCTTGCCGGTGCCGGACTCACCGGAAATCAACACAGTGGAATCGCTACGCGCCACTCGCGCGGCCAATTCCAGCAGTTGCGCACTGGCCGGCTCGAACGCCACCGGCCCTTCGCCTTCGACGAGCGGGACACCCAGCGCATGGCGCGCCACCAGATCCAGCAGCGCCTTGGGTTCGAATGGCTTGACCAGGTAATCCGCTGCGCCCTGGCGCATGGCGTCCACCGCTCGCTCCACCGCACCGTGGGCGGTCATCAGCAACACCGGCAATTGTGGATGGCGGGCACGTAACAGCCCGAGCAACTGGTGACCATCCATGCCCGGCATGTTCACATCACTGACCACCAGGTTGAAGGTTTCCCGAGCCACGGCCAGCAGCGCGTCCTCTGCCGAGCCAACGGCAACATAATCATGCCCGGCCAGCACCAGCGTGTCGGCCAGCGCTTCGCGCAGGGCCCGGTCGTCCTCTACCAGTAACACCTTGATCGCCATCACTTCACTCCACCTGTGGCGAACTGGAGAACAACGGCAGGAGCACCGTTGCACAGGTCCCACGCCCCAGTCGCGACTGCAATTTCAATTCTCCCTGATGGGCACGGGCCACGGCCTTGACCACGGTCAGGCCCAGGCCGGTGCCGGTGGCCTTGGTGGTGAAGAACGGCTCGCCGAGGCGAGCCAGCACAGCCGGCTCGATACCGCTGCCGCTGTCGCTGACACACAGACGCAGGGTCTCGGCCCGGGTGTAGAGGTGAACCTTGAGACGCACGTGCTCGCCGCCGGCCTGGATCGCATTTTCGATGAGGTTCAACACCGCCCCCACCAAGGTGTCACGGTTACACAGCACCTCACCGGCATGGCTATCACACTGCCAGCGGATCGGCAGGTCCCGCACATGGGTCAATGCCGCGGCCTGCAGGGATTGCAACAGCGCCTTCGGGGTTACCCGGTCGGTCAATGGCAACTCGCCGCGGGCGAAGACCAGCATGTCCCGCACCTGATGCTCCAGCTCGTGCAGGCGCTCTTTCAAACGTCCGGCAAAGCGCTGCTGGGTTTCCACCGACAGGGGTTGCTCGGTCAAATGACTGGCGTACAACAGGGCGGCGGACAATGGCGTACGGATCTGATGAGCCAGCGACGCCACCATGCGCCCCAGGGAGGACAACCGCTCATGGCGCGCCAACTGGTCTTGCAGGTGACGGGTTTCAGTCAGGTCGTTGAGCAGCACCAACTGCCCGGGCTCGGCGTCCAGCGAACGGGTCGAAATGGACAAGCGGCGACCATCCTTGAGGGAAACTTCATGACCGTCGTCTTCACGAGGCGCGAAGCAGCGGGCAATGACGTGTCGCCACAACTCGCCCTCAAGGGGCAGCCCGAGCAGCTCGCAAGCCGCCGGGTTGGCTTCGCGGACGAAACCCTGGGCATCGATGACAATGACGCCGCCAGGCAGAAGGTCGAGCAGGTTCTGCAGCCGGTTGGCCAGACGCTCTTTTTCCGCCAGCTCTTGCATGCGCTGGGCGCTGACCACCGCCAACTCACCCTTGAGCTCGGTGACCCGGGCTTCGAGGAGGCTGTAGGAATCGGTCAGTTGGCTGGACACCTGATTGAACAGCGAAAACGCCTGCTCGAGCCCAAGCCGGCTTGCCTGCTCGGCGGAAGGCATGCCCCCCGCATCGGGGACCGAAGACATCTGAACGTGGGCGGCTTGGCTCATCGGGCTCTCTCGCTTGGCTGACCGTCAGTTAAACGGAACGTTGAGAGAGCTTTAGCAATACCCGTGCCGAAAAAAAACCGCCTGAAAATCAGACGGTTGCAAAACAGGCGTCAATCATCCGCCTGTTCGTCTCCTTCGCGACGGCTCATGCCGTACTTGCGCATCTTTTCCACCAGGGTGGTGCGGCGAATGCGCAAGCGTTCCGCCGCACGGGCCACGATGCCGTTGGCGTCGTCCAGCGCCTGCTGGATAAGCCCCTGCTCCAGGCCTCCGAGGTAATCCTTGAGGTCCAGGCCCTCCGGCGGCAGCAGGGCATTGGCGGTGAAATCCGGCGTGTGGCCGTTGATCACCACCCGCTCTTCCAGGTCGCTGCGCAGGCTGTCGACCATTTGCTCGTCTTCATCGTCGACGTAGCGGAACTTCTTGGGCAGCTCGGCCACCCCAATGACGCCATAGGGATGCATGATCGCCATGCGTTCCACCAGGTTGGCCAGCTCACGGACGTTGCCCGGCCAGCCATGGCGACACAGGGACATGATCGCCGCCGAATTGAAACGGATCGAACCGCGCTTCTCGTGCTCCATGCGCGAAATCAGCTCGTTCATCAGCAACGGGATGTCTTCGACCCGCTCACGCAACGGCGCCATCTCGATGGGAAACACATTGAGGCGATAGTAGAGATCCTCACGGAAACTGCCCACCTCGATCATGCTCTCGAGGTTCTTGTGGGTCGCGGCGATGATGCGTACGTCGACGCTCTGGGTCTTGTTGCTGCCCACTCGCTCGAAAGTACGCTCCTGCAGGACCCGCAGCAGCTTGACCTGCATCGGCAAGGGCATGTCGCCGATCTCGTCGAGGAACAGGGTGCCGCCATTGGCCAGCTCGAAACGCCCGGCCCGGCTGGTGATCGCCCCGGTGAAAGCGCCCTTCTCATGGCCGAACAGTTCGCTTTCCAGCAACTCGGCCGGGATCGCGCCGCAGTTGACTGGCACGAATGGCGCCTCGCGACGCTTGGAATGGTAATGCAGGTTGCGCGCGACCACTTCCTTGCCGGTGCCGGACTCGCCGAGGATCAATACGCTGGCGTCGGTGTCGGCCACCTGCTGCATCATCTGGCGAACATGCTGGATCGCCCGGCTGGTACCGACAAGGCTGCGGAACAGGTTGGGTTCACGATGCCTGCCGCGCTCGCGAGCCTGGTCATACATCTCGCGATAGACCTGGGCCCGGTGCAGCGAATCGAGCAACTTGCTGTAGCTGGGCGGCATTTCCAGGGTGGAAAGCACTCGGCGACGCTGGTCCTCTGGCAAGTCAAGGGAAGAATTTTCGCCCATTAACAAAACCGGAAGGAACTCATCCCAGGTTGAGAGTGTCTTTAGCAAGCCCAAAAGAGTTGCGGGAGCATTTACGGTCCCGATAAGGACACAAATGACTTCACGACTGGACGACAAAGAGCCGACTGCCTGCTGCCAGTCATGGCTTCCGCAGGGTAAATTTTCTTCGCCAAGAAAATTCAGGATCACCGCCAGGTCGCGGCGGCGAACGCTATCGTCATCGATCAGGAGAATTTTGGTTTCACGCCACATGCAATAGCAACTTCCCTAGTCAACTCAGTGCCCGGAATTAGGGGGCAAGCTAGACGCTTGCAGACTTGTCGTGCCTGTAGACGCCTGAAAAGTGTAAACAGCCACTAGTTAAGTCAAAAAACGCTGCAGAGTCAAATTTATGGCGCAGTTTGTTCGGATTATTTGAGCAGGATCAACCGAACAAGTGGTAAACCTTGGCCGCAGCCTGTGCCTGCTGGACCTGCGACATCTCGTTGACTATCGCCTGCCGCTCCCCTGTCGCCGCCTCGAGCAATTGCCTGTACACCCCCAGCAACTCCTCAAGATTACTTCGCAAAGCTGCCTCATCCACTCCGGATTCGCTCAGGGCGTCTTCCATGCAGGAACGGCAGGTCATGTCCAACTGACCGATTGCCTCCCAATTACGCTCGGCCAGGGCATCGACCAGGGCATCACGGGTTTGTTCTATTCGCTGCAGGACAAGACTCATGAGAGTACTCCTTAAAATTGCGGACCTTGCGGAGCAATGCCATCCCAGCCTTCCTTGACTGTGCGAAGCAGATCGGCGACTTCGTCAAGAATCTTCGGATCGGTCTTGGCGTTGGCTTCAGCCAAGCGTTTCATCATGTAAGCGTAGAGAGCATCCAACTCGGCAACCGACTCGGCCTGGTTTTCCAGATCCAGGCCTTCACGCAGACCGCCGATGATGCCGATGGCCTTGCTGATGAAGACGCCTTTGTTGGCGATATCCTTGCGCTCCATCGCACCCTTGGCCTGCGCGATACGGTCCAGGCCGCCTTCCATGAGCATCTGTACAAGACGATGGGGACTTGCTTCGGAGGTTTGCGCCTGGGCACCAATCTTCTGGTATTGGCGAAGGGCTAACATCGGATTCATGTTCTACCTCATCTAAAAACTTCGGTTCGTATAAACAGCGTATCGACGCCGCGTCAAAAAACTTTAGACCGGAAAGCCGAAAGCCCGGAACGCTATCAAACGTCACCGGGCTTTTTTGCATCGGTTGAAGATCAGCTGTTCTTCTGTTGTGCCGTCAACGCTTCGAACATCGAGGTAATGTTGCTGGCAGTTGCCTTGAGCTTGCCGACCAAGGTGTCCATATCGTTGTACTTTTTGGTCAGCACAGCGGTAAGGGTCTCGATTCGGCGATCCAGGGCCGCCTGGTCCGCACTCAATTTCGCCTTCAGAACATCAAGATTCTTGGAACGAGCCGTCAGAATGGAGTCGATGGTTTTCTTGGGATCATTCGGATCGGCCTTGTTAACGGTATAGGGAGCGAGCGCATCTTTCATGCGTTCGATCAGGCCGTTTTCGCCCGTGAAGAGGGTTTGAATTTCCCCTCCCAGTTGCTTTTCGTTCAGGGCAGCAGTGAACTTCGTACTGTTGAAATCCAGAGCACCGGTGGTCTGGTTAGTGGTAATCCCCAACTGGGACAGCACGGTGAGCTTATCGCCCGCACCGGTTTCGGATAAAGGAGCCCGTATGGCCGCCAGAAGCGATCGTGGCAACGAGTCGCCGGTGAGGGCTGCCGGAACGGAATTACCATCGGCATCTGTCGACGGTTTGGTCAGGGAAGTCACTGCCTTCGCAACGGCGTTATAGGCATCGACAAACTTCTGGATGGACGCTTTCAAGCCGTCGGTGTTGGTGGCAACGGTGACAGTCGTTGGGCCGGAGTTGGCCACGAGCAACGTCATGTCAAGACCGGAAATAACGTTACTCAACTTGTTCGTCGGGCTGGTCATTGACAGCCCATCAACTGTGAATACCGCATCCTTGGCCAGGCCGATCGAGCCCGAAGAGGTTGCACTGGGCGTGCCCATCAACGTAGAGCCATCCGCAGCCAGACTGGCAATACCGCTGAGAGAGATGTCGCTGCCCGCACCGGTTTTAGTCGATCCCACCACCAGCCGCGAACCGAAATTGTCGGTCACGATGTTGGCGGTCAGACCGCTGGAAGAATACTTGCTGTTGATGGCATCCCGAACCGATTGCAACGTCCCATCAGCCGGTACATCGAGGGTATAGTCTTTTCCCGCCTGGCTGATGGTCAGCGTACCGGCCCCTACCTGACTGGAAGCGCCACCGGCGAAAGCGGCCGTCGCAACTTTTGACGACGTCGCCAGTTGGGTGACATTTATCGAATAGGTACCGCTTACCGCCGAGTTGGTGGCCGCCACCGTCAACGCCGTGTTATTGGCCGACGTGGCAGACACGCCCGTAAATTGCGGAGTGGTCGTACTGCCCAGGCTATCAAGCGTGGATTGAAACGTTGCCAGCAGCGACTTCAGGGTGCCGATCCCGGAGATGTTGGCCGCATTAGTCTTGGTGGCGCGGTCGATCTGACCTTGCTTGGCCGCTTTGTCAGAATCAACCAGTGCCTTGACGATAGCAGTGGTATCAAGGCCAGAGCCTAAACCCAAGCCAGGTAGAATTGGACTTGCCATGTGGGACTCCCTTCAGTGTGTCGCCGGCTTTTTGACCATTACAACGGCAAAAAAACTAAACAACAAAATTCGTGCCAGTCATCAGGCTTCAGCACTGAACAACAGGCTGTTTGCATCATTCAAGCTATTGGCCAGCTTAAGAACTTCTTCATTCGGGATCTGGCGAATCACTTCACCGGAATCACTGGCAATCACCTTGACCACTACTTTGCCTGAAGGCTCATCAATAGAGAACTCCAGGTTGCGCTTGACCGACTGGACGAACTTCTCGATTTCCTGGACGGCTTTCTTGAGTTTGTCCTGCTCGACGGCAGCTTCTTTAGGAGTCTGCTTGACCGGTGTCACGATAGCGACGTCAGCCCGAGGCTTCTCCACTGGCTTGTCGGCCACTGTTGGCGCCGGCTTGGCCGCAGGATAAGACAAGTTCAGCTTCACGCTCATATCCATGTCCATCACCTCTTGAACGGAAAAAGCGAGAGAGTACGCAAGCGCACTCCCCCGCTAAAACTCATCCGGCTATTACTGAAGCAGCTTCAGTACAGCGGATGGCAGTTGGTTGGCCTGGGCCAGAACCGAAGTGGAAGCCTGTTGCAGAGTCTGCTGCTTGGTCAGCTGGGCAGTTTCAGCAGCGAAGTCGGTGTCTTGTACACGACCCAGTGCAGCACTGGCGTTTTCGTTGATGTTCTGCAGGTTGGAGATGGTGCTGGTCAGACGGTTTTGTGCAGCACCGAGGTCAGCACGGCTGGAGTTGATGGTCTTCAGAGCTGCGTCGATCGCATCGATTGCCGCAGCAGTGTTGGTCTCAGCTTCAGCACTGTCGGCAGCACTGATCGCGATGGCTGCAGAGTCAACGCTCAGAGTCGCTGCGTCGAAGCCGCTGTCCAGGGTCAGGGTGATCTGGTTGTCAGCACCGGTGTTGGAACCGACCTGGAAGGTCATGGTGCCAGCAGTACCGTCGATCAGGTTCTTGCCGTTCAGGTTGGTGGAGTTGGCGATCCGGGTCAGCTCGTCGGACATAGTGGCAAACTCTTTGTTCAGAGCTGCACGATCGTCGGTGCCGTTGGAGTCGTTTCGAGCCTGAACAGCCAGCTCACGCATACGCTGCAGGATGTTGGTGGACTCTTGCAGAGCGCCTTCAGCGGTTTGCGCGATGGAGATACCATCGTTGGCGTTTTTGATCGCCATGGTCTGACCGCGGATTTGCGAAGTCATACGAGTGGAGATCTGCAGGCCAGCGGCGTCGTCTTTGGCGCTGTTGATTTTCAGGCCGGAAGACAGGCGGGTCATCGAAGTGGAGAGAGCATCGGAAGCGCGGTTCAGGTTCTTCTGAACGTTCAACGATGTGACGTTAGTGTTTACTGTTAAAGCCATGACGAATTCCTCGTTGGTTGGGTACTGCGGCTTCCGGCCCTGGCAACCGCCGGGTGTGGCCTAGAGAACCTTCGTAATAGTTATCGTCGTAATCGGAACTTGCTTTAGCAGTTTTTTCAGATTTTTTGCCATCAGCTTGCCACCCCTCATAAATCAAGGACTTGGCTGCGCCTGGAGTGAAAAAATGACGCCAGGGAAATGCCGGAGCCGCGACTCTGCATCGGGACCAATAACGACAGGCGAAAAGCACCTAGATGATCAGACTGGCGCTCAATAGCTCCACCAGTTCGTACTCAAGGTAATCGGCCAGCGAAAGCCAGTTCTGGGTTTGCTGGTCACTTAGCATGGACGCAAGCAGATCGGCCCAATATGACTGGACATTCTCTGGCATAGCCTCAACGAAAGGTTGCGCCGCTTCGACCAGGATAACCATTGTAAGCCCCGCCTCGACGTCCCGTCCCAAGCGAAACAAACGGGCGCATTCTCGCGCATCATCGATCACACGCTCTTGCACGGTCATCGAGTGAACTCCTCATTGAAATCGGTGCCGACGATCCTCGCCCCATCACGACTGCTGTTATAGAAGCGCACCTGGGGATGGGCCGCGATAAACCGTTCCAGCTCACACAGATAACTGCGGAAATTCAGTTGGGTCTTGACCCGGCTGCCATGACCATCAAGAACCCAGTGCTTTGCCGCCCCCAAATGCGGCCCTAGGTCACCATCACCCCAACCAGCGTGAGTCTTGTCATGGGGAAAAGCGAAATCCGCCCCGAACAGGGTAATCCGGGTCGCTCCCATCTTTACTGCCAAGTCCACGGCAGGATGGATCACGCTGCCCCCCGCATGCAGAAGACCACGGGGAAACTGCTGGCGCATTTGCCGATAGACCGGACTGGGGGAAAAGCCAGCGTAACGTGGCCCCTGCCACGCACTGAGCACCGAGGGATCAGCCATCGGCATATAAACCAGTGCAATATCGGCCGTATGATCGGGCGGTAGGTGCCGCGCCGATATGCGCTGATCGATGCTGACCACGATGTCCGGCCTAATACCCTGGCGGAGCAGCGGCAGATAGGCCGTGTCGACGCAAATCAATAGCGGTCGGCCGTCTTGCTCCCGAATGCTGCGCAGCCTCTGGAAATGCTGTTCAAGGCTGGGACCGGTGGCAATGACAAACACCTCCCGTTCGCCCAGGGAATCGAACAGCTCGGCCACATCGTGATCCACCTGCACAAGACCGGCAGCGGCTTTCAGGCGCGCGACAATCTCCGGTGCCTGCGAGTGGAATTCACGATTGTTGAACGCCAGGTGGGTTTCACTGACCAGCCGGTCGCGAATCTTGGCATTGAAGTCATCGGCCAGGACCAATTCGGCGGGCAAGGCAAAGAATGGCAACTTGATTTCCGCCTGGTCTCCCGCATAAAGCAGTTCGACTCGCGGATCGACGAGCCACTGCGTCTGATCCAGTACCCGCAGCACCAGAGCGAACACCGAGCCGTTGAGAATATGGACGTACAAGCGCTCGAGCCCGGCCCGCTCCAGCAAATGGTTCTGCAGATCTCCCAGCCCAGTGCCATAGACATGCAACACGGCGGCGTCCGACGGCAGGCTGGCAGCTTGCAGTTCAGCCTCGGCGAGGCGGTCATGTCGACTGGTCAGTTGGATACCGTCGATGCTCAAGGTCGATCCCTGGCCTTCCACCAGGTCTGCCCGCAGCCCGTCGACCGCCTCCGACAGCAGGCGCTCGGCCATGAGCGGCCAACGCTGCTTGATCGTCTGGAGATTGCACTCAAAGAACTCGCTCATGGCGTCTCGACTTTCCAGTGGGCAAAAAAAATAGCGTCCAAGGTTACACCTTGGACGCTATTTTTGTGCCTGGGTTTTAATGTTCTCAGGGGCGATAGATAATCGCCGATCCCCACGACAGGCCAACACCAAAACCGCTCAAGGCAACACGTTTCCAGCTGGAATCGAGCACATGCTTCTCCAACAGCAATGGAATGCTCGACGAGACGGTGTTCCCGGTCTCGACCATATCCTTGATGAATTTCTCCGGCTCGCCCTCGAAACGTCGCGCCACGGCATCGACAATCGCCGCACTGCCCTGGTGAATGCAGAAAGCGTCGATGTCGCTGGCTTGCAGGTTGGAATCGGCCAGCAATTCATGCAAATGTGCCGGAACCTTGAGCAAGGCGAAATTGAACACCTGCCGGCCATTCATGAAGAACACGCCATCGCTGACTTTCAGATGCGGCGCACCGGAGCCGTCAGTGCCGAACTTGGACTTGCCCAGTTGCCACGGCGCATCCTCGCCCATCCAAGTCGCTGTGGCGGCGTCGCCAAACAGCATCGTGGTGTTGCGGTCTTCCGGATCGACGATTTTCGAATACGGGTCAGCGGTTATCAACAGCCCATTCTTAAGGCCTGCGGCTTCCATGAAGCCCTTGATGGCGTAGATGCCATAGACATAACCCGAGCACCCCAGGGAAATATCGAATGCCGCGACGGTGGTAGGCAAGCCGAGCTTGTCCTGGACGATGGCCGCCGTATGGGGCAATCCTTCCTCGTCGCCATTCTGGGTGACCACGATCAGAACATCGATGGCTTCGCGTTTCAGACCAGGATTGTTGGCAAACAGCGCATTGGCCGCTTCAACACACAGGTCGGAGGTCTCCTGTCCATCATCCTTGCGTGGAAGGAAGGCGGAACCGATCTTGCCGAGAATGAATTCTTCATCCTTTTCGAACTTCGCACCCTGTGCGTAATTGTCCACGCCGGCTACAGGAACGTAGCTCGCAATGCTTTTTATGCCAATCATTACGGCTTCCCAATCAAAAACAGCCCAATACCACCGCTCGCAAGGAATCGAGGGGGCGCCGACAAAAAGGGAAGTATAAAGGGCTATCACTGGACCTGATAACGGCCAGGCGCCATCTTCCCGGTCAATACAATACAGTGAAGATGCGCGTTATGACTCGCAGGTCACGCTAATTTGCCGAATAAGCCCTTTTTTGAAAGGGCTATCCGTAACGGCATGCCTATCCGATCAGCCGAGCCCAGTTCACAGTCTTGGGAGCGCCCAGTGCGAAGCCCGTCCCGGTCGGGGTCAGGTTGGGGTTACGCATCATGTCGTGTTCGAAGCGCGACGGCCATTTGTCTCGCAGTGCATCTGCAGCTCCAAATGCGTCGGGCAAAGTGCCAGGGTGCAGCATCTGAGCCTGAGGCGTCCACACCGTGAGATAACCTGCGTCGGCCGATTTCAGACACAAGTCGACATCGGCAAAGGCATCGGCGAAGGGTCCTTCGTCCAAACCGCCCACGGCTTCGAGCAGGTCCTTGCGAATCATCAGGCAAGCGCCGGACACTGCCGAGCAGTTCTGCTCCACCAGGTGGCCATTGAGGTAGCCCTTGGCGTCCTTGCGCTCACCGACATACACCGAACACACCAGCCCATCGGGACTGAGCACCAGGCCGGCCTGGGTGGTGATACCGCGCATGTCCATCTGCTTGCTACCCACGATCCCCACTTCAGGCCGCTGGGCCTGGTTGAGCAGGCTGTCGAGCCAGTTGGCGTTGATCACTTGAACCTCGGCCGACAACAAGACCAGGTACTCTCCCCTGGCCTGGGCAGCCGCCCAGTTGTACAACGCCGACGCACTCAAGCGTCGATCACTGCGCAGGATACGGATCCGGTCGCCCTTGCCCTCCAGGCTGTCGAGCCACTGGGCCAATGCTTCAGACTGGCTATGATTGTCGGCGATCAGAATTTCGTGACGCTGATAACGGGTGCGCTGCAGCACGCTGACGAGCGCTTGCTGCACCTGTTCGAAGTTATCCCGGCTTTCAAGAATGATCGACACCAATGGTCGTTCGGCGTGTTGGTAATCGATCTGGTAAGTCAATGGCTGGGCTGAAGTGACCTGGGCTCGATAACCCCGCGCAGCCAAGTGACGCGTCAGTACCTGACGTTCCTGCGGGTTCTCTTGTTCAGCCGGGGCATTGCAGATCAACAAGGGCTCAGCCAAGTGAGCCAGGCCGGCCATCCCTTCATCGACGATCAGACGCAACAACAGGTCCTGTTCCAGCGCCTGGGTGTATTGCGCGGTGAAGCCGCCAGCCTGAGCCAATACATCACGGCGGATCAGCCAGTGACGCGCCATCAGCGACGGCACCGACTGCAGCAGATCGAGGTTGACGCCCGGACGGAACACATCGGTCAGGCTGCCATCAGCCTTGCGCTGGATCTCATCCATGGCCACGGCGCGCACGCCTTCGGCTCCGATCAGTTCGAGGCTGGCGCGCAGCAGGCCACAGGCGGTGAACTGGTCACCGGCCTCGGCCAGCACCAGCCAATCAGCGGCCGATTGTCCGATGATCTGATTGATGCGCTCGACATAATTGGCGGTGCTTACTTTGACGAAATGCACCGTGTCGCGCACGGTGGTTGTCGCCGGCAAGTCGCCGGTGGTGAAGACCACTACGTTGAAGGCTTTGCAATGGCCATTGACCAGGCTGTCGAAGGTAGCCTGCAACTTGAACATGTCCGCGTCCAGGTCCAACAGCAGGATACCGAAACGCGGCCCGCCCTGATGCTCGGCCAGGCGAGCATGAATGGATTTGAGTTGCCCGGTATCCGGGGCACGCGCGTCGAGCCAGTTCAACAGGCGGCCAGAATGCATGTTCTCCAACAACCGGCGGCCCTGTTGTCCAGGCACCGAATCCAACCGCTCGGCCCAAGCCTGCAACTTGATCGCTTCCTCAGGCTCGTCGCTGCTTTTCAACGACTCTGCCAGACGCTTGACCACGGTACGGTTGAACGCATAAAGGCCCTGGGCCTCCCAGAGACGACTGCGCAAGGTACGTTCGTTGTCGTTGGGCTGCACGCGCATCAGTTCATGCTGACGCACCAGGATACCTTCCAATTGCTGAAGCTGAAGACGCCCGGCCGGCATGGCATGCAACAAAAATTCAAATTCAGTCAGCAGATCGAACACCCGCTGATTATAGAAAGGCATTTCGACAAACTGCTGCGGTCCGAACGAACGCACCGGTTCGCCCCCCGCCTGCGTCCAGACCGAATTGATGATCTGTGTACCTTTGAGTGAACGCCCCTGCAGCAGGCAGTCGGCCATGGCCGCAAAACTGTCCAGGGCGATCTGCTTGACACGTCCCGGAGCCTGCTCGCGCAGCGGTGTCGGAAGCGACGCCAGGAATTCGGCGAACTGCTCGCGCTCCGCCACGCTCTTGGCGTCCTTGTAGCTCAGCACCGTCAACACGTTGGTGTTGTGCTCGGAACCACCGTAATTGAGCTCGCGAACGGCGAACGGGATCGGCAGGATCCGGGCCTTCGCGCAGGCCAGCAAATAAAAGGTATGACCGATTTCCTGCCATTCGAAACTGGTCCCGGGGGGCAACAGGCTATACCACTGCTGCAGCAGATCGGTACGGGTCACGGCATAGAACGGGGGCAGGAAATGATCCATGAAACGAATCACCCGGTCTTCGGCCAGCTCGCTGTTGTAGTCCTCGTGCACTTTGCGATCGCGACGGAAGTAATTCACTTCGGTCGCACAAGCCACGTACATGAACCCATAGCCGTGGCACAGGCCGTAGTCGGGGTTGGCTTCAAGGAATTCCACAGACTCGGTCAAGGCGTCGTGGAGCAGAAAGTCGTCATCGGCGGCGAACACCATGTAAGGCGTCTTGACCTGGTTTACACCATAAACCAGCTTGTCCTGCAGTCCCTTATAGGTGAACTGGGGCAGATGGCGGTAATCGACCGATGGGAAGTCCAGGGCAATTTGTTCATCGCGCTCGACCGATGAATCAAGCACCAGTACCGAACAGGGATAGCTGCTGTAGTAGTGCAATGTACGGCGCAAGAACGCACTGCGATTGTGGGAAATCACCACCACGGTGAACCGCTCGCTCAACGGCTCCATGTTGTCTTGAAAAGTGTTCTTAACCTGCATATTTCCTGTCCCCACAACCTGCCAGACGCTAATGACTTGAAACCTATGGTTTAACGAACCCGACGCAGATAACCGTCCGGCGCAACGGTGATCAGCAACTTGTTCTGCAACTGCCGGTCGATCTCGAAATCGCCGTTTTCCTCGAGGTATTTCCAGACGGCTGTCTTCGGGTTGTCACCCGGTCCCCACGGACGGTCAGGGAAAAAATCCGCCGGCATGTCTTCCACGACTGTATCCATCACCACGCAGTAACTGCCCACCGATACCAGCGGCGCGTACAGGCGCAATTCCTCGAGCACGTGGTCGTGGGTGTGATTGGAGTCGAGTACGAGAATGACTTTCTTGCCCTTGGCCGCCGCATATACCCGCTCGGCGATAGCCGGATCGATGCTCGACCCTTCGATCATCGAGATACGCTTGCTCATTGGATGGCTTTCAATGGCTTCGCGGTTATGAGGGCGGATATCCAGGTCGATACCCAGGACTTCGCCGTGACCCTGCAGTTCCAGCAACGAGGCGTAGTAAATGATCGAACCGCCATGGGCGATGCCGCATTCAATGACCAGGTCAGGCTTGATCTGCCAGATCAGTTCCTGCATCGCCATCATGTCCTGCGGTAGCTGGATGATTGGCCGGCCCATCCAGGAAAAGTGATAGCTGTACTTGTGCTTGGCCGACTCGTTGAAAAAATCCCTGGCCAGGCCAACGAGTTTCTCGTCCTGCCCCTGGCCGGCGATTTCAGTCTGGCATTGGGCTTCGAAAGCTTTATGGATCGTGTTGTCAGTCATATTCGAATCTCGCTGTTATTGGAACGAAGCGCTGTCGACGGCGTGGTAGACATAACGCCCACCGGTCATCCGTTTGATCTCTTCGAGGTAATTGGAATTCATTACGAACACGTGGGCCCCTTCGGGCAGGGTGTCCATTGCTTCATCGGGTGAAGAAACCCGTGCGCCACTGAGCGGCAGATACCGCCCTTGCTTGGCCGGATTGATATCGATCACGCAGTCCACAGCCACGCCTGCCCGTTGCAGGAATAGCGAATAGATCACGCCCTTGGAAGAAGCTCCCCAGATCGCCGAACCCTGTTGCGGCGCGGCCTGGATAATCTGCACGGCGCGCCCGAGGCTGGCGGTGAATCCGTCGGGCAATTCCAGCAGCGCTGCCGGTTGGACGGGGCTCAGGCGCAACGTTGCCAGGTCGGCGACGATGTACAGGTACTGGCCGCCAAACAGATGCCCTGCTTCATGCACCGTACCGAACATCCGGCGCAGGTCATCGAGGCGGAAATAATTGACATGCTCGTAGAACAGATCGAACCAGGCACGATGCTCCAGAATCCAGTCCAGGCAGGGCACCTCGATATAAATCTGTCCCCCCTGGTTGGCCGCGGCGATCTCAGCCAGAAAGGCCACCGGGTCCTGAATATGTTCCAGCACATGGCGCAGCACCACCGCATCGGCCGACAAGCCCAATTGGCGAGTGAACGGTGCCTTGATGACATCGGCATTATGGCCCTCGTAGGCCGGGTCGATACCCGTGATGGCGTAACCCCGCGCCTTGAGCAACTCCAGGAAATAGCCTTTGCCGCAGCCGACCTCAATCAATGCCTGACCACTGAAATGCCGGGCAATGATTCCTTCTACGTCAGCTAGGTGCTTCTGGAACTGCCCCGAATGGGCCTGTTCGTTCTGATAGTCGCTGTCATAGTTGAGCTTGTCAGGATCGAACGCCTGGTTGAACACCAGCCCGCTCTCTTCATCCTGGACCAGCACCATATCGGCACAGGCCGAGGCCCTGGCCGACTGCTCATCGGCAAAGGTCCGGTTCTGCAGGACCGGAAGACCGGTGGCCCGGTAAAGCTCACGCGTCATGTGCAGCTCCCAGCAAGGATTGCAAACGTTCGGCCACTCCCCAGAACGCCATGGGCTCATGGGTCGGGTATGGATAGTGGCCAAGGTTCAGGCGAATGGAGGCTCCACGCTCGCGAAGCCGCGCTTCCACCAGCGCCCGAACCGACACCGGTTGACCGCTGGAACAATTGATCACGCCATCGAACTGGCGCTGCAACAGCAACTCCGCCAGGTAAGCGGCAGCCGTGCCGACGGGCAGATAATCCCGCAACTGCTCGCCACCGGACATATCGAACACCTTGGCCTGGGCGTCGATGGCCCGGTCCAGTGCGGCCAGCAGGCTGTTGGGATTCTGGCCAGTACCATGCAGGTAGAAAAGGCGCGCCCACTGCAAGGTGAACGGATATTCGCGCTGCAAGTGTTCCAGAAAAACCCGCAGGGTATTTTTCGCCAGCCCATAGGGATTGGCCGGAAGCGGCTCGGTCCGCTCGGATAGCGGCCCGCTTTGCAGGCCATATTCGAAGCAGGTACCGGTGACCATTACCTGGGAGACGCCCGCCGTCACCGCTCGCTTGATGAAGCAGTAGTCGGCCATCAGGTTATGTTCGAAATGAAACAGTGCCTGATAATTCGGCAACCCGGGCCATGCCAGGTGTGCCAGCGCATCGACGCCTTCTACCAAGGCAGCGATGTCCAGGCTTTCCAGGTGAACATCCGTTTCCACGAATTCGACCTGATCGAACCAAGGCAGGGCCATGGCCGGCTCGCTCCGCCGCGCAGCGGCCCGCACCCGACAGCCTCGCGCCAGCAAGGCCTGCACCAGGTGACGGCCGACGAACCCGGTGGCGCCGGTGACCAGGACCTTCACAGCACGGTCAACTCAGGGACGGCGATCAGAAACTGTCCGCCCCATTGACGAATTTCGGCCAGCTGTTGGCTGACTTCGCTCAACAGATTCCAGGGCAGGACGAGTATGTAATCTGGTTTCTCTGCTGCAATACGCTCGGGCGACACGATAGGAATCCGGCTACCGGGCAGGTATTTGCCTTGCTTGTGTGGGTTGGCATCGGCAACCCAGGCCAGCAGGTCAGGCTTGACCCCGGCGTAGTTGAGCAACGTATTGCCCTTGGCCGCCGCGCCGTAACCCACCACGCGCTTGCCTTCGGCCTTGGCCTGTAGCAGAAATCGCAGCAAACCATGCTTGATGGCTTCGGCGGCCGGCGCGAGCGTTGCGTAATACGCTGAGGTTCTTACGCCCGCATCCAATTCAGCCTGCAACTGCAGTTGCACCGAGGCCTGCACCGGTCGACGCACGCCATCGGCACGCTGGACGAACACCCTTAACGAACCGCCGTGGGTTGGCAGCTGGCTGACATCAATTACTTCCAGACCGTTGCGCTCACACAAGGTCTGCACGGCCGTCAGCGACAGATAGGAAAAATGTTCGTGGTACAGGGTGTCGAACTGCTGCCCGGCCATCAGCGTGAGCAACTGCGGAAATTCGAACGTGGCGACGCCGGTTGGCTTGAGGAGCGTGGCGAAACCGCCGAGGAAATCATTGATGTCCGGCACATGGGCCAGCACGTTGTTGGCCGCCATCAGGTCGGCCGCCCAGCCCTCGCCTTTCAATTGCGAGGCCGTATCGCGACCAAAGAACACCTCACGAATCTCCAGGCCTTTTTTCCGCGCCGCTTCGGCGGTGCTGTGGGTCGGCTCTACGCCCAGGCACGCAATGCCGCGACTGGCCACGTATTGCAACAGGTAGCCGTCGTTGGCAGCCACTTCGACCACGCGGCTGTCAGCGCCCAGTTCGAAACGTTCAACCATCTCGGCCACATAGCGCTCGGCGTGGGCCAGCCAAGTGCTGGAGAAAGAACTGAAGTAGGCGTATTCGGCATCGAACAGGCTGTCGGCCCGGGTGTAATCCTGGGTTTGCACCAGCCAGCATTGCTGGCATACGGCGACCTTGAGGGGTACCCATTGCTCGGGCTGTTCCAACTGATCGGCCCGCACGTAAGCGTTGGATGGCGGCGACGTTCCCAAGTCAATCAAAGGCAACGCCAGGGCAGACCCGCAACCTCGGCAATTCATAGACGTACTCCAGCGAAACGCTCGTCGATCCAGGGATGGTTGCGGTCCCTGTTCGACAGATTATTGACAGACAGCGGCCAGGCGATGGCCAGCCGCGGATCATTCACCGATAACCCGCCCTCATGCTCTGGAGCATAGTCGGCGCTGTGCAGGTAAAGCAGCTCGGCATCGTCGGTCAGGGTCTGGAACCCGTGGGCGAAGCCGGCCGGGACCAACAGGCTTCGGCCGTCACCAGCCTTGAGATGCTCGGCGTGCCAGTGCAGGAAAGTGTCGGAATCGGGGCGCAGATCCACCGCCACGTCCCAGACCTCACCCCGCAGGCAGGTAATCAACTTGGCCTCTGGCTGCGCCGCGTTCTGATAATGCAGGCCGCGCGCACTGCCCCGTTCGCGGGTGCAGGAATGGTTGATCTGGCGGATATGAAAGGGCTGGCCGAACGCACTCAGGCTGCCTTCGCAGAACAGCCGGGCGAAATGCCCGCGCTGGTCTTCGAAGCGCTTGTGCTGGACGCTGAACAGACCGGCCAACGGCAATGCCTTCAACGAAAATTCACTCACAACGCGCCTCGATACAAATTCAACTGGCCGAGGGAAACCTGGCGCATGTCATCGCCGTTTTGCCAGGCCAGGTGCCAATCCAGCGTCTGGGCCAGGCATTGTTGCAGTGTCCAGCGCGGTCGCCAGCCCAGCAATTGGCGGGCGCGACTGCTGTCCAGGCGCAACAGGCCGGCTTCATGCAAATCGCTCGGTTCGATCCGCAAGCCGGGCGCTTGCGGCCAGCGTTCGGCGAGTAGCCGGACCACTTCGCCAACACTGCACATGTCCGCTTCGCCAGGACCGAAATTCCAAGCCCCGGCGAACGTCGGGCCTCGCTCGAAAAGACCGGCGGCCAATTGCAGGTAACCCGCCAAGGGCTCCAGCGCGTGCTGCCATGGGCGCACCGCCTGTGGATAACGCAATGTCACCGGCTCGTTCGCCGACCATGCCTTGAGCACATCCGGAATCAGCCGCTCAGGCGCAAAGTCGCCACCACCCAGCACATTGCCGGCACGCGCCGTAGCCAGTGCCAGACCGTGCTCGGCATGACGCTCGACCGAAAAGAACGACGCCGCATAAGACTGCGCGAGCAATTCGCAGCAGGCCTTGCTGCTGCTATAGGGATCGTGCCCTCCTAGGGGCTCGTTCTCGCGGTACGGCCACAGCCATTCCTGATTCGCGTAGACCTTGTCGGTGGTCACCAGCACGCAGGCCCGAACCCCACCGACCTGGCGAATAGCCTCCAGCAGGTTGAGGGTACCCATGACGTTGCTTGAATAGGTACCCAACGGGTCGCGATAACCTTCACGCACCAACGGCTGGGCCGCCAGGTGCAGGACGATCTGCGGCTGCACAGCTGCAAGCAATTCAAGCAGCGCGCCGAGGTCGCGCAAGTCGCCCCGTCGATCATCGATGTCTGTGCCCACCCGGGCCAGTTCGAACAGGTTTGGCTCGGTGGCCGGGTCCAGGGAAAAACCACTGACGTGGGCCCCCAGGCTTTGCAGCCACAGGGTCAGCCAGCTGCCCTTGAAACCGGTATGACCGGTAACCAGTACCCGTTTGCCGCGCCAGAACGCCGGACTCAACCCCATTGCTTCCACGGGGCCTCCCCGCTCTGCCACAAGGCCTCAAGATGGTTCTTATCGCGCAGGGTATCCATCGGATGCCAGAAACCGTCGTGCTGGAAAGCCTGGAGCTGCTGCTCGGTCGCCAGGGCCGCCAGCGGCTCGGCTTCCCAGGAAGTCTGATCGTCAGCAATGTAAGGCAGGACTTTGGGCGACAGCACAAAGAACCCACCGTTGATCCACCCCCCGTCCCCTCGAGGCTTTTCAGTGAAACCCAGGACCGTATCGCCGTCACGCTCCAGCGCGCCGTAGCGTCCCGGTGGCTGCACCGCCGTCACCGTCGCCAGCTTGCCGTGGGACAAATGGAAATCCACCAGCGCGCCGATATTCAGGTCCGAAACGCCGTCGCCATAGGTGAAGCAGAAGGCCTCTTCGTTTTCAAGGTAACGCGCCGCACGACGCAGCCGGCCGCCGGTCATGGTGTCTTCCCCGGTGTCGATCAGAGTCACGCGCCACGGCTCGCTGTAGTTCTGGTGAACGTCCATGCGGTTGTTGCACATGTCGAAGGTGACATCGGAGGTGTGCAGGAAGTAATTGGCGAAAAAGTCCTTGATGGCATAGCCCTTGTAGCCCAGGCATATGACGAAGTCGTGGATTCCATGAGCGGAATACTGCTTCATGATGTGCCAAAGAATTGGCTTGCCACCGATTTCGATCATCGGCTTGGGCTTGAGGTGCGACTCCTCGCTGATCCGAGTGCCGAGCCCACCTGCCAGGATAACTGCCTTCATCGTCTCCCCTCTTGTCCATCACCGGGCTCGGCCAAGCGTGTTTCGCTTTTGCGGGCGCGGGGATTACACCTTCGATGCCGCTTCGGGCGCTCCGACTTGCCGGGAAGCGCTCGTTTTATGGCGATATGAGGGGGACTTGCAGGAAACGCGCCAGCTCGACAGGCGGGAAGGAAGATCAGGCGGGAACTGAACGTGGCTTCAGAGGTATGAGGCGGGCCCGCTCGCCACAGTGTTGCAAGGAGCCCGCTTGTGTACGGCGCTCAGTCCGCTAACCACCCCCATAACCAATACTGCAGGTTGCTCCCACCGAGCATGAAGTCGCGATGCACCGCTTCGCGCAATTCATCGCCCATGCGGTAGCTGGCGTCCGGGTCGGCCAGGTGCATGCGGATTGCATCGATCCATTCCCGCGTGCTGTTGCTGCGTACCTTTGTACAAGGGAGGAAGCCCTCGTATGCCTTGGTATCGGTGCAGATGACCGGATAGCCGCAGGCACCGTATTCCAGCAAACGCAGGTTGCTCTTGCAGTCGTTGAAGATATGGAATTCCAGCGGGGCCAATGCCAGGTCAAGGTTCAGGCTGGCCAGCTTGAACGGATAATTGCTCAAGGCGACCGAGCCATGGAATTCATGAATGTAGGGACGCAGCGCATCCGGGCACATGCCGAAGAACACCCACTCCACTTCGTCGGCCAGTTCACGGACAACGTCTGCAATGATTTCCAGGTCGCCGCTGTGACTGGTGCCGCCTCCCCAACCCACCCGCGGTTTGGAGGACGTCGCGCGTCGGCTGGTCAAGCGCGCCCATGGCTCCGGTGGCAGCATATTGGGAACCACGCGGATTTCACGATGCATACTGGATAAGGCATCTGCCAGCGACTGGGTCGTCACCACTACACGATCGCACAGCGCAATCCCCTCGCGCAGCATCTGCTCGATATTGGCCGGTTTGTTGCGGGCGTGGGTATTTTTCTTTGGTGCGCTGACGACGTAGTCGTCGAGTTCGAAAATCCGCAGGGCGTTGGAGTATTTCTTCATCCGCAGGATGTCGCCGGCGGCCCCTTCGCTGTAGCGCCCCTGCAGCACGATGGTATCGGGCGACATACGCTCAATCTCAACGGTCGAAGGCGACTCGTAGGCCACACGGGCAATGACGCGACCGGCAGCCTCCAGCTCGGCCAGTGGAGCCGTGACGCGATAATGACCGACTGCGGTGGCATTGACTGGCAGGCCAAGGACCAGAGGCAACGCGCGGGTGCAGAACGGATTCCAGTTGTTGCGCAACGAAGGTTCCAGGCTGAAGCTGGACGCCCCCAGACTCAGGGACGGACTATAGGACGGGTCACGCGCAATCTGCGGCAACCATTTGCGATAAAAGACTTCGCGCTCACGCTCCAGCAATGCCGTTTCTTCGGACTGTTCCGTAGGCAAAGACAAGGCAACCTGGGTGACGCTGGCATAGGGCGTCCAGACCACCAGGTAACCCTCCTTGCCGGCACGCAAACACAAGTCCACATCGCTCAGGCCAAGGGTGAAGGTCAGATCGTCGAAGCGACCAAGCTCATCGAATGCCTGCTTGCGAATCATCAGGCAATCGCTGCTGACCGAACTCCAGTTCTGGGTGGTATGCAAACGCTGCATGTAACCGCGAGAAGATGCCGACTCACCATGAAAAGGCGCTCCCACTGGCCCGGACAACCCGAGAATCTGCCCGGCAGCGACAATCGTACCCTGTGGGCTGAGTATCCGTGCACCCACCACCGCCACCTCGGGACGCTGGGCATGATTGAGCAGTTCATCAAGCCAGTCAGCCTCAGTGATGACTATCTGGGGGCTGAGCAGCAGCAGGTATTCACCACGGGCCAGGCCGGCGGCAAAGTTACGCACCGCCGCGTCGTGATCATCCCCGGCGTGGCGCAGCACTCGCAGCATGCTCGCGCCCAACTGCGCCATGCTCGCCAACCAGTCGAGCATGGCCGGATCGCGGACGCCGCTGTCCACGATGAGAATTTCATAGTGCGCATACGCGGTACGCTCGATCAGGCTTTCGGTACAACGCTGCAATGCGCCCAGCGAATCACCGGTACGCACAATGATCGACACCAACGGACGTACACTGTGTCGGTAGTCGATGCGATTGATCACCGGAAGGAGATCCTGACGGATCTCGTGGGCCACCCCAATGCGTTCCAGGTGCGCACCAACCATCGCTGCGTTGTCCTGAACGACCTCGGGCCATGACAACCACTGGGCGAAACTCAACGTGGACTCCACCTGGATTTCGGCGATGTGCTCGATGGTGTGCGGGCCGGCCTCTTCCACCAGGCGCCAGAGCAGGTCCTGAGGTGCCAACTCGCCGCGAGCCGGATCGAAACCACCCAAGGCCATGAAACGTTCGCGGTCGAAAGCCAGGGTTCGCCCCACATAGGGATAGGCGCGCATCAGGTCCAGGTTGAAATCCGGCTTGAACACCGGTTCGAAGGATTCCCCGTCTACCAGGGCCCCTTCATCGCTGTAGATACAGCACACGCCGGGTTTTCCAGCAATGCGCTCGGCCATGATCAACAGTGTAGAATTTCGCAGAATGTCACCAGCCCGCAACAAGTAAAACCACTGGGAACCCTCCAACTGGGGCACGATGGCGTTGAGTTGCTGTGCCCAGTCGGACTGGAAGGGCAACTGCAATAAACGCTCATCGACCTCGCAACGAGCATCGGACAGCACTACCACGGCCTGGGCTGGATAAAGCTGGCCTGCGATACTGCGCAGTGTCGTCCCCAGCGCCACCTCATCGCCAATGCTATCAATGACGATGGGCACGATGTTCACACGTACCGGCCAACTGTCGATGCGTGCAGGCAAACCCTGCTGTTCCACCTTGCTGAACTGCCGGATCGCCAGCCATTCACGGTAAAACTCGGCGTAGCTTTCGCTCTGCGCCCCAACCCGGCCATTGACAACCGTGTTGCGGTTGCCCAGCACGCGAGTCACGCACAACTCCTGCCAGGCATGAGGCTGA
Organism: Pseudomonas sp. 7SR1; assembly: GCF_900156465.1. Lineage (NCBI taxonomy): Bacteria > Pseudomonadati > Pseudomonadota > Gammaproteobacteria > Pseudomonadales > Pseudomonadaceae > Pseudomonas > Pseudomonas sp. 7SR1. Next base: position 5,919,932 of record NZ_LT707064.1, read on the forward strand.
TCAGTGATCTTGTTCAGGTCGATACAGCGAACCCACCCCGAGGCAGGGGCCGCCTCACCATTACGGGCCACAAGCATCTGTGCCAGCCACTCCTCCTCCACTTTCGCGGCCTTGAGAATATGTGCAGTCTTGCTCAGACGCTCCGGGTACAGACGCTCCATGCTCAGTACCGTGTTCAATGTCACCAGGTTGCCGCGGCGCAACAGGCAGACGTACAGGGCGAAGTCGAGAATGGCGACAAATCCGTTTCCGTCCTGGATCAGCGCTGGCAACAACTCGAGCACATCGGCACGACGCATCAGCGATGAACTGAAATTACCAAGGAAGTTGGTGGGCGTACTCTCGAAGATCGCCAACATATCGTCGCCTTTGATCAACGCATCGTTCGGCGAAAAACGGCAATTGTCGACACGCGGCGGCAGGATGAAATTACCTGCGTCACACAATAATCGAAGGGCGAATACGACACTGACATCGGCATGCTCGATCAGCACCTGGGCTTGTCGCTCGATACTCGGTGCAAACAGCCGGTCATCATCGCACAACACCTTGATGAACTCGCCGCGAGCCTCCTCGACACAACGCAACAGGTTGCCCTGCAGCCCCAGGCGCTGGGGGTTCTTCAAGTAGCGGACAGGGTGAGCCGGCTCGGCGAAGGATTCGACGATGCGGCGAATTTCATCGTCAGACGAATCGTCACACACAACGATCTCGATGTGCTCGTACGTCTGGGCCAAAGCACTGAGCAGTGCCTGGTCAAAAAACCGAGGGTTGTATGCGGGGATGACGATGCTAACGAGGGGCAGTGACTTCACGGTTAGGACTCTCGAGCGGCGGGCCCCGACCTTTTCAGGCCAGAGCCCCGGAACCGCTTAGGAAAAAGACGGTTGGCGGCTCGATCGATACCGACTCAGATCTTGTTGAACAGACCCAACTGCGCGATCTTGCTGAACGCCAGTTGCGAGGCCTGAAGCATGGTTTGCTGCAAGGTCAGGCGGGTCATCACTTCGGCCGCGTCGGAATCACGGATCGACGATTGGGTCTGGGTATTGGCCGCGATCAGGCTCTTGTTGGTGTCGCTCTGGGTATCCAGCGCTGAACCACGCCCACCCACCGAACTCAAGGCGCTGGACAATTGGTCGGTGCCGCTCGCCAGGTTGCCGATACCGGAGGCCAGCGAGGCCTGCAGTTTTTGCAGCGCGATCGGGTCGCCATTGGTAGGCGTGTTCAAAGCATTCTTCAACTGGTTCACGGTATCCAGGATATTCTGGGTTTCGTGCGTGTTGACGGCGATGCTGAATTGATCGTCCGCGCCCGGCGTACCGTCGAGAGTAAAGCTCACTCCGGAAGCGGTGGCAACGTTACCGGCCAGGGTACCGCTGGACACCGGTTGGCTGTCAGCGGTCAACGGCGCGGCATAGAGATCGAAGTCGGTGGCGCTGGTGAATTTCAACACAGCCGAACCGGTAGGAAAGCTGGCGTGGTAGGCCACCGGGTCGGTGATTTCGCTGCCCGTGATCTGTACCGCGGTCGGGTTGCCGGGGCTGCGGGTCGCGGCGAACGTGTCCGGCTTGGCGGCCAGGGTAAAGGTATGCCCAGGCAACACGGCGCCGGGCGTATCGCCCGTCTGCAGATTGATGTTGAGGGTCAATTCGAGGCCGCGGAACATGATGGCCTGGCCTTTTTTGCTGTTGGGATCGAACGCGCCCCCCTGGCTGGCTTCGGCAGTGACATCGTTACCTCCCGAGTCGGTGATCCTGAGTTGGGTACCACTGGTGAATTCCACCGTGTACGGCTCACCGCTACGGAACTTGCTGTTGTAGCTGACACTGGATGACACCTGTCCGTTGGACAGCACCACACGACCGTCGTCCACCGCCGGCGCTGTCCGGGTGACCTGGCTGCGGCTGGTATTGATCGCCTGCTCGAACACTTCCCAGCCAGTACTGTTGGTGGCCATGGACATGGTGTCGCCAACAGGCAGGTCGAGGGTCACCTGATCGCCGTTATAGCTGTAGCTGCCATCGTTGTTGCGGGTGAACGGCACGACATCGCCCTTGGAACCGGCAAAGATGTACTTGCCGTTCTCGTCCTTGCTGTTCATCAGGCTGAGCAATTGCTCCTCGATCTGCGCCAGCTCCGACGCGTTGGCCTGGCGGTCGGCGTCGGTATAGCCCGCGTTACCGGCCCCCACGGCCAGCTCCTTGGCACGCTGCAACACGTTGCCGATGCTGTTCATGACCGCTTCGGTGGTGCCCAGGGTTGCCTTGATCGTGTTGGCGTTGGTTTCGTATTGGGACAGCATCGACGCCTGTGTGCCTAATTGCAGCAGCCGCGACGCCCCTACGGGATCATCGGCGGCGGTATTGACCCGCACCAGACTGCTGGCTTCTTCGCTGGTCTTGACTATTTTCGCGAAGTTTTTCTGGTAGTTCGCAGCCGTGCTTTCGTAAAACTGGGAGGTAGAGATGCGCATGGACTACGACTCCTTAAAGACTGTTGATCAATGTGCTGAAGATTTCCTGCGCCGCCTTGATGATCTGCGAGGACGCGGTGTAGTACTGCTGGAACTTGACCAGATTGCCGGTTTCTTCATCCAGGTCCACGCCCGAAAGCGAGTCGCGGGCGTTCTTGGCGTTGTTCAGGATCGCGCCGGTGGCGGCGCTGTCCAGCTTGCCCTGGGCGGCCTTGGCGCCGACCCCCTCTACCAGCTTGCCGTAGGCATCGTTCAGGGAGATTCCCTTGCTGGCCGAACCGGTGTCCACGGTCTTGGCTGTCTGAAGACCTGCCAGGGCGGTACCGTTACGGTTGTCCAGGCTGCCGGGCTGGCTGAGACTGATATCGATGCCGGCACCGTTGGATGGCGCACCGGCAATGGACATGTCGAACGTGACGGTACGCTGCACCGGCGGTACGGACGAATCCATGATCGGGTTGTCACTGGCGTCCTTGAGCGGAACGCTCAGGCTCAGGGTGTTGCTCTGGCCCGGCTTGATCGTACCGCTGCTGAGCGTACCGCCTTGGGCGTCGAGCAGCTGGTAGGCCTGGCTTGTGCCGTCGGCCGAAGTCGCACCGAACACCACCTTGACCGGCATGGAGTTCTTGATGCCGTTCTGGATGATGCTGGTGGTAGCTTCATCATAGATGTCCAGCTTGGTCGTCATGGTCGGCTGGCCGCTGGCCGGAATGGTCAGCGTGCCGCTGCCGCCCGGCGTAATGGCCGCGCCCAGCGGGGCCGCGATCGCCAGCCGCTTGGAGTCGGTCATCTCGGTCTTGATGCTGCCCGCCGCGTTGCGGGTCGGGGTGATCTTGAACGAATCGCCGGCCGCCGCGGTGCCGTTGGCAAAGGTCATCGAAAAACCGTCGATCACCGGCGGCGGCGTGGTCGTGGTGCTGAATGCCCCCATCGAAGTCCCGTCGGGCAAGCGCTGTACGATATATCCAGTGGCGCTGGTGAACGTCACTTTATAGTCGTTGGTGGTCAGCTTGCCGGTGTCTTCGATGGACACGTTGAAGTTGCCGGAACCTGCGCTGTTACTCAGCGCGGCGACGCTGCGCTGGCTCATCTGCGCAGTGCTGTTGATGTTGCTGAACAGGTTGGAGCCAAACGCACCGTTCTTGTCGATGCCCGAAGCCTGGATGGTATTCATCTGGTCGGCGACGACCAGTGCCACCCGGCCCAGCTCGTTCATGGCCGGATCCAGTACGGTGCTGCGATAGCGCATCAGGCCGCCGATTTCACCGCCGGTAATTACCTGGGTCAGGTCCATGACACTCGAGCCGCTGTTGAGCTGGATGCCCATGCGACCCGGGTCGTTCTTGTCCGGCACCGCCTCGAGTTTATTGGTGATATTGCCCATGACCAGTGGCTGGCCGGAGCCGAGGTAGATGTCCAGGCTGCTGCCGTTCTCGACGACCTGGGTGCCGGTGAACGTGGACAGTTGGCGAATGGTTTCGCTACGGGCATCGAGCAGATCGTTTGGCGCGCCGCCGGAGTTGGAGACTTCGGCGATTTTCTTGTTCAACTGGGCAACAGTGGTGGCCAGACTGTTGATCTGGTCGACCATGTTCGACAGGTTGCCGTTGATGTTCTCGTTCTGGGCGGTCAACTGGCTGGCAACCGAATTGAAACGGTTGCTCAAGGCCTGGGCATCGCTGAGCAGCAGTTGGCGGGACGCATCGTCCCCCGGCTTGGCGTTGACGTTCTGCACCGAGGCGAAGAACTTGGTCAGCGCACCGTTGAGGCCGGTACCGCTGTCCGACAGCAGGGAGTCCAGCGGAGTGATCTGCCCCTGGTAGGCCGCCGCATCGCTGTTGAGCGAGGTGGTGGTTTTCAACTGCGCTTCAAGATACGAGTTATATACCCGGCGCACATCGGCCAGGGTCGTGCCGGAACCAATGAACACGTTGCCGTACTGGTTCGACGCCTTGGTGGTCTGCACGGTCTGCTGACGCGAATACCCGGCGGTATCGACGTTGGCGATGTTGTTACCCGTGGTTACCAGTGCGGTCTGGCTTGCGGACAGACCCGACATCCCGATATTGAGCAAACTCATGGTTCAGACCTTATAAAGTCGTTGTGGCGCCAGCCGACGCGTAGTTTTGGTAACTCGTCATCTGCCGGGCTATGTTCGAAATCTTGCTGGCGTAGTTCGGATCGGTGGCGTAACCGGCCTTCTGCAACTCGCGTACAAACTGTTCCGGGTTATCGGCCGACTTCAGCACATCTTGATAGCGGCTGTTGCTTTGCAGCAGGTTGACCAGGTCATGGAAACTGTCGCGGTACGAGGCGTAGGAACGGAACTCGGCCGTCTCCTTGACCATCTCGCCATTGCGGAATTCGCTGGTGATCGCCCGGGCCGAATCGCCCGTCCAGTTCTTGCTGGCCTTGATGCCGAACAGGTTGTGGCTGCTGCTGCCATCGGGCTGGCGCATGACCGACTTGCCCCAACCGGTTTCCAGGGCAGCCTGGGCCACCAGGTAACGCGGATCGACACCGATGCGGTCTGCCGCTTCCTTGGCCATCGGCAACATGGCGTTGACGAACTCGTCGGCATCGCGGAAAGCCTTGCGCGCCGGCGCCAGTGGCGGCTGGGCCACGGCGCGGCCGTAAATCTGCATGTCGCCCTTGGACTCGGCGGCCTTGAGCGTCGCCAACCAGTCGCCATTGGCCAATTCGCCAGAGGCAGGCTTGACGCCGGTAACGGCGCGGTCCGGCAGGATGTTCATCGCGGGGGCATCGGCATTGACCTTGCCATTGGCCACAGCCGAAGGCACCAGCCCGGCCAACAGTCGGTCGGCCAGTTTCGGCGGCAAGGCCAGGCGACGCTGATTGAGCAGCTCCATGTCGTTGCGGTGACCACCCTCGCCCGCTTCCTGCGGTGCCCTCACGGCCCGCGAAGCCCACAGCGGACGTTGGCCGCTGGTGCGCGAAAGAGGGCCGTCGGACAAGGTTCCGGCAGCCACAGGCGTGGGCACCGGTGCCTTGGCAACCTGGTCCTGCGCCTCTTGCTGCTTGGCGGCCGACAACGTGGCCGCCTCGCCCGATGCCAGGGGCTTGTTCTTGGACATCTGACGCAGCAACACATCCGCCAGGCCGATGCCTCCGCCCTCACGAGACATGGAAACGGCCAACTGCTGGTCGTACATTTCCTGGTACTGCTTGGCCTCGGGCGTGTTCATAGGGTTGTCCTTGCCCAGCACCTCGGTGGCCGAACGCATGGACTTGAGCATCTCGCCGATGAACAGCGACTCGAACTCCTGCGCCACCTTGCGCAGGTTACCGTCGCTGTTCTTGTCGCCGACCTTGAGCTGATTCAGGCGATTGAGGTCCGAGTAGGAAGCCGAATCCCCGCTGATCAAGGCGCCTTTGCGCATATCCATGGCTCGTTCCTTAAATCACGATCAGGTCGGCTTGCAACGCGCCGGCCTGCTTCAAGGCTTCGAGAATCGCCATCAGGTCGCCCGGTGCCGCGCCGACCTGGTTCACCGCCCGGACGATTTCATCCAGGGTCGCGCCCGGGCCGAACTTGAACATCGGCTTGGCTTCCTGCTCGGCGTTGACCCGCGAGCGGGGAACCACGGCGGTCTGGCCGTTGGACAACGGCCCCGGCTGGCTGACGATCGGGTCTTCGGTGATGGTCACCGTCAGGCTGCCGTGAGTCACCGCCGCTGGCGACACCTTGACGTTCTGGCCGATCACGATGGTACCGGTGCGCGAGTTGATGATGACCTTCGCCACCGCCTGGCCCGGATCGACTTCCAGGTTTTCCAGGATCGACAGGTAGTCGACCCGCTGGCTCGGGTCCAGGGGCGCAGTGACGCGGATCGAACCGCCGTCGATAGCCTGGGCCACGCCTGGGCCGAGCATGTCGTTGATCTTGTCGACGATGCGCTTGGCGGTGGTGAAGTCGGAACGGTTGAGGTTCAGCGTCAGGCTGTTGCCCTGGTTGAAACCGCTCGGCACCGCACGCTCCACCGACGCACCGCCAGGGATGCGACCTGCCGACGGAACGTTGACGGTGATCTTCGAACCATCGCGCCCTTCGGCATCGAAACCACCCACCACCAGGTTGCCCTGCGCAATGGCGTAGACGTTGCCGTCGATCCCCTTGAGCGGCGTCAGCAGCAAGGTGCCACCACGCAGGCTCTTGGAGTTACCGATGGAGGAAACGGTGATATCCACTTGCTGACCGGGCTTGGCGAACGCCGGCAGATCGGCGCTGACCGAGACCGCCGCGACGTTCTTCAACTGCACGTTGCCCGAACCCGCCGGCACCTTGATGCCGAACTGCGACAGCATGTTGTTGAAGGTCTGCAAGGTGAACGGCGTCTGGGTGGTCTGGTCACCCGTGCCGTTCAACCCCACGACCAGGCCGTAGCCGATCAACTGGTTGGAACGCACGCCGGAGATGCTGGCGATATCCTTCAGGCGCTCGGCTTGAACGCTGAAGGCCGCCGACATGACCAGGACACCGAGCAACAGCTGTTTAAGATTCAACTTGACCACCTAGAAAGGGAACTTGGGGCTGAGGAAGAAACGGTCGAACCAGCCCGGCTGACTCGCATCGGCAAACGCACCGGTACCCGAGTACGTAATGCGCGCATCGGCCACACGAGTCGACGAAACGGTGTTGTCGGTCGCGATGTCATCCGCACGGACCATACCCGCGATACGCACCAGTTCGTCACCAGTGTTGAGGGTCAGCCACTTCTCGCCCCGCACGACGATGATGCCGTTGGGCAGCACATCGGCGACGGTCACGGTGATCGAACCGGTCAGGCTATTGCTCTGCCCGGACTTGCTGTCACCCTTGGTGGCCCGGTCGGCGCCATAGCCGGCGTTGAGGCTCAGGTCATTGCTGCCGATCGGGTTGTTGGTGGTCAGGCTGGAACCGAACAGCGAGGTAAGGCCGACGCTGGTCTCGCTGGTCTTGTCGATCTGCGAGTTGGCGTTCTTGCTGGCCTGGGTCCGCTCGTTCAGGGTGATGGTGATGATGTCACCGACCCGGAAGGCCTTGCGGTCGCTGTACAGGTTCTGTTCGAAGCCGGCCTGGTAGATCGAGCCGTTATTGGCGGCGGCCGGCAACGGCGTGCGCGGCAACACCGGAGCGTAGTACGGGTCATTGGGCTTGGGCGTAGGCGCGACGCAGCCCGCGAGCGCGGTGATCCCACTCAGTGCCAGTACAGATACAAAGCGATTCATGACCCTACCTCTAGGTGTTGCAGGCGACCCAGGGTCGCCCTGACGTGATTACAGATTCTGTGTAACGAACGAGAGCATCTGGTCGGCGGTGGAGATCACCTTGGAGTTCATCTCGTAGGCGCGCTGGGTGGTGATCATGTTGACCATCTCCTCAACGGTGCTCACGTTGGACGTTTCCAGGGTGTTCTGCAGCGTGGTGCCGAAACCGTTCAACCCCGGCGTGCCGACTTGCGGCGCACCGCTGGCGGCGGTTTCCAGGAACAGGTTGTTGCCCACCGCTTGCAGGCCGGCCGGGTTGATGAAGTCGGCGGTCTGCAGGTTGCCGATCACCTGGGCGGCCGGGTTGCCCGCCACAGTGATGGACACGGTGCCGTCACGGCCCACGGTGAAGGTCTGGGCATCGTTCGGGATGATGATGGCCGGCTCCAGGGCGAAACCGCTGGCGTTGACGATCTGGCCATTGGAATCGAGGTGGAACGTACCGTCACGGGTATAGGACGTGGTGCCGTCCGGTTGCAGGATCTGGAAGAAGCCGCGACCGTCGATAGCCATGTCCAGCGGCTGCTCGGTGGTCTGCAGGCTGCCGGCGTTGAAGTTCTTCTGGGTGCCGACGATGCGCACACCCGTACCCACTTGCAGGCCCGACGGGAGTTCGCTGTCCTGGGTCGACTGGGCACCTGGCTGGCGCTTGACCTGATACAGCAGGTCCTGGAATTCGGCGCGATCACGCTTGAAGCCCGTGGTCGACACGTTCGCCAGGTTGTTGGAAATGGTGGAAAGGTTGGTGTCCTGGGCGGACAGACCGGTTTTGGCAACCCATAGAGCCGGAAGCATTCGATTCTCCTCGTACGCCTGTTTTTCGGCGCGACGCTGTAGTTAATGGTTAGATCTGCAAGACCCGAGCCATGGCCTCGTCGCCTTCTTTGGCGGTGTTCATCATTTTCACGTGGAGCTCGAATTGCTTGGCCAGGGCCAGCACCGACGTCATCTCATCCACGGCATTGACGTTGCTCGCTTCCTGGAAGCCCGACACCAGTTGCACGTTGGCATCGATGGGCGCCGGCTGGCCGTCCTTGGTACGGATCGTGCCGTCCAGGCCCTTGGTCATGTTCTTGGGGTCCGGGTTGACCAGCTTGATGCGGTCGACCTCAGCCATCACGCGCGGGCCTTCGCCCATGGCGCGGATGCTGATGGTGCCGTCCTGGCCGATCTCGATCTTCTGCTCCGGCGGCACGGCGATCGGACCGCCGTTGCCCATGACCGGCATGCCGTTGCCGGCCCGCAGCACGCCCAGGGCGTCAACGTTCAGGCTGCCGGTGCGCACATAGCTTTCGCCCCCGTCGGGGTTCTGCACGGCCATCCAGCCCGGCCCGCTGACAGCCACGTCCAGGTCGCGACCGGTTTCAACCAGTGCACCCGGCGTGAAGTCCGTGGCTGGACGTTCGGACATGGCGAATGCCCGCGCCGGAAAGCTGTCGCCGAACACGGGCATCGAACGTGCCTGCTCTAGGTCTTTCTGGAAGCCGTTGGTGGAGATGTTCGCCAGGTTGTTGGCATGGGCCCGTTGCGCCAGCGCATTCTGGCTGGCGCCGGTCATTGCCACATAAAGGTACTTGTCCACTTTCGTTCCTCTGCATGCCGGACGTTTGCCGTCCACTGCTGTGTTGCACAGCCTCAAGCAATTTGCAGACCAACTTTTTTCTGGCGGCTCGCGGCCCGGCAAACAAAGGACTTGCAGGTTTTTGCGGGAAAGACGGGAATGTATCGAAGACGAAAAACCGGCGGTGTCATGCCGCTGGATGGCAAAGGATTACCGTGGAGCAGACTCGCAAATGCCTGTGGCGAGGGATTTATCCCCTCGTCACAAATAACGGATTACCTCCCAGGCTCTTTACCCACCTCATACTCACGCAACTTATTGGCAATGGTGGTGTGGGAAACCCCTAGTCGCTTGCCCAGTTGGCGGCTGCTGGGGTGCTCGGAGTACAAGCGCTCCAGCACCGCCTTCTCGAAACGCCCGACGATCTCGTCCAACCCGCCCTCGAGTGAGAAATCACCAAGGGGCTGGCGCACGCCGTAGTCCGGCAGGCGAATATGCTCGGCCTTGACGGTACCGCCATCGCACAGGGAAACGGCCTGAAACAGTACGTTTTCCAGTTGCCGGACGTTGCCAGGCCAGTGGTAATGGCTCAGACGGTCCATCGCCGCCGGAGCCAGCCTGGGCAGCGGGCAGCCGATCTGGCGGCTGGCCTGGTCGAGAAAATGCTCCACCAGTGGCCTCAGGCCATCGAGGCATTCGCGCAACGGCGGGATGTGCAGGGACAGCACGTTCAAGCGGTGGTACAGGTCCTGGCGGAATTCTCCCCGGGCACAGAGCTCGGACAAATCCACCTGGGTCGCGCAGATGACCCTGACGTCCAGGTACACCTCCTCATCGCTGCCGACGCGCCGGAAGCAACCGTCCTGCAGGAACCGCAGCAGCTTCACCTGCAGGCGCGGGCTCATTTCCCCGACGCCGTCGAGGAACAGCGTGCCTCCGGCGGTCAGTTCCAACAGGCCGAGCTTGCCTTCGGCACGGGCGCCTTCGAAGGCGCCGGGGCCGTAGCCGAACAGTTCGGTCTCGGCCATGGATTCCGGCAACCCGGCGCAATTGAGCGCCATGAGGGGGGATTGACCCCGGGGACTGGCCAGGTGGCAGGCGCGAGCCAGCAGCTCTTTGCCGGTGCCGGTCTCGCCTTCTATCAACAGCGGCGCATCCAGCGGCGCCATCCGCCGGGCCTCGCGGACCACCGCCGCCATCACCTTCGAGCTCTGGAAAATACTGTCGAAGCCACGCAGCTCCTGCTTGCGCACGTTATAGATCCGTTCGCCGACCCGGTCGGCCCGATGCAGCGTCAACACCGCGCCGGCCATGGCCTCGCTGTCGTCGTGCTCCGATTGCAGCGGGGCGATGTCGGCCAGGAACACGTCCCCCTTGACCTTGACCCGCAACCCATTGATCCGCGACTGGTTGGCGCGCACCAGTTCCGGCAGGTCGAAATCCTCGGCGTAGCGCGACAGTGGAATCCCCGGCACCTCGTCCACCCGCACTCCAAGCAGTTGCGCCGCTGCCCGGTTCGCCGCGACGATGGAACCGCCCATGTCGATGGACAGCACCGGAAACTCCAGGGCGCCAAGCAAGGCATTGAGTTCCATGTGCCGACGCTCGCTTGGCATCAGCCCTACGCGCTTGACCCCGAACACCCCGGCGATGCCTTCGAATTTCGGGCGCAACGCCTGGAACTGGATATTGATCAGGTTGGGGCAGTGCAGGTAAATCGCATTGCCATGCTCGCCCCCCACTTCGCCCCGGGCAACGTTGATGCCGTACTCCACCAACAGATTGAGAATGTCCCGCAGGATGCCGATGCGGTTCTGGCAATGGACTTTGATGCGCATGAGAAGGCCTGGTGCGTTAGGAATCGATAGGGACAAGGCCCGCAAAGCGCTGCCGCGTCGCCCGGTGGAGCAAGCCCACCAGTGTTTTTGTCTGGAGGCGCAAATAACCGTCAAGATTATGTGACAGCTGTAGGCCTTTTCCTAGCTGAAAATCTCCAGAGAATCGAAGGCCAGCAAAAAACGTCACGAAAATTTTACAGAACGAGGACAGCTATCATTGATTGGCGCGCTTGCACCTGCTGCACGATCCCCTGCTTGGGGTTATCTCTAATGCATCGCTGGACATAAAAATAAACAGCCTTTCTCCGGTTCGAAAAAACCAGAGGAAAAACAGCAGGAGAGCAGCATGAAGCAAACGCAATACGTGGCCCGCGAGCCCGATGCGCAAGGTTTTATCCACTACCCCGCCGAAGAACACGCGGTGTGGAATACGCTGATCACCCGCCAGCTGAAAGTCATCGAAGGCCGTGCGTGCCAGGAATACCTGGACGGCATCGACAAACTCGGCCTGCCCCACGACCGCATTCCGCAGTTGGGGGAAATCAACAAAGTGCTGGGCGAGACCACGGGCTGGCAAGTCGCCCGGGTGCCGGCGCTGATCCCTTTCCAGACCTTCTTTGAATTGCTCGCCAGCAAGCAGTTTCCGGTGGCCACTTTCATCCGTACCCGTGAAGAACTGGACTACCTGCAAGAGCCGGACATCTTCCACGAGATCTTCGGCCACTGCCCGCTGCTGACCAACCCCTGGTTTGCCGAATTCACCCACACCTACGGCAAGCTCGGCCTGCAGGCCTCCAAGGAAGAGCGTGTCTACCTGGCGCGCCTGTACTGGATGACCATCGAGTTCGGCCTGGTGGAAACGCCTCAAGGCCGGCGCATCTACGGCGGCGGCATCCTGTCATCGCCCAAGGAAACCGTGTATTGCCTCTCGGACGAGCCGGAGCACCAGCCCTTCGACCCGCTGGAAGCCATGCGCACGCCATATCGCATCGACATCCTGCAGCCGGTGTATTTCGTGCTGCCCGAACTCAAGCGCCTGTTCGACCTGGCCCACGAAGACATCATGGGCATGGTCAAGCGCGGCCGGGAACTGGGCCTGCACGCACCGAAATTTCCACCGAAAGCCGCGTGACCCGCGATTTTCGATCTCAATTGAGTCTGTTGCACGGCACGGCTTTGTTTTAGCGTGGGTGCATCGACGCTTTCAACTATTCGATCCAGGAACACACCATGAACACTCTGAACCAAGCCCATTGCGAAGCCTGCCGCGCCGACGCCCCACAAGTCAGCGACGAAGAACTGCCGGTCCTGATCAAGCAGATCCCGGACTGGAACATCGAAGTGCGCGACGGCGTGATGCAGCTGGAAAAAGTCTTCCTGTTCAAGAACTTCAAGCATGCCCTGGCGTTCACCAACGCCGTCGGCGAAATCTCCGAAGCCGAAGGCCATCACCCGGGCCTGCTCACCGAGTGGGGCAAGGTCACCGTGACCTGGTGGAGCCATTCCATCAAGGGCCTGCACCGCAACGACTTCATCATGGCCGCCCGCACCGATGACGTGGCCAAGACCGCCGAGGGCCGCAAGTAATGCACTTCGATGCCATCGGCCGGGTGCCCGGTGACCCGATCCTCGGCCTGATGGAGGCCTACGGTGCGGACAGCAACCCGAACAAGTTCGACCTGGGCGTAGGGGTCTACAAGGACGCCCAGGGCCTGACGCCGATCCTTGCGTCCGTGAAGCTGGCCGAGCAGCGGCTGGTGGAACGCCAAGCCACCAAGACCTACATCGGTGGCCATGGCGACGCCACTTTCGGCCAATTGGTCAGTGAACTGGTGCTGGGGGCCGACTCGCCGCTGGTCATGGACAAACGCGCCGGCGTCACCCAGACCCCGGGGGGCACCGGTGCGCTGCGCCTGAGCGCCGATTTCATTGCCCAATGCCTGCCGGGCCGTGGTGTCTGGCTGAGCAACCCGACCTGGCCGATCCACGAAACCATCTTCGCCGCGGCAGGGGTCAAGACCCGCCTCTACCCTTACGTGGGCGCCGACAACCGTCTGGATTTCGAGGCGATGCTGGCCACCCTGGGCCAGGCACCGAAGGGCGATGTGGTGCTGCTGCATGCCTGCTGCCACAACCCCACCGGCTTCGACCTGTCCCATGAGCAATGGCGCCAGGTCCTGGACGTGGTACGCAGCCGCGATCTGCTGCCCTTGATCGACTTTGCCTACCAAGGTTTCGGTGATGGACTGGAGCAAGACGCCTGGGCGGTCCGGCTGTTTGCCCAGGCCTTGCCCGAAGTGTTGATCACCAGTTCCTGCTCGAAAAACTTCGGCCTGTACAGGGACCGTACCGGCGCGTTGATCGTCTGTGCGGCGGATGGCGAGAAGCTGCAGGATATTCGCAGCCAACTGGCCAACATCGCCCGCAACCTGTGGTCGACGCCACCGGACCATGGCGCGGCGGTGGTGGCGACGATCCTGGGTGACGCGCACCTCAAGAGCCTGTGGACAGACGAAGTGCAGGTCATGCGTCTGCGCATCGCGCAGCTACGCAGCGGCCTGCTGGAGGCCTTGGAGCCTCACGGCCTGCGCGAACGCTTCGCCCACATCGGCGTGCAACGCGGGATGTTTTCCTACACCGGCTTGAACCCGGAACAGGTCAGGCACCTGCGAGAGCGACACAGTGTCTACATGGTCGGTACAGGACGGGCCAACGTGGCAGGCATCGATGCCACGCGCCTGGATCTGCTGGCCCAGGCCATTGCCGACGCCTGCCGATAATCGCAGCGCATTCGTGGCGAGGGGGCCTGCCCTTCGCCACGATGACCCAGCCGAACGGATGCGGCGGTGCGATATGGCGTTTACTGGCCGGTCCACTCGCGAACGAATTCGCTGATGTCTTCCTTGGGCGCCGTACGCGCTTCCTTCTGCGGCGTGCCCAGGTAGAGGAAACCGATCACTTCTTCCCCCACTTCCAGGCCAAGCCCCTCGGCCACGTGGGGCGAATAGGCCAGATCTCCCGTACGCCATACGCCACCGACGCCCTGGGCGTAGGCCGCCAGCAGGATTGCATGGGCCGCGCAGCCGGCCGCCAGCAATTGCTCGGACTTGGGGATCTTGAAATGGTCTTGCAGACGAGCGATCACCACCACGACCAGGGGCGCACGCAGCGGGCCATTGAGGGCCTTTTCCACAACGGCCTCAGCCACCAGCGGGTCATTGAAACGCGCCGCTTCGGCCAGCAGTTCGCCCATGCGATAACGCGCTTGCCCTTCGACCGTCAGAAAACGCCATGGCCGCAACTGGCCATGATCCGGCGCGCGCATCGCGGCGGCGAACATGACCTCCCGCTGCTCGGGCGTAGGCGCCGGGTCAATCAGGCGTGGAACGGAAACACGGTTGAGCAAAGCGTCGAGAGCCTGCATCGGCCACCTCCCTGGAAAAATGTCCGGCTATTCTAGTGGCTGTACGGCGAGTCCGTCAGCGCAAATTCGAATACCGGCTCCCAGGCCGCACCCGCCAGGCCCGGATGGCGGTTTACATGCCATTCGCCGCAGGTAGAATGGCGCCCTTCCCTTTCAGCCCGAGCGGACTCCATGGCGTTGCCGACCCTGCGAATCATTGGTTTCATCATCGGCATCTTCCTGATCACCCTGGCGATCTTCATGGTCGTGCCCATGGCCACGTTGCTGGTTTTCGAGCGCACGGGCGACCTGCCGTCGTTTCTCTGGTCGAGCATGATCACCTTCGTCGCCGGCCTGGCCCTGGTGCTCCCGGGACGTCCCGAGCATGTGCATCTGCGGCCCCGGGACATGTACCTGCTGACCGTCAGCAGTTGGCTGGTGGTGTGCATTTTCGCAGCGCTGCCATTCCTGCTGACCCAGCACATCAGCTACACGGATTCGTTTTTCGAAAGCATGTCGGGAATCACCGCCACCGGCGCCACGGTCCTGAGCGGCCTGGACAACATGTCCCCCGGCATCCTGATGTGGCGCTCGCTGCTGCACTGGCTCGGCGGGATCGGCTTCATCGGCATGGCCGTGGCGATCCTGCCGCTGCTGCGCATCGGTGGCATGCGGCTGTTCCAGACCGAATCGTCGGACCGCTCGGAAAAGGTCATGCCGCGCTCCCACATGGTGGCGCGGTTGATCGTGGCCTCCTATGTCGGTATCACCATTTTCGGCACGCTGGCGCTCTGGTGGGCCGGGATGAGCCCGTTCGATGCCATCAACCATTCGATGTCGGCGATCTCGACCGGCGGTTTTTCCACCTCCGACCTGTCCCTGGCCAAATGGAGCCAGCCGGCGGTGCATTGGGTCGCCATCGTCATCATGATCCTCGGCAGCCTGCCGTTCGCCCTGTATGTCTCGATGCTGCGCGGCCATCGCCGGGCGCTGATCAAGGACCAGCAGGTCCAGGGCCTGATCGGCGTGCTGCTGGTGACCTGGCTGGTACTGGGCACCTGGTACTGGGCGACCACCGACCTGCATTGGCTGGACGCGTTGCGGCACGTGGCCCTGAACGTGACGTCGATCGTCACCACCACCGGTTTCGCCCTGGGCGACTACAGCCTGTGGGGCAACTTCTCCCTGATGCTGTTTTTCTACCTCGGCTTCGTCGGCGGCTGCTCGGGCTCGACGGCCGGCGGGATCAAGATCTTCCGTTTCCAGGTCGCCTACATCCTGCTCAGGGCCAACCTCACGCAACTGATCCATCCGCGCGCGGTGATCAAGCAGAAATACAACGGCCACCGCCTCGACGAGGAAATCGTGCGCTCGATCCTCACGTTCTCGTTCTTCTTCGCCATCACCATCTGCGTCATCGCCCTGCTGCTGTCGCTGCTGGGCGTGGAGTGGATGACCGCGCTGACCGGCGCGGCCAGTACGGTATCCGGCGTCGGCCCGGGGCTGGGGGAAACCATCGGGCCGGCCGGCAACTTCGCGCCGCTGCCGGACGCTGCCAAGTGGATCCTGTCGGCGGGCATGCTCCTGGGCCGGCTGGAAATCATCACAGTGTTCGTGCTGTGTATCCCGGCGTTCTGGCGTCACTGACCGGTTTGGCCGCCCGTGCCGCCCGGTACTCGCCGGGCGTCGTGTCGAACCAGCGGCGAAAGGCGCGGAAAAAATTGCTCGGATCGGCAAACCCCAGCAGATAGGCGATTTCCAGCAAGGTCATGTCCGGCTGCGTCAGGTACTGCTCGGCCAGCTCGCGGCGGGTGTCATCCAGCAGATGCTGGAAGCTGGTACCCTCTTCCTGCAGGCGTCGCTGCAAGGTGCGTTGAGACAGGTGCAATGCCTGCGCCACCACGTCACGCTTGGGTTCGCCCTGGGGCAGCAGCCGGCAAAGAGCCTGGCGCGCCTTGTGAGTCACGCGGCTTTCCGAAAAACGCGCCAGGTATTCGCCGGCGAAACGGTCATGCAGCAACGCCATGGCCTCGTTGGCCGTCGGCAGCGGTGCCTCCATGTCTGCCCGTTCGAAGATCAGCGCATCGTAGGGCGCATTGAACATCAGCGGCGCGGGGAAAGCCTGGTGGTAGGGCGTCGGATCAAGGGGCTCAGGGCCCTGGAACAACACTTTCACCGGATGCAGGGTGCGTCCGGTCAGCCAGTTGCACAGGCTCAACGCGCAGGCCAGGGATGCCTCGGTACTTTGCCGGGTGGGAGGCAGGTGGTCGCCGTGCACCGTCAGGACCAGCCCGTAATGGCCCTCAATCTGGCGGATGCTGGCCTCGGCGCTTTCGGCGATGATCCGCTGATAGCGCACCAACCGCTGGAAACCTTCGAGCAATGTGCGGCTGGACATCAGGGCATAACCCACAACATGGAACGACGCCGGGCGCACGATCTTGCCCATGTTCAAACCGATGGCCGGATTGCCCGACAGCTCCACCGCCAATTGCCAGAGCCGCGTCATGGAGTCCTGGGGGAAACGGGCATCCGGATCGTCCAGCGCTTCGAAGTCCAGCCCCAACTGCCCGAACATCGCGCGACAATCCAGGCCGTCCATCTCCAGCGCCTTGACAATCCCCATCGCCCAACTTGAAGAAGTCGTTCGTTCGCTCATGACATTTACTTGCATGACGAGCCGCGCGTTGCGGCCGGATTTGCGAAGGATACTAAAGTGGCGCCCATTGTCACTGTCCGTCGATGACAAGGGCTCCTAGACTTCCAGAAGAATGGCGCGATCGGCACCAGAACAATAACCACCGAGCAAGCAATTGTGGAAAACACCAAGACATTCAGCACATTCGCCGAGTTCTATCCGTACTACCTGGGCGAACACAGCAACAGCACCTGCCGGCGCCTGCACTTCGTCGGTACTTCCCTGGTCATTCTGATTTTCGTCATGGCGCTCGTCGTCGGCAACGGCGCCTGGTTGCTGGCGCTGCCCGTGGCAGGCTACGGCTTCGCCTGGGTCGGGCATTTCTTCTTCGAAAAAAACCGCCCGGCCACCTTCCAGCATCCGTTCTACAGCCTGCTGGGGGATTTCGTCATGTACCGCGACATGTGCCTGGGCAAGGTCGCGTTCTGAGCTCAAGCCGGCTCGGCGACCTTGATTGCCTTCAGCCGAGCCTCTCGCGCCTGGGCCTCCGCCAGGCGATAGAGTTCGATCGAACCATCCCAGTGCTCGATCAACGCGGTGCACGATTCGACCCAATCACCGCAATTGAGGTATTCCACCTCCCCTACCTTGCGGATCTCGGCATGGTGGATGTGCCCGCACACCACGCCGTGCAGTTCGCGCTTGACGCATTCGTGGGCGATGGCTTCCTCGAAATCGCTGATGAAGCTCACGGCAGTCTTGACCTTGTGCTTGAGGTACGCCGACAGCGACCAGTAGCCATAGCCATAACGGGCCCGCCAATGGTTGAGCCAGCGGTTCAGCGTGAGGGTGAATTCGTAGGCCCAATCCCCGAGGAACGCCAGCCAACGATGGTACCGGGTGATGACATCGAACTGATCGCCATGGATCACCAGCAGGTGCCGGCCGTCGGCGGTGACATGCACCGCTTCGTCCACCAGCTGGATGTTGCCCAGGATCAGCTTCGAATAGCGACGCAGGAATTCATCGTGGTTACCCGTCACGTAGATCACTTCGGTGCCGCGCTTGCTCATGGTCAGCAAGCGCCGGATGACGTTGGTATGCGCCTGGGGCCAGTACATGCCGCCGCGCAGCTTCCAGCCGTCGATGATGTCGCCGACCAGGTAGATCCTGTCGGCGTGGTAGCCCTTGAGGAACTGTGACAGGTGCTCGGCCTGACAGTCCCGGGTGCCCAGGTGCACGTCGGAAATCCACAGGGTGCGAACACGCTGCTTGCGGCTGGGTCTGGCGAGCTCGGCGCTGGTCATGGGCAACCCCTCTGATCGTTTTCACCACTGTGCATGCCGGCGATTAATGGCCCATGACAAATACAAGTCGGTTACATGACAGGGCCATGCATCGCGACCTGGGTGTATCCTGACGGCCTGCCATGGGAGACCGCGATGAGACCGATCCTCACGCTACGCCAATACAGCCAGGACCTGATCGTCCACAGCCATGACCACCCTCAACTGGTGTTCGGGCTGTCCGGCGCGCTGGATTTCGAGGTCGAAGGTTGCGGCAGCCAGGTGGTCCGGCAAAGTTTCGTGGTGGTGCCGGCCGGTGCCCATCACGCCTGCGACAGCCCCAAAGGCAGTCGTTGCCTGGTACTGGATGTACCCGGCGGCGATTGGCTCGATCAATGCCTGGGCGATCATGCCGACGCCAGCCGCCGGTTGCTCGACACCAGTGCCCGCCTGCCCCTGGATGCGGGGCAAAGCCAGTTGGTCAGTTGGCTGGCGGGCAGCCGGATGGACGATCCGTTGATCGCCCGGCAGGGGGCGGTGCTGCTGCTGGCCAGCCTCAATGACGCGCGTCCCGCCCCGACCGGTGGCCGGCGCCTGCCCTACGCCGCCCTCGACGCCCACATCGACCAGTACGCCGCCTATCCATTGCAGGTGGCGGACCTGGCCCAGGTCGCCGGTCTCTCCAGCGCCCGCCTGCATGCGCGCTTCGTCGCCGAATGCGGACAGACCCCGATGGAATACATCCGCAGCCGTCGCCTGCACAAGGCCGTGGGGTTGCTGCGGGACTCGGACCTGCCCATCGGCGAGATCGCCCACCGGGTCGGCTACAGCTCCCAGAGTGCCTTCGCCGCCGCCGTGCTGCGCGAATTTGGCGCCTCGCCGGGCAAACTGCGACGCCAACGCTAGCCGTGCGCTAAAAACCGCTAGGATCGCGACAGACGCGCCGGGCTGTCCCACGCTTCAATACTGACCAGCCATGCCGGCGTGGCGCGGGCTTTAGTCGGGTCGCGCCGCAGCGTACTTGCACAAGGTTCTGCGTGCATCCGCCGCTTTATAGAAAGGACTGTAATGACTCCCCGTACCGCCCTCGGCGCCCTGCACATCGGCGCCCTCATGTTCGGCCTGACCGGTGTGTTCGGCAAGCTGGCTGCCGCGTCGCCGACGATCATCGTGTTCGGCCGCGCCACGTTTGCCGTGCTGGCCCTGGCGTTCTTTGCCCGGTTCGCCAGTAGCACCTCCTGGCAGAAACTCCGTGCAGCGGATAGCCGTCGCCTGTTGCTGGGCGGACTGCTGCTGGCAGCACACTGGGTAAGCTTCTTCATCGCGGTAAAAGTCGCCGGCGTTGCGGTCGCTACGCTGGGATTCGCCAGTTTCCCCGCGTTTACCGTGCTGCTCGAAGGGTTGATCTTCCGGGAGCGAATACGCGCCAATGAAATCCTGCTGGTGGTGTTGGTGAGCATCGGCCTGGTGCTGGTCACGCCGGATTTCGACCTGGCCAGCGGTGCCACCACCGGCCTGCTGTGGGCGGTGGCTTCGGGCTTGCTGTTCTCCCTGCTGTCGCTGACCAACCGTGCCGGCTCCGGCCGCGTTCCGCCCGTGCAGGCCGCGCTGTGCCAGAACCTGGTGGTGGGGTTATGCCTGCTGCCCCTGGCCGCGCCGCAGTTGAGCGATGTACGTGCGCTCGACTGGCTGTGGATCGCCCTGCTCGGGGTGCTCTGCACCGGCCTGGCCCACAGCCTGTTCGTCGCCAGCCTGGAAGTGATCAAGGCGCGCACCGCGGCGGTGGTCTTCGCCATGGAGCCGGTCTACGGCATCGCCATGGCCTGGCTGCTGTTCGGTGAGAGCCCGACATTGCGCATGTTGCTGGGCGGCGTGCTGATCATCGTCGCGATCGTGGTGTCGAGCCAGCTGAGCCGTTCCAAGGCACCGCCGGCAGGCGTCGAAGCGACGTCTCACTGAACCCGGTCGTTATGGCCCAGGTCCCGCTCCGGATCGATCTGATCGCGCACCCGCTGCTTGAGCACCTTGGCCTCGGGGAAGCCGCCGTCGGCCTTGCGCTCCCAGAGCTGCACACCGTCGCAGCCAATGTGGAAAACCCCGCCAGTGCCCGGCACCAGGGAGACCTTGCCCAGATCGTCGCCGAAGGTGCTCAGCAGTTCCTGGGCCAGCCAGGCGGCACGCAGCAACCACTGGCATTGGGTGCAATAGGTGATGACGATTTCCGGTTTATGCTCGGTCATTGCGGGTCGACTCGTGGATTCGAAGGCATCGTTATAATACTCGCCTTTGACCGTCCGCCCCGAGATCGACGATGCGCCGCCTGCTGCCTTGCCTGCTTCTGCTCCTGTTGCCCTTGTTCAGTCATGCCAACGAGCCTGCCGTCCAAACCCCGCGTCCGAAGATCGGCCTGGTGTTGTCCGGCGGCGCGGCACGAGGCCTGGCCCATATCGGCGTACTCAAGGCCCTGGAAGAACAGGGTATCCGGATCGACGCCATCGCCGGCACCAGCATGGGCGCCGTGATCGGCGGGCTGTACGCCTCCGGCTACAAGATCGACGAGCTGGAAAGACTCGCCCTGGAAATCGACTGGCAGCAGGCCCTGTCCGATGCCCCGCCGCGCAAGGACGTGCCGTTCCGGCGCAAGCAGGACGACCGTGACTTCCTGGTGAAACAGAAACTGAGCTTTCGCGATGACGGCAGCCTCGGCCTGCCATTGGGCGTCATCCAGGGGCAGAACCTGGCTCTGCTGCTCGAGAGCCTGCTGGCACATGCCAGCGACACCCGGGACTTCGACAAACTGCCGATCCCGTTCCGCGCCGTGGCGACCGACATCGCCAGCGGCGAAAAGGTGGTGTTCCGCAAGGGTCACTTGCCCAAGGTCATCCGCGCCAGCATGTCGATCCCGGCGGTGTTCGCCCCGGTGGAGCTGGATGGCCGTCTGCTGGTGGACGGCGGCATGAGCGACAACATCCCGCTGGACGTGGCCAGGGAGATGGGCGTGGACATGGCCATTGTGGTGGACATCGGCACCCCGTTGCGCAACCGCAAGCAACTGGTGACGGTGCTCGACGTCCTGAACCAGTCGACCACCCTGATGACCCGGCGCAATTCCCAAGAGCAACTGGCAACCCTGAAGAAAGACGACGTGCTGATCCAGCCGGCCCTGGCGAGCTTCGGCTCGACCGACTTCGGCCAGGCCCGGGAAATGATCGATGCCGGCTATCGCGCCACCCGGATTCTCCAGGCCCGCCTGGCCCACCTGCGGCCTCCCGAGCCGACCGATCCACAACTCATGGCCGCACGCACGCCCAGCGAACGGACACCGGTCATCACGGCCATTCGCGTGGAAAACGATTCGAAAGTGGGCGATGACGTGATTCGCTATTACATTCGCCAGCAGATCGGTGAGCCCCTGGACCTGGGCCGCCTGCAAACCGACATGGGCACGCTGTACGGCCTGGACTACTTCGAACAGGTGCAATATCGCGTGGTCCACAAGGGACCGGACAACACCCTGGTGATCAACGCCCGGGGCAAGCGCACCGGTACCGACTATCTGCGACTGGGCCTGAGCCTGTCGGACGATATGCGCGGCGACAGCGCCTTCAACCTCGGCGCCAGCTATCGGGTCAACGGCATCAATCGCCTGGGCGCAGAATGGCTGACCCGGGCCCAGATCGGCGACCGGCAGGAGTTGTACAGCGAGTTCTATCAGCCGCTGGACGTAGGCTCGCGCTACTTCATCGCCCCCTACGGGCAATTCGAATCTCGCAACGTGGAATCGATCCTGGACAACGACCCGGTCGCGCAATACCGCGTGGAGCGTTATGGCCTGGGCCTGAACCTGGGCCGCCAGATCGGCAACAGCGGCGAGATCCGTTTCGGGGTCGGCCAGGCCTGGGGCAAGGCGGACGTGCGCATCGGCGACCACGACCAACCCAGCGAGGACTTCAACGAAGGCTTCTACGAGCTGAAATACTCGTTCGACTCCCTCGACAACGTGTACTTCCCCCACGAAGGCGAAGATCTCGGCCTGTCCTGGCGCCAGTACGATCCGGGCCTGGGCTCCGACCAGCGCTATCGCCAGTGGGAGCTGAAGCTGGACAAGGCCATGAGCAGTGGCCCGAACACGTTCATCCTCGGCGGGCGCTACGGGCGGACCCTCGACACGGCCGAGATCGTGACGTCGAGCTTCGTGCTCGGCGGCGCACGGCAGCTATCAGGCTTTCGCGAAGACGGCATTTCCGGGCAGAACATGAGCCTGATGCGCGCCGTTTACTACCGCCGGCTGACACCCCGAGCCTACCTGCCCCTGGATTTCCCACTGTACTTCGGCGGCTCGCTGGAGCGCGGTCGGGCCTGGAACAACGACAACGAATTCGACAGCGGCTACATCAACGCCGCCAGCATTTTCCTGGGCTTCGACACACCGCTGGGCCCGCTGAACTTCAGCTACGGCTTCAACGACGACGATGAGCAGGCGGTGTACCTGAATCTGGGCCAGACGTTCTGATGGCCAGGCAGGGAAGATTGGATCTCTGGACGGGCTTCTTCACGGGCCAGCCCGGGAAGAGGCCCATCTCCCCTGGAGGCTTTTGAAGAAGTATCAGCGAATCCCGGCCAACAGCACCCGCGCGGTCTGCTTGAGGGGTTCGTCGCCCTCCTGGAGCAGTTCTTCGAGCAACGTGATGGCGGTCTTGATGTCGCCATCGTCGATACAATTCTGCGCCTGCTCAAGCTTTTCCGAATGCTCCGATGCCTGTGGATCCGGAGAGGTCGCTTCGGGCTCCAGCGACAGCGGCTCGAGCTCCAGGGACTGCTCCTCATCGGCGAACCCGTCGAGGAAAGCATCGTCCAGTGACTCGGTTTCCAACGGCGCGCCCCATTGCAGCTCCGGTTCGTCGAAACCGGAAAGCGACAAATCGTCGAGGGCCAGTGGAGGCTCGACGTTTTTGCCGCCGGTGGCCTCCTGCCCTTCCTTGAGATCCCAGCTGGAATCCATGGACAGCTCATCCAGGTTCAGCTCGAACTCGCCCGGCGGGTGTAAAGGGGCCGGCTCGGGAGCGGGAGCAGGAACAGGAATTGGCGCCTGGGGCGCCGGGGGCACGGCCTCGGGTGCGCTGGCCACGGCGACCTTGGGATACTTTGCCCGGACCTCCTCCAGCGTCGAGGCATCGACTCCCTGCGTGGCCAAGTGATGCTCCTGGACCTGGAAGCCGATGGCATCCCCCTGCTTGCCCAGCACATCCAGCAGCTTGAGGCCCAGG
The DNA here is from genome assembly GCF_900156465.1 of Pseudomonas sp. 7SR1. NCBI lineage: Bacteria > Pseudomonadati > Pseudomonadota > Gammaproteobacteria > Pseudomonadales > Pseudomonadaceae > Pseudomonas > Pseudomonas sp. 7SR1. The sequence continues at coordinate 5,943,669 of NZ_LT707064.1, forward strand.
TCGGTGCGTTCCGGCTCCGCCAGCAGCGCGGCCCGGAGCAATCCCGCCGCTTCGGCGAAGCGGCCATAGGTCAGGTAGATCCCCACCCCTTCCAGCACGTCGCCCAGTGGGGTATCGCCATTATTGAACGACGCGGCGACTTCTGGCGGGTCCGTCTCCACAGTCGTTCCATAGGTATCGGTGCTGTCCTCCAGCAGGGGGGCGGGACGCTCGGTCATCGACTCCGAACCGACCTGGGCCTGTTGCCGGCGGCGAATGAACAATAACAAGGCGAGCAGCCCCAACAGGCCCACCAGCGCCGCCACCCATGACCAGTCGATGCCCCCAGGCTCCGCCACCGGTTGCGCGTCAGCCGGCGGGGTGTCATTCACAGCCTCCGCTGCGGGGGACGCCGTTGGCGCAGACACCGTGGCACCGGGAGCTGGGGTGAGCTCGGCCAGTTTCGTCTGCAGTTCGCTGATCTGCTGGCGCTGGCCGGCAATTTCTTCGTCCTGGGCCTGGAGCCGGGCCTGCAGCTCTTCGATGGTTTTCTGTTGCTGCTGGTTCTGCAGTACGCTGGCGGCCAGTTGCTCGTTGGAATCGGCAGGGGCCGGAGCCGTATCAGCAGGGGCAGGCAACACGGCCGAATCGGGCAGCAACAGGCGTTGACCGATGGAGAGCCGTTCGCTGCCGGGGTTCAGGGCCAGGATGCCCTGCATCAGCTCGTTGACCGAGGCACCGCTGCCCGCGTCATGCAGGCGCTTGGCAATGATCCAGGGGTTGTCCCCCTGCACGACGGTGTAGCGCTTGCCTTGGGTCGCCGCAGGTGGCTTGATGGCTGGCGCCGCCTGGGTCGATGCCGCTGCCTTGGGCGTACTGGCGGTCGCGTCGGTGGCAGGTACGATAGCTGCCGTGCCTGGCGGGTCGATCAGCACCGTGTATTCACGCAGAAGGCGTCCATTGGGCTGATTGAGCTGCACCAGGAAATTGAGGAAAGGCTCTTCCACCGGTTTGCTGGAAGTCACCCGAATGAAACTGCGTTCGCCGCGCAGCACCGGCGTAAATCGCAGGTTGCTCAGGAAAAACACCCGCTCCACGCCGGCCCGGCTGAAGTCGTCCGGGCTCGCCAGGCTGGCCGATAGATCGCCCTCTTCGAGCCCGGCCACATCCACCAGGGCAATATCGGCGCGCAACGGCTGGTTCAAGGCGGAATGAAGCGTGATTTCCCCAAGGCCCAGCGCTGACGCCAGAGCCGGATACCCCAAGGCACCCATGACCACTGACACGTTGACCCAACTGCGCAACGTGGACTGCAAACTTCCAAGCATGGGTATCCCTTTCGATGACCAGAACAGCTTTCAATACGAGCGCAAGCTGGTGATCTCGTTCAGTTTCAGGTTGGGAAAACTGAACAAGAGCCCCCTATGGTTATAGTTCGCTAACCGCCGAATCTCAAAAGTCTGGCGCCAGGGATATGCCTCAGGACTTTTCCAGGTTGGCCAGGATCGTGCCGTGGACCCGCATGCACACCCGCATGTCCGCTTCGTCGACGCCTTCGAACAGCTCTCGACGCAGTTGGGTGGCAATGGTTTCGATCTGTTCGATCAACGGTCGGGCCGGTGCGCAAAGGACAATCTTCTTGGCCCGGCGGTCTTCGGCCACGGCCTGGCGTTGCACCAGCCCCTGGGTTTCCAGGCTGTCCAGCAGACGCGCCAGCGTCGGGCCTTCTACCGCGACGCTCTGGGCCAGTTCTCGCTGGGTCGGCGCATGTTCGAAACGGGCCAGGTGCAGCAGCACCAGCCAACGCGCCTGGGACAGGCCCAACCCGGCCAGGCGCCGGTCCAGTTCGGCACGCCAGCCTCGAGACATTTGCGCCAATTGCATGCCAAAACGGTGTTGATCGGTCAACGACATAGAAAACTCATCAGATCTTAAAATAAGAAAAACTAATTATTAGTCAGCTAAGCATGCACATTGGAATCCGGCAAGGCCGTTTCCCATTGAATCGCGTACTGAATCGTTAAAGGTCCGCAACTCATTGATCAGACTTCGAATTCCGACTGCAAGGCAGCCCTCACGCAGTACAGGACGCCCTCCGGTACCCGACCGACGAACAGCGCGGCGACCTCCGATACCGAGGGCAACTCACCCTCGCCATCCAGGAAAGCGTCCTGCACTTCGCCCATCAACTCCTCGGGCAAGTCCAGTGCCTGTTCCAGGGATAGCTGCTGCATGCCGATGGCTTCGGCGAGCATCGCATAGACGTTTTTTTCCGAGCACTGCAACTGCCCGGCGATTTGCAATGGCGTCATGCCCGCACGCGCCAGGGTGATGAGTTCGTGGCGTACGTCGGCCACCGACTTCGGCGTCTCGGCCTCCCCGCCCAATACCTGGAGGAACGCCTCGCCATAGCGTTCCAGCTTGCGCGCACCCACACCGCTGACCCGGGCCATCTCCGCCAGGGAGGTGGGCTGGCTGCGCAGCATTTCCAGCAGCGTCGAGTCGGGAAAAATGACATAGGGCGGCACACCGTGTTCCTCGGCCAACTTGCGACGCAAGGCGCGCAGGGCTTCCCACTGATCGCGCTCTTCGCCACGCACCAGCTGGCTGGCCTGGCTCTTGCCGCTCTTGACCGCCGTCGCCGGCTTGAGGTCCCGGCGCAGCTGGAGGCTGACCTCGCCCTTGAGCAAGGGCCGGCAACTGGCGCTCAGGCGCAGCCCGCCGTAGCCTTCCAGGTCGATGTCCGCCAGGCCGCGCGCCACGAGCTGTCGGAACAATGAACGCCATTCACTCTCGGAACGGTCCTTGCCGACACCGAACACCGACAGGTGCTGATGGCCGAAGCTGCGGACCTTCTCGTTGTCCTTGCCCAGCAAGACGTCCACCAGGTGCCCCACGCCATAGCGCTGCCCGGTGCGATAGATGGTCGACAGCGCCTGGCGGGCCGGTTCGGTGGCGTCCCAGGTTTCCACGCCGTCGACACAATTGTCGCAATGCCCGCAGGGTTGGGGCATGTCTTCGTCGAAATAGGCCAAAAGGGTCTGGCGCCGGCAGCGGGTTTCCTCGCACAGGGAAAGCATGGCGTCGAGCTTGTGTTGCTCCAGGCGCTTGTGGCGTTCGTCGCCTTCGGAGTTCTGCAGCATCTGCTTGAGCATCACCACGTCCTGCAGGCCGTAGGCCATCCAGGCGTCGGCCGGCAAGCCATCGCGGCCGGCACGACCAGTTTCCTGGTAATAGGCCTCCAGGGACTTGGGCAGGTCCAGGTGCGCGACGAAACGTACGTTGGGTTTGTCGATGCCCATGCCGAACGCCACGGTGGCCACCATGATCAGGCCTTCTTCGTTGAGAAAGCGCTTCTGGTGATAGGCCCGCAGGTCATTGGGCAGGCCGGCGTGATACGGCAAGGCCGGAAAACCCTGCTCGCAGAGGAATGCGGCGACCTCATCGACCTTCTTGCGCGACAGGCAGTAGACAATGCCGGCATCGCTGCGGCGTTCGGCGAGGAATGCCAGCAACTGCTTGCGCGGCTGCTCCTTGGGCACGATGCGGTAGAAAATGTTGGGCCGGTCGAAACTGGAAAGGAATCGCTCGGCCTCCTGCAAATGCAGGCGCTCGACGATCTCTTCACGGGTACGCTTGTCGGCCGTGGCAGTCAGGGCGATGCGTGGCACGTCCGGGAATAGCTCCGCCAGTTGCCCCAATTGCAGGTATTCGCGACGGAAATCGTGGCCCCACTGGGACACGCAGTGGGCTTCGTCGATGGCGAACAGGGCGATTTCCAGGCTCTGCAGGAACGCCAGCATGCGTGGCTGCACCAGGCGTTCAGGGGCCAGGTACAGCATCTTTACTTCACCGCGCTTGATCCGGGCCGCCAGCTCGCGCTGCTGGTCGGCATTCAAGGTGGAGTTCAACGAAGCAGCGGCAACCCCCAGCTCCTCGAGGGTGGCGACCTGGTCGTCCATCAGGGCGATCAGCGGCGATACCACCACCGCCAGGCCATTGCGCAACAGCGCCGGCACCTGGTAGCACAAGGATTTGCCGCCACCGGTGGGCATCAGCACCAGGGCATCGCCGCCGCTGGCCACGCGCTCAATAATGGCACCCTGGCGGCCACGGAAACTGTCGTAGCCGAAGATGTCCTTGAGGACGCGTTGAGCCTGTTCGAGCATAGAAACTCCAAAAATCACCGAAACATCCCTGCAAGGCTGGTTCAGAATCGAAAAGGCTGCGCCGGCAAATCGTAAGGGCGCGTTTCGAACCGGCTGGACGCCGCAGGGCGTCACAAAACGCGGCAGTATACCCGAGGCCTTCGCCGCAGAGGGCGATGCTGACAAGAGGTGCTTCTGACTTTCAAAGCAAGCCAAGCTGTATGTGTGGCAAGGGGCTTCATTCCCGCCGAGCTGCGCAGCAGCCCCTCTCGGTTTATCGATTGGATCGCACACTCAAGTGACATTGGGTCTGCTGCGCAGCCCAACGGGACGGTGCGACGTTTCGCTGAATCCCCTCGCCACAGGAGCCAGGCCGGGCCTTCCTTCTTCGGTATGTCCCCCGGCTTCTTGGGCAACCCAGCCCTTGCCGACAAGGCAAATGTGCCACGCGGCTGGCCTGGGCGCTCAAGAAGGCCTAGAATTCCCGCATTGTTTATTCCCCCAAGGTAGCCCGTAATGTCCTTCGCTGAGCAACTGACCCGCCTGCAAGTCTTCCTCGACGCCGATGAGCTGCACGACGAAGCGCTGGATTACGTGGCCGCTCATGGCTATCTGACCGCCCTCTCGATCTGCTCCGAGCAGGTGCCTGACCGGGAGTGGATCGACGCCCTGTTCGCCGAAGAGCCGCATTACACCGACGAAGCCCAGCGCATCGAGATCGAAGCCACCCTGGTGGGCCTCAAGGCCCATATCGCCCGCCAACTGGCCTCGGACGAAGAATTCGAACTGCCGTGCGAACTGGACCTGGGCGACGACCCGGACGACTCGGAACTGCGTGGCTGGTGCATCGGTTTCATGGAAGGCGTGTTCCTGCGCGAAGCGGCCTGGTTCGAAACCGCCGAAGAGGAAGTCAGCGAAATGCTGCTGCCGATCATGGTCGGTTCCGGCCTGTTCGACGAACAACCGGAGTTTTCCGACATCGCCGCCGATCCGAACCTGATGGACGACATGATCGTGCAGATCCCGGAAGCCCTCACCGCCCTGTACCTGCTGTGCAACGCCCCGGACGAGAAACCGGCGATCCTCAAGCCGCGCCATCACTGAGCGACCGGGTGCCCGCGCCCATCGGCAAGCGCCCGCTGATCCTGCGTTACGCTCTGCTGGCCATCGGCTGGTTGAGCGTGGTGCTGGGGGTCATCGGTATCTTCATTCCCGTGCTGCCCACCACCCCTTTCCTGCTGCTGGCCGCCGCGTGCTTTGCCCGCAGTTCGCCGCGCTTCTATCGCTGGCTGGTCGGCCATCCGCGACTCGGCCCCTGGATCGCGGATTACCTCAGCGGCAACGGCATTCCCCTCAAGGGCAAGGTCTACGCCATCGCGCTGATGTGGGCGAGCATCCTTTTGTCCTGCTACCTGGTGCCCTTGCCTTGGGCGCGAGGGTTCATGTTGACCAGTGCGGTGCTGGTGACGATCTACATCCTCAGGCAGAAGACGCTGCACAAACCCTGAAGCAAATGTACCCCGGTCCAGCCCCGACAATTAGCTGCTTGCCGCCCTTACCACAGAGGCTCGTTACCTTCCTTTACTAGCCGACCCAGGGCATCCCCCATCCGCCCGTCTTAAACCTGCTCTCACCTGTCAGTCCTGACAGTAGCCACCCTTCATGCATCGGCGCTCTCATATCACACGCCCTGACGCGGCACTTATGAGGACCCCGACCATGCCCCTTCCATCGACACCCGCCGACCAGACCGTCCTTCTGGAGAAACCCGACCTGCCGCGCGCCACTCGCCCCGTGGTGGGGGGCGATTTCGGGGTGCCCAAGCATATCTATGACCAGGAGCCCGCGGGCTGCAAGGTCGCGGTGTTGCCTTATACAAACCAGACAGGCGGGGAGAATGTCTCGATCAACCTCAATGGCGAGACGAACATCGACAACCGGAACACGCTGGGCACCGACGACACGGTGGAGCTGTACATTCCCCATGGAAAACTATTGGCCAACGCAGTCAATCGACTGACCTACACCATAAGGCGCCTCAGCGGTATCCCCGAAACCTCTGACCCTCCTGCAGAGATCCTCTACAACGAGTTCCGACCAGGCCTTTACGATCGCACGCCTGGTGATGGTGCGCATTCCGAGCTGGAATTGATCCTGCCGGATGAAATCAAGAACGGAGTAGGGCCGGGGTTCACCAGGGCGACGGTGTGCGTGAGCTACCCCTATTGCCGGGCACATGACCGTATCTGGCTCAACTGCAACGGCAAGCCCAAATACCATACGGTGCCTGATACCGAGGCCCCATTGCCGCCGGACCCCGGCTCGCCGACACCCACCACGATCTGCTTCGATGTCACCAGCGCCGACCTGGGCGATGACCATGCCCAGTTCATGTTCTCCTTCACGGTCACCGACCAGTTGGGCAACTCGCCGGATCTCAACTCGCCCTGGTCCGCTGTGCAGACGGTTGACGTAGACCAGGCCGGTCTTCGACTGCCGGTGCCGATCCCGCGGGAAATCGCCAGCGACACGGCTGACGACCCCGGCATCATCGATCTCGAAAAACTGGGTACGAACCCGCTGCTGTTGATCGTTCTGACCAGCGACCCTCGTTTCCTGCCGGGAGATACGATCGAGGCGACCTACCTTGCGAAAGTGGTGGGCCAGCCGGAGGTCACCCACAGCGAGACGGGAACGGTCGAAACCGATGGTTTTGGGCAGAAGGTGGCCTGTGTGCTGGAGATTCCCAACGACAAGGTTATTTCGGGCAGCACAGTGCAGGCGTCTTACAAACTGTTCAGGGGCACGACGCTGGTCGGTACCTCAAAAACGGCCCATGCGACCGTGATCGGAGCGGCGCAGAACCTGTTGCCTCCTTCGGTGAAAGAGGCCAATGGCCCCATCCTGAACCCGGTCCAGGCCAAGGACGCGCTCCACATCGTTGTACCGGCCAACGCCGCGCTGCTGCCCGACGACAAACTCAAAGTCACTTGGACCGGCGCAGCGGGCACGCCGGCAGGTGGTTCACACACCTCGGGCGAATGGCCGGTCAGGGATGGGTGGGAAGTACCGATTCCCAACAGCGTGGTGGCGTTCAACCTGGGCAAGGCGGTGACGGTGACCTACACGGTGATCCAGAACGGCGTGGAGTCGCCGCCGTCGGATCCGTTTGTGCTGAATGTGCAGGCGCTCAGCCAAGACGATCTGCTGGTCGCCAGACCAAGGATCCTGCAAGCCACCAACAATGGCGAAGGGGCGGAACTGGATGTAGCAACCTTTACAGGCAACGCCACCGTGCGTATCGACGCCTGGCCCCTTATTGCCCAAGGGCAGTACGTGTGGTTACGCCTGAAGGGCAAAAACAACGATGGCACGGATTATGAACGCGTGCTTTGGAGCAGCGCCCTGGGCAGCCGAGTTTCGGCAAGCTGGGTCTCGGATGGATTCGCGACCAACACCGTGCCATTCACTGAACTGCAGGGGCTGCGCAATGGCAGTACGCTCACGGTGGAGTTCAAGGCCACGTTAAACCAGAGTGCCGAGGAAGGTCTTGCCGATACTTTTCCGTTGCGTACTTATACGGTCACGGTGATGACGGCGTTAAGAGTTGTCTCTCTAACAGCTTCGCCTCGTGGCGCGGAGCATTTGTTTTTGCCTGAGAGCGGATTTCCGAAGACAGGTTTCAACCATGCTCGATTTACAATAAATGTGGATGGTGGGCAGCCTCCTTACTCGTTTTCTGCATCGAACTCCGCGTACGCGTCCATTCATGCCCAAACAGGCGAAGTTCAAAGAACAACTTATCATGAAGTTATTTTTACGATTACAGACGCGGCGCAACCGAACCCTAATCGCGCAACTTTTATAATGAAGCAGGCGGCGCTATGGTTTACAGGACTCTATGGTTATGAGACATGGTCCACCGCCGCTGACCGTGGCAGGCTGCCTCAGGTAGGGCACTTGACTTTAGGGCAGGGTGTTCGGGGAATAGGGACTCTCTTCGGGGAATGGGGGGATATGCAAGTTGGGTATAACTGGCCTAGTGGCGCGACAAACGAACATGGTGCTCCTGACCCAAACATTACGGAATATTGGACGCATGAAAACTCAGGGGATGGTAGCTATTACACTGTCAGCCTTAAACACGGTTATCCCTATAAACGCCCTCACAACTGGTTTATACCTCACATCGGAGTTGTAGCTCTAGGACCTGCCCCGCTACTCTTGGACGCCTTTGGGTTTCCTCCGGGGTTGCGTCCTCCAAAGGATTATCCCGATATTTGCGAACTGGAAAAGGCTTGACGACATAAGTCGCAGAATGCTGGGCAAAATCGACCACACCAACCAGCACAACAATGCCCATGACGAGAGAGTTCGCTCCCGCTGGACTGCGAAGCAGCCCCTTTGATGGGGCAGTCGCTGCGCAACCGAGCAGGAGCAGACTGCCATGAAAACAGCTCGCCGCCCGTCTTAAATCTGCTTTCACCTGTCAGTCCTGACAGTAGCCACCCTTCATGCATCGGCGCTCTCATATCACACGCCCCTGACGCGGCACTTATGAGGACCCCGACCATGCCCCTTCCATCGACACCCGCCGACCAGACCGTCCTTCTGGAGAAACCCGACCTGCCGCGCGCCACTCGCCCCGTGGTGGGGGGCGATTTCGGGGTGCCCAAGCATATCTATGACCAGGAGCCTGCGGGCTGCAAGGTTCTGGTGTTGCCCTATACGAATCAGACAGGTGGGGAGAACGTCTCGATCAACCTCAATGGCGAGACGAACATCGACAACCGGAACACGCTGGGCACCGACGACACGGTGGAGCTGTACATTCCCCATGGAAAACTATTGGCCAACGCAGTCAATCGACTGACCTACACCATAAGGCGCCTCAGCGGTGTCGTTGAAACCTCCGATCCTCCTGCGGAGATTCTGTATAACCAGATCCGCCCTGGTAACGAGGATCGCTCGCCCGGCGATGGTGCGCATTCCGAGCTGGAATTGATCCTGCCGGATGAAATCAAGAACGGCATAGGGCCGGGGTTCACCCGGGCGACGGTGTGCGTGAGTTACCCCTATTGCCGGGCGCACGACCGCATCCGGCTCAATTGCAACGGCAAGGATGTGATTCGTACCGTACTGGAAAGCGAGGCTCCTGCGCCGCCGGACCACGGCTCGGCAACGCCTACCACGATCTGCTTCGATGTCACCAGCGCCGACCTGGGCGAGGACCATCCCGAGTTCATGTTTTCCTTCACGGTCACCGACCAGTTGGGCAACTCACCGGACCTTGACTCGCCCTTTTCGGCAGTACAGATCGTGGACGTGGACCAGGCCGGCCTTCGACTGCCGGTGCCGATCCCGCGGGAAATCGGCAGCGACACGGGCGACGATCCCAGTACCATCGACCTCGACAAGCTGGGCACCAACCCGCTGTTGTTGATCATCTTGACCGGTGACTCACGCTTCCTGCCGGGGGATACGATCGAGGCGACCTACGTCGCGAAGGTGGCAGGCCAGCCGAATGTCACCCACAGCGAGACGGGAACGGTCGAGACCAATGGCTTGGGGCAGAAACAGGCCTGTGTGCTGGAGATTCCCAACGACAAGGTTATTTCGGGCAGCACGGTAGAAATGTCCTACAAGCTGTTCAGGGGCACGACCTTCATGGGCTCCTCAAAAATAGCAAAGGCGACCGTTGTCGGGTCACGACAAGACCCGCTTCCTCCAACCATCGACCAGGCCCTGGGAGACCAACTCGACCCTGCCAATACTCCCAATGGCGCCACGGTTCGGATACCGGCCGAGACTAATCTGCTGGACGGGGATTCGGGCGAAGTGCGTTGGGTAGGTCTGCCCGGTGCGGGCACTATCAACGTGCCTTATACCGTCTCGGCCAGCGAAGCGGGCCAGTCGAAGGCAGTGACCGTGCAACAGTCGGTGGTACTGGCGAACGTTGATCGAACCATCACGTTGGACTATACGTTGCGGCGTCAGGGTAGTTCGCCCATCCCCTCGCAACCGGCGGTCTACGATGTGCGGCGACAAGTGGGAACAGGACAGTTGCAGGTCATGGGCGCGCGCGGTACATCGAACTCGATGCACTGGTCCACGGTGGGGAGCAGCCGGCTGCTGACAGCGCTGAATGTCACCACCCAACAGCCGCTTGAAGCACTATGGCAATACGAGGGCGACGGTGGCGCCCCCATCCAGGCCGCGAGGTTCAATGACAACCAGCCCTGGCGGCTACTCCGTGTGCGCACCAGCCAGGATGAGGTCCGTATCAATCCTGCCAACCTGTTCGGAGCAGGCAACTTCAAAATCGCTGCTCCATCGCAACCATGGGGCGCATTCGTAGCTCGCCGCACCCAAGGCAACCTGGTTGGCTGGGGAGTGGTTGGGCATGGCGGCGACGTGCCGCCGGAGATTGCGACGATCACCGACATAGTCGGCGTTGCCCATGCCGCCTATGCCTTTGCCGCATGGCGCGCCAACGGCCAGGTGGTCGCCTGGGGCTGGGCAGAGCGAGGCGGTGAAGTACCACGGGATATCGGCAATCTGAGGGATATTGTCGAGGTGGTCGGGACAGGACACGCTTTTGCCGCGCGACGGGCAACGGGGCACCTGGTGGCATGGGGAGAGACCGGCTTGGGCGGTGATATTCCTGAAACCATCGCGCAGTTCGATGACTTCGTAGAAGTAGCCGCCACAGCCCATGCCTTTGCGGCACGGCGGGCCAACGGCACCGTCGTGGCGTGGGGAAGGCCGGACCTGGGGGCGGCGGTGCCGGATGATATTGCCTTGCTCACCGATATCGTGGACTTGAGCAGCGCCTACTACGTCTTCGCGGCGCGGCGAGCCAATGGATCCGTGGTGGCGTGGGGCACTCAACCTAACGCGGGGGGCATGGTGCCAGGCGATATTGCGCGCCTCACGAACATTGTCGAGGTCGTTGGCGCAAGCACAGCTCTGGCCGCCCGACTATCCGATGGATCAGTCGTGGCATGGGGAGACGCGAACGCCGGCGGTAGTATTCCGGGCCCGATTGCAAGACTCGACGACGTGGTTCAGGTTGTCTCGACTTCAAGTTCCTTTGCCGCACTCAGGGCCAGCGGTCATGTCGTGACCTGGGGACATCCGGATTACGGAGCACCAGTGCCTCCTACCATCGAAGTGTTCGATGACTTCGTTCAGGTCGCAGCCACCGCCGGGGCATTTGCCGCGCTGCGCCGAAACGGCACCGTAGTGGCTTGGGGGCACCCAGCGTGGGGAGGCGTGGTGAACGCAAGTGGGCTGACAAACGTGCGAGCACTTTATGCCAACAGCCAGGCTTTCATCGCACTCACGAGCGATGCGCGAGTGGTTACCTGGGGTCTTGCCGGTGCGGGAGGCAACAGCGACCCGGTCCAGGGATTGCTGAACGGCCATGTGTCCTACTACGCCACTGCCGCCACGCGCGGTGCTGCGCTGAGGCGGCCGGCCGCCGGGTGAGCCTCCATTGCTTGATCGGGTCGGAGGATGACTGGATGAGTGCGGAATGATTTCCTGCCCGGCCATTTCAGCCCAGCCCACTCGAGTCATCCGCTTATCAGGTCGCTGGAAGATATAAAACCCGCCATCCCCCTCCACGGGGATGGCGGGTTTCGTCGTTTCAACTCACCTTACACCGTATCCACCTTCAACGAATGATCGTTCAGCATCCCGTTGATGATGGTTGCCGTGTCCGCGCCGGCGATCATGCCGTCCACGCCAGGCGTGACACCGTAGTGGCTGGCGAGGTTGACGCCGGCCAGGTCGATGGTCTGGTTCGGCGCGGCGCCGGCGATGGCGCTGACGTCGATGCTGGTGGTGACCGATGCGCCGCTGCCCGTCACGCTGAAATGCAGGTAGTCGTCCAGTGAAGCGCTAGTGCCGTTTTCGCCCAATAGCAACTGGGACAGGTCGAGCTTGTCCACGCCCGGGGTAAAGTCCGTGATCACGTCATGGCCGCTATTGCCCGCCAGCCATTTGAAGGTGTCGGCGCCGCTGCCGCCGGCGAGGGTATTGTTGCCCAGGCCGCCGATCAGGATGTCGTCGCCGCCACCGCCATTGAGCACGTCATGGCCCAGCCCACCGTCGATGCGGTTGTTGGCGCCATCGCCACTGAGGGTGTCGTTGAAGTTCGATCCGATGAGGTGCTCGATCCCCCCAGGGTATCGGTACCGGCGCCGCCGGTGTCCTGCGCGGCCAGCAGGCCCAGGTCGACCGTGACGCCAGCCGTGGCGTGGGCGTAGCTGGCGGTGTCGTTACCCGTGCCACCGTCCAGCAGATCGTTGCCGGTGCCGCTGTAGAGCAGGTCGTCGCCGGCACCACCGTGCAAGGTGTCATTGCCCGAGCCCGCGCTGAGGATATCGTTGCCGTCACCGGCGTTGAGGATGTCGTCACCGGCACCGGCCATCAGCACATCGTCCCCCGCAGTGCCCGTCAGGGTGTGACCGGCCTGGTAACTGATGCTCACCGCCCCGCTGTCGCTGCCGCCATGGTTGTCGCTGGCGGTGTAGGTACCATGGTAATCCGGCGTACTCTCCTGGGCGCCGGCGTAGTTGACGGTCAAGGTCAGCTGGTAGTTTTCCGAGGCATTGACGTTGCCATTGCCGGGGTTGGGAATGTTGGTGACGTGGATCTGATAGTTGCCGTCCGCCGCGGCAGTGAACGAGGCACCGTCATTGACGGCAATGAACGGTCCGCCATTGAGGGAGTACTCCAGGGCGATGCGCCCGGACGCCAGATTATGATCCAGGGTGAGGGTCTCGCCCTGCTTGAGGCTGATATTGAGCCGGTCTTCATCGTTGGCATTGTTGTTGGACACCGCCCCCAGCGCCCCACTGACTACCAGCGCCGCGGTCATGGTCGCGGTGTTGGCGACGAAAGCGCTGCGGTTGAGGTTGATGGACTGCACGTTGTTACCGGTGAAACTGAGCGTGCCGGCGGTGCCGGTGAAGTCTGCTCCCCTGGCGACCCAGCCGGTATTGAAGCTGGTGGGCGACGCAGTCAGCGGATCGCCGTTGGCGTCGCTGTCGTTGCCCAGCAACAACTCTCCCGGCACTACGATATTGCCTGACAGCAGGTTGGTGATGATGTGGTCGTCCATCGCCACGGGAGGGCTGTTGGGCGTGACATTGACCACCAGGCTGGCGCTCGCCAGGTCGCCGTCGTTGTCGCTGACGACATAGCCGATGGTTTCGGTGATCAGGCTGCCGGTGGTGGTTTGGGAGGTGTAGCTGTATTCACCGGTGTCGAGGTTGACCACCAGGGTACCATCGTGGTCGGTGGCGATACTCAACGTATTGTTCAGGCTATTGAAAGTGCCGTGGTTGGACCCTCCGCTGGCAACCAGTGCCCCCTGCCCACCGTTGGCGGTCGGGTCATAGCTGTAGGTGGTGCCATCCACCAGCAGGCTCTTGATAAACCCGCCGTCGGCGCCGAACGAACCGCCCTCGCCTAGCAGATTGCCGGTCACCGGCACCCCTTGCACGGTACCGGAAAGCACCGAGCCGAGCTGGTTCAGATCGGTGACCACCACCGCGTTGGTGTCGGTGTGGGCGCTGCCGTCATAGGCCAGTGGGTCGAGATGGGCATTGCTGACGCCGCTGCCCAGGCCGATGGCGTAGTTCTTGATGCCGTTGGCGTCGAGGAAGGCTTTCCACGCGGCCTCGTCCGCCGCACCGGTTTCCTGGCCCGTGGTGGGCTTGCCATCGGAAAAGAAGTAACCGATGTTCTGTGCCCCGGTCAGTTGCCCGGAGGTGGCGAACGCCGTCTTGGCCGCCGCCACCGCAGCGTCGTAGTTGGTGCCGCCGTCCGCCGACAGGCCGCTGAGGAGCGACTTGGCGGTGGCCACGTCCACCCACACGGACGTCTGGTCGGTGGCGCTGCTGCTGAATGTCACCAGTTGGACTTTCACATCACCCAGGTCATCGTACTTATCCAGCAAGGCGCTGATGGCCTGCTTCGCCAGGTCCAGCCGCGAGAGGCCGGGCACACCGGAGGGATCGGCCATGCTGCCGGACACATCGAGCACGATCAGCAGGTTGGAATCGATTTCCACGGCGGTCACCGAGCGCTCGGTCGCGATGGCAGTAGGCACGTCATCGACGATGCTGACCACCAGGTTGCCGGTCACCTTGTTGCCCAGGGAATCCGTGGCCTGGTAGGTGAAGCTCTCGCTCAGGACATTCGGACCGTCGTTGGCATGGGGCGTCGTGCTGGCCGGGGACGTCAGCGTGTAGGTGTAGGAGCCGTCCGGATTGAGCAGCAGTTGGCCGTAGGCGCCAGTGGCATTGCCGACCAGGGCGAACGTCACGGCGCCAGTGGCACCGCTGACCGATCCCACGAGGCTGCCGCTGGCGGTTTCGCCGGTGGTGCCGGGGTCGCTGCCGGTGACCGTGCCGGGGGCCAGGTCCTGGCCGTCCTGATTCAGGTCGAGGGCTTTCTCGTAGACGGTAATGTCCTGATCGGGCTCGGCCACGAGGCAACTGTTGTGCACTTCGATGGTGATGGTGGTGGTGCTTTCATCGCCGTCGGCGTCGCGCACGGTGTAGGTGAACACATCGGTGGCGCCGGGTGCGCCAACGGCGTCCGGGTTGCTGTGATAGACCGCGTTGCCGCTGGCATCCAGGGTGAGGTAACCATAGGTGCCGTTGATCTGGATATTGAGGCCGCCCACCGCCGGGGACGAAGTATCGCTGCCAACGCGCACACCAATGACGGTACCGCCGTCGGCGCCGAGTACGTCGTTGTCCAGTACGTTGCCGCTGATCGTACCGCCCTCCACCACCGAAGCGGCGTCGCAATGCGCCTCGGGCATGTCATCGACGATGTTGATGACGATGGTGCTGGTGACCGAGTTGCCCAGGGAGTCCGTGGCTTGATAGGTGAAGCTTTCGCTCAGGACGTTCGGGCCGTCATTGGCGTTGGGCGTGGTCGTGGCCGGTGATGTCAGCGTATAGGTATAGGAGCCGTCCGGGTTGAGCAGCAGTTGCCCGTAGGCGCCAGTGGCGTTGCCGACCAAGGCGAACGTCACGGCGCCGATGGCACCGCTGACCGATCCCACCAGGCTGCCGCTGGCGGTTTCGCCAGTGGTGCCAGGGTCGCTGCCGGTGACCGTGCCGGGAGCCAGGTCCTGGCCGTCCTGGTTCAGGTCGAGGGCCTTTTCATGGACGCTGATGTCCTGGTCCGGCGTCGCGACGAGGCAGCTTTCATGCACGTCGATGGTGATGGTGGTGGTGCTTTCATCGCCGTCGGCGTCGCGCACGGTGTAGGTGAACACATCGGTGGCGCCAGGGGCGCTGACCGTGTTCGGGTAGCTGTGATAGACCGCGTTGCCGTTGGCATCCAGGGTGAGGTAACCGTAGCTGCCGTTGATCTGGGTATTGAGGCCGCCCACGGCCGGGGTCGAAGTATCGTCGCCGGCACGGACACCGATCACCGCGCCGCTGGTGGCCGGGCCGTCGGCACCGCCCACATCGTTGTTCAGTACGTTGCCACTGACCGTCCCTCCCTCGTCCACCGAAGCGGAGTCGGCGTGGGCAGTGGGCAGGTCATCGACGATGTTCACGTCCAGGTTGCCGGTGGCGGTGGTGCCGTTGTCGTCGGTAACCACCACGGCAAACTGCTCGCTCAGGCTGTTGGCGCCGCTGGCATTCGGGTGGGCCTCGTTATCCAGCAGGGTGTAGCTGTAGCTGACCACGCCGGTGACGGCGTTGAAGCCGGTGATGGTCAGGGTGTTGCCCAGCGCCGTGGTAATCGATTGAGGGAAACCGGCCGCCACGCCACCGCTGACCACGGTGATGCCGCCGACGCTCAGGTTCTGCACACCGTCCAGCGCTGTCACGGTGAACGTGCCGCTCTGGGTCAGGGCCGGTGCATCCGGGCTGGTGCCATCGGCCAGGTGTTGTTCCCGGACGGTCAGCTCGCCGCCTTCAGTGTCCAGCCCCTGGATGATCACCGGATCGTCGTTGTTATGGACCTGCAGCACCAGGTTGGCGGTGCTGGTATCGCCGTCGGCATCGGTCAGGGTGTAGGTGAAGGTTTCCGTGCCGCTGCCGCCGCCGTGCAACGCGACGAACTGCGGATCGCTGGTGTTCAACGTATAGGTGTACGACCCGTCGGCGTTGAGCACCAGGGTGCCGTAGGTACCGGTGAACGTGCCGGGGGTGATGGGGCCGGACGCCACGGTGTCGGCGCCTTGGCTGTCATTGGTCAGGACGCTGCCGCTCAGGGTCAGTTGGGTCTCCGAGGCGGTACCGGCGTTGCTGTCGTCCACGGCCTGAGGCAGGTCATCGACGATGTTCACGTCCAGGTTGCCGGTGGCGGTGGTGCCGTTGTCGTCGGTAACCACCACGGCAAACTGCTCGCTCAGGCTGTTGGCGCCGCTGGCATTCGGGTGGGCCTCGTTATCCAGCAGGGTGTAGCTGTAGCTGACCACGCCGGTGACGGCGTTGAAGCCGGTGATGGTCAGGGTGTTGCCCAGCGCCGTGGTAATCGATTGAGGGAAACCGGCCGCCACGCCACCACTGACCACGGTGATGCCACCGACGCTCAGGTTCTGCACACCGTCCAGCGCTGTCACGGTGAACGTGCCGCTCTGGGTCAGGGCCGGTGCATCCGGGCTGGTGCCATCGGCCAGGTGTTGTTCCCGGACGGTCAGCTCGCCGCCTTCAGTGTCCAGCCCCTGGATGATCACCGGATCGTCGTTGTTATGGACCTGCAGCACCAGGTTGGCGGTGCTGGTGTCGCCGTCGGCATCGGTCAGGGTGTAGGTGAAGGTTTCCGTGCCGCTGCCGCCGCCGTGCAACGCGACGAACTGCGGATCGCTGGTGTTCAACGTATAGGTGTACGACCCGTCGGCGTTGAGCACCAGAGTGCCGTAGGTACCGGTGAACGTGCCGGGGGTGATGGGGCCGGACGCCACGTTGTCGGCGCCTTGGCTGTCATTGGTCAGGACGCTGCCGCTCAGGGTCAGTTGGGTCTCCGAGGCGGTACCGGCGTTGCTGTCGTCCACGGCCTGAGGCAGGTCATCGACGATGTTCACGTCCAGGTTGCCGGTGGCGGTGGTGCCGTTGTCGTCGGTAACCACCACGGCAAACTGCTCGCTCAGGCTGTTGGCGCCGCTGGCATTCGGGTGGGCCTCGTTATCCAGCAGGGTGTAGCTGTAGCTGACCACGCCGGTGACGGCGTTGAAGCCGGTGATGGTCAGGGTGTTGCCCAGCGCCGTGGTAATCGATTGAGGGAAACCGGCCGCCACGCCACCGCTGACCACGGTGATGCCGCCGACGCTCAGGTTCTGCACACCGTCCAGCGCTGTCACGGTGAACGTGCCGCTCTGGGTCAGGGCCGGTGCATCCGGGCTGGTGCCATCGGCCAGGTGTTGTTCCCGGACGCTCAGCTCGCCGCCTTCAGTGTCCAGCCCCTGGATGATCACCGGATCGTCGTTGTTATGGACCTGCAGCACCAGGTTGGCGGTGCTGGTGTCGCCGTCGGCATCGGTCAGGGTGTAGGTGAAGGTTTCCGTGCCGCTGCCGCCGCCGTGCAACGCGACGAACTGCGGATCGCTGGTGTTCAACGTATAGGTGTAAGTGCCATTGGGGTTGAGCACCAGGGTGCCGTAGGTACCGGTGAACGTGCCGCCAATGATCGGCCCGCTGTCGGGGCCGGTGGGGATACGATCGGCCCCCTGATGGTCGTTGGGCAAGACGTTGCCGGTGAGGGTGACCAACGATTCCGACGCTGTGCTGACGTGGCTGTCGTCGATCGCCTGGGGCACATCGTCGGTGATATTGACGTCCAGGGTGCCGTTCGCGCTGTCACCGTCGTTGTCCACGGCCACGACCGGGAACTGTTCAGTGAGGGTATTGGGGCCGGCACCGGCAGGATGGGTTTCGTTGTCCGTGAGGGTGTAGCTGTAGCTGACGACACCGGTGGCGGGGTTGTAGCCCGTGATGGTCAGGGTGTTGCCCAGTGCCGTGGTGATCGATTGAGGAAAACCTGCCGGTACGCCGCCAGCGATGACGCTGATGCCCCCGATGCTCAGGCTGCTCAACCCGTCGGGGGCGTTGATGGTGAAGGTACCGCTTTGCACCAGCGCCGCCGGGTTGCTGGCCGAACCGTCGGACAGGCTGGCCTCGTCTGCCGTCAGCTCGCCGCCCTCCACGGTCAGCCCGTCGAGGGTCACCGGGTTATCAGACGTCTCGGGGGTCACTGGCGGTACGGTTCCATCGTCACCGTCATCCGCATCCCCCGCCAGGCGCAGCAGAGGAAATTCGGGAATCCCGTTGAATCCCGCCGTAGGGAATCCGATGCTCGGGTCAACCGCCCCGCCCACCTCTTCCAGCAGCACAAAACTGTGCCCGCCCCCAAGGCCGCCCGGGGCATTGCCAGCACCGGGGCCGGCAGCCGTGGCTTCGCCGGTCTGGGTCGGGTCGGCACCGGCGGCGATGGCTTGTTGCAGCTTCTGCACATCGGTCAGTTGCGCATCACTCGGTGCCGCGGCCTCAGGCGTCTCGACGCCAGGCGCCTGCCGGGCCAGCAACTGCGAGGTCAGGGTCAGGTCGCTTTCACGTCCGAGGGTCAACTCCTGGCCATTGGCAAGCTGCACGGCCACGGCCCCCTCGGCACCGGTCACCAGATGCTCACCGGCATACAGTCGATCTCCCTCCACCAGCGGGCGTCGCAGGCCCCCGGTCGCTTGCGCGAAAACCTGCCCGATTACCTTGCTGACGGTACCGATGAGCGCTGCCATGTGCATTCCTCCGTTGCCAACCCGCGGTCGGCATGTCTGGGTGAAGAAGCGATGCCTGATGAGCCCCCGGAAAATCTGGAAAATCTGCCAGGTTTCACAGGATCCGAAGGGCTAGCTCTTTGCCACAATGACAAAAAACCGTCGCAAAACATCACCCTTCATTCCGTTCTTTCGACCACTTCCCCACGTCGTTCAAAAATTTCCATGGAACTTTTATTGACGCCTAAAAGCCGTCAGAACCCGCATTTTCAAAGGCTTTCGCTTTGAACAATGTGCCGCTTTTTTCCAAGCACATAAGTTTTTTTCGGAATAAGCGCTATGAGAAATTCTTCTTAGGTTTCTCGCAGGATGTTCTTAGCTGTGTTGTTACAAGGTTGAAACGGTTTTGATCTTAAATACGTCAAGATTTTGGCGACACAGAAGCACAACAGACCTCAGGAGATGCACCCCATGCGCGTTCTATCCCCCCTCTGCAGCGCGGTTTTGCTGGCCATGGCCTGCTCTTCTCACGCCCAGGCCATGTCATTGACCGAAGCGATCCAGAGCACTATCGCGACTCATCCGGAACTGGCCCAACGAGTGGACAGCCGTCTGTCGGCCAATGAAGACGTCAAGGTCGCCAGGGGGGGCTTTTTCCCGTCGGTGGATTTGAATGCCGGCTACGGCCGGGGCTACAGCGACAACCCCAGCACTCGGGGACAAGGCGACCACCACACCAATGTCCTGACTTACACACAGTCGGAGTTGCGCCTGCGGCAGATGCTCTTTGACGGTTTCAACACCACCAACGAAGTGGAACGCACCAAAGGCGTGGTCAACTCCCGCGCCTATTACGCCCAGGGCACCGCCCAGGATCTGGCCCTGCGCACCATCGAGGTCTATCTGGAAGTGCTCAAGCGCCGCGAACTGGTGACCCTGGCCAAGAACAACCTGCAAGCCCACCTGCGAGTCAACGACCAGATCGGCCTGCGCACCGAGCGCGGGGTGGGCAGCACCGCCGATTCCGACCAGTCCAATGCCCGCCGCGCCCTGGCGGAAAACAACTACGACACCGCCCAGGTAGACCTGGCCGACGCCGAGGCGAACTTCTACAGCGTGGTCGGACGCATGCCCGACGAGCTGGAAACGCCCCCCTCGACCCGGGGCGAGATCCCCGCAGACCTGCGCCAGGCCCAGCAAAGCATGGTGGAGAACAACCCGTACCTGAAATCGGCCCAGGCCGACATACAGTCCGCCCAGAGCCAGTACGAGTCGGCCAAGTCGCCGTTCTACCCACGTTTCGACGCCGAAGCGGCGGTGGGTGCCAATAACAACATCGGTGGCGAAGAAGGCCATGACAACAACTGGCGGGTCGGCGTGGTGATGAACTACAACCTGTTCCGCGGCGGTAGCGACAAGGCACGCCTGGCCTCCAACTCCCATCAGATCAACCAGGCCATGGACATCCGCAACAACGCCCTGCGCCAGCTCAACGAAGACACGCGCCTGGCCTGGAACGCGATGAACAATGCCCGCAAGCAGACCCCCACCGCCCGGGAATACGCCGACACCACCGCCCGCGTACGCGCCGCGTACCAGGACCAGTTCGGGCTGGGCCAGCGGACCCTGCTCGACCTGCTCGACAGCGAGAACGAGCTGTACAACGCCAATCGCCGCTACACCGAAGTCCGGTACACCGAGGAGTACTCGATGTACCGCGTGCTGGCGAACATGGGCGTGCTGTTGAGCAAGCAGCGGGTGGTACTGCCCGCCGACGCCGTCGCCCAGACCGAGGTCAAGAACGAAGCGCGACTGCCTGAACTGAAGTAGTCCCGGGGGAACGATCACCATGACCAGCATGGCACCCGCAACACCCAGCGCCGATCCGCGCCTGAATGTCGATGACCCATTGCTGGATGGTCTGCTGATCCTTTGCAAACTCCATGGCGCGGCAGTCAGTCGCGCCAGCCTCAGCGCCGGGCTTCCAATGGCGCACCAACGGCTGAGCCCGGACCTGCTGCCACGCGCGGCGGCCCGGGCCGGTTTGCAGGCGCGGGTGCTGCGCCGCAAGCTGGCCGAGATTTCCCCCCTCAACCTGCCGGTGATGCTGATCCTGGCCGGTGGCCGTTGTGCGGTGCTGCGGCGTTGGCGCGAAGATGGCCAGGCGCTGATCCTGCCCAGCGAAGCCGATGGCGGCGAACAATGGGTCAGTGGCGAGGAACTGGCCCTCGATTACAGTGGCCAGGCCCTGTTCGCGCGGCCGCGACATGAACTCGAGGATTTGCGCGCGCCACTGGTGCCGAGGGTCGAGGCCTGGTTTCGCGACACCCTCAAGTTGTCCCGCTGGCTGTACAGCGACGCGATCCTGGCGAGCCTGCTCATCAACCTGCTGGGGCTGATGGTGCCGTTGTTCGTCATGCAGACCTACGATCGCGTGGTGCCGAACCAGGCGACCTCCACATTATGGGTGCTGGCCGTAGGGCTGTTGATCGGCACTGGCTTCGAACTGGTGCTGCGGGTCGTACGCGCCCACCTGCTGGACGCCGCCGGCAAGAAGACCGACGTGATTCTTTCCGCCACCCTGTTCGAACGCATCACCGGCATGGCGATGAAGGCCCGGCCGGTGACCATCGGCGGATTCGCCCAGAGCATCCACGACTTCCAGGGCCTGCGGGAATTTCTCACGGCCGTCACCTTGACCAGCCTGATCGACCTGCCCTTCGCCTTGCTGATGCTGGTGGTGATCGGCCTGCTGGGTGGATGGCTGGTGGTGATTCCGGTGGTGGCCTTTCCGATCACCATCGTCTTCGCGATGATCATCCAGGCGCGCCTGAGCGATACCGTACAGAAAAGCCTGGCCCTGGGCGCGCAGCGCCAGGCCTTGTTGATCGAAACCCTCGGCGGTTTGGAAACCCTCAAGGCCTGCAGCGCCGAAAGCGAGCGCCAGCATCAATGGGAAAGCACCCATGGCGCCCTCACCCGCCTGGACAGCCATGCGCGCAACCTCTCGGCCCTGGCCACCAACGGCACCCTGTTCCTGCAACAGCTGGCCGGCATGACCACCATCGTCGCCGGGGTCTACAGCATCATTGCCGGCAACCTCAGCGTCGGCGCGCTGGTGGCGACCTACATGCTGGGCAGCCGGGTGCTGGCGCCACTGGGACAGATCGCCGGGTTGATCACCCGCTACCAGCAGGCCCGGCTCACCATGCGCAGCACCGACGCCTTGATGGCCTTGCCCCAGGAGCGCGAAGCCGGGCAGCGACCGCTGGACCGCACCCAATTGCAGGGCGCGCTGGACGTCAACGGCGTGACGTTCCACTACAACGGTCAGGACACCCCGGCGCTGGCACACGTGAGTTTCAGCCTCAAGCCCGGTGAGCGGGTCGCAATCATCGGGCGCAGCGGCTCGGGCAAAAGCACCCTGGCACGCCTGGTGATGGGGTTCTATGCGCCCCAGGAGGGCCAGCTGTTGCTCGATGGCCTGGACCTGCGGCAGCTGGATGTCGCCGACCTGCGCCAACAGATCGGCTATGTCGCCCATGACCTGCCGTTGCTGGCCGGCAGCCTGCGGGACAACCTCACCCTCGGCGCCCGCTATGTCAGCGACGCGCGCATGCTGGAAGTGGCGGAACTGACCGGTGTCACCGAACTGGCCCGCCAGCATCCCCAAGGCTTCGACCGGCCGGTGGGCGAACGTGGCCAGTTGCTGTCCGGTGGCCAACGCCAAGCCGTGCTGCTGGCCCGGGCCTTGTTGCTCGACCCGCCGATCCTGCTGCTGGACGAACCCACCAGCGCCATGGACAACAGCAGCGAAGACGTCCTGCGGCAGAAGCTTCACACCCATGTACAGGGCAAGACGGTGCTGCTGGTCACTCACCGCACTTCGATGCTGAGCCTGGTGGACCGGTTGGTGGTCTTGGACAACGGACGGATCGTGGCGGATGGGCCGAAGGACGCAGTCATCGATGCCTTGCGCAAGGGACGGGTAGGCTCTGCGGCGGTTTAAGCGCAATACCGCTCCCACACAAGCTCGCTCTCACGGGTTCTTGGTTCGGCTTTATTTTCTCTCACTGAAGGGTATCGCCCCATGTCTGCTCAAACACCGGATTCAGCCGCCCGAAGCTACTTCGGCAGTTTCAGCAAAAGCGCCGAAAGCGAGTTCATGTCGGAAACCGCAGGCGCCGCGCTGCAGGACTCGCCCCGCCGTTTGCGCATTACCGTGTGGCTGGCCGCCGGGCTGATCGTCGCCGCGCTGGTGTGGGCCAGGCTTGCGGTCCTGCAGGAAGTCACGACCGGTGAAGGCAAGGCGATTCCATCGAGCAAGGTGCAAGTGATCCAGAACCTGGAGGGCGGTATCGTCAGCGAGATCTTCGTGCGCGAAGGCCAGATGGTGAACAAGGGCGATACCCTGCTGCGCCTGGACGACACGCGTTATCTGTCGAACAAGGGCGAAAGCGAGGCCGACCGGTATGCCTTGATGGCCCAGGTCGAGCGCCTGTCGGCGGAGGCCGAGGGCCGGCCGCTGCAGATGTCCGCCGAGGTGACTGGCAAGGCCCCGCAAGTGGCCGAGGATGAGCGCTCCCTGCACGAACAACGCCAGCGGCGCCTGGCCAGTGAACAACGGACCCTGACCGAACAACTGCGCCAGAAGACCCAGGAGCTGGCGGAGTTCCGCTCCAAGCAGAGCCAGTTCAGCTCAGCCCTGAGCCTGCTGCAGGAGGAAATGAACATGTCCGCGCCGCTGGTGCGCACCGGGGCGGTTTCACCGGTGGAAATCCTGCGGCTCAAGCGCAGCGCGGTGGAGATCCGCGGCTCGCTCAACGCCACCACCCTGGCGATTCCCCGGGCGGAATCGGCGATCAACGAGATCAAGAGCAAGATCGACGAATCGGAACAGACCTTCCGTTCCGAGGCGGCCAAGGAGCTCAACGAAAAACGCACCGAGCTGTCGAAAATCACCGCGTCGAGCATCGCCATCGACGACCGCGTGACCCGAACCACCGTGGTCTCGCCGGTGCATGGGGTGATCAAGCAACTCAAGGTGAACACCATCGGCGGCGTGGTGCAGCCGGGTAGCGACATGGTGGAAATCGTGCCTCTGGAGGACAACCTGCTGATCGAAGCCAAGGTCCGCCCGCAGGACGTGGCCTTCCTGCACCCTGGGCAGAAAGCCATGGTCAAGTTCAGCGCCTACGACTACACGATCTACGGCGGGCTGAGCGCCAGGCTCGAACTGATCGGTGCCGACACCATCACCGACGACAAGGGCAACAGCTTCTACCTGATCCAGGTGCGTACCGACAAAAACCACTTGGGCGGGGATGCCAAGCCGCTGCTGATCATTCCGGGAATGGTAGCGACGGTGGATATCATTACCGGCGAGAAAAGTGTTCTGGATTACTTGCTCAAGCCGGTGCTGAAGGCCAGGACTGAGGCGATGCGGGAGCGGTAGTTTCTGGCTGGGATTTCATCGACAGGGCTACCGCTATCGCGAGCCTGCTCGCGATGAGGCCAGTAAAAACCGCCACTATTTTCGGACATGGTTACGCTGGAAAACCTCCTCCCCCATCGCCGCAATCTGCCCCTCGATCAACGCCTCGAACGGCCTGAGCAACGGCTCGAAACTGTTCGGTGCTTCAAGCACCTGCAACGCCTGGACAATCGCCTCCACCGTCGACAACGCTCCCGGCCCCGGCGCCTTGCGCAGGCGATAACGGGACACGCCGCCTTCGGCCAGGGTCACCCTCGGCAGCGCCGCCAGCAACGGATTGAGGTGCAGCAACTTGCGCGCCTTGCGCCAGGTGCCATCCGGGACGACCAGCAGGATCGGCTCATCGGACGGGGTGCAGGTCTGCAACGGTAGCGCCTCGTCGCCAGGAAACAACAGCCGCGCCTGATAACCCGGTTGATTGAGCAGCCGTGGCAAATCCTCGAACACCTCACCCACCATCAGCTCGGCATTGGTCAGCCCCAGCGCCGCCAGCCGCGCGGTGTTCAGGGCGTGGTTCACTTCGCTGGGATGCTGCAACAACAACACCCGGGTACGGCTGTCGAGACTGGGGATCAACGGGCACAGGCAATGGCTCTGCGGCCGCTGGCACCGTGGGCAATGGATTCTGGGCATCGGCACCTCAGGCCTGGTTCAACTGCGCCTTGAGCAGGTCGCGGAATGTCTGGATCAGCGGCTCGCGACTGCGGCCACGGCGCATGATCATCGAAAACGGTGCCTGGTAGCCGAACGTGGCCGGCAACAGCACCCGCAGGTCACCCTTGTCGACCCAGGCCTGGGCATAGTGTTCGGGCAGGTAACCGATGTAGGCGCCGGACAGCACCAGGATCAGTTGCGCCTCCATGCTTTCCACCGTCGCCGCACTGTGCTTGAAGCCGTGGCGGGCCAGTTCGGCCTGGCTCCAGTAACCACGCCCCACCATGCGCTGCTGGGTGATGAGTTGTTCGGGAATGCGCCGCTCGCTGAACAGCGGGTGACGGCTGCTGCAGTACAACCAGTGTTGTTCGCGGTACAGCGGCATGTAGACCAGCCCGCTCATGCGCGTGGAAAACGCACCGATGGCCAGGTCCAGGCGATTGTCCTGGACCCCGAGTTGCAGCTCGTAGGGACTCATGACCGACAGATGCAGGTGCACCGCCGGGTGTTCCTGGCTGTAGGCACCGATGGCTTCGGCGAACGGCAGGGCCTTGTCACTGACGGTTGAGTCGATCACCCCCAGGTTCAGCGTGCCGCGCAACTCGCCTTTCAGCGCGGCGGCATATTGCTCGAAACCTTCGAGCTCACCCAGCAGGCGCAGGGTTTCCTGATGGAACAGCTCCCCCTTGCTGGTCAGGCTGAACCCACCCCGGCCACGGTGACAGAGCACCAGGCCCAGGGCCGATTCGAGCTGGCTCATGTAGGTGCTGATGGCCGATGTGGACAAGTTGAGCTCATGCTGTGCGTTGGCGAACCCCTGGTGCCGGACCACGCTGACAAAAATGCGCAGCAGTTTCAGGTCGGGTAAAGCGTTGGCCATCGGATGTCTCCATACAGGCGGGTCACTGCAAACTTTGTGGCGAGGGGATTGCGCTGGGCGAGAGTCTATCGCCCTGCCCCGCATTAGTTTAGAAAAATCTGAACTAAGTATTTGCCACCAGCGATTTTTCCCCACGCACGCTTTTCGCAGAATCGGCCCCTGATAACTAAAACAAACGATGAGGCCCTAGCCGTGGACAAGATTCTTCACCAACCACTGGGCGGCAACGAAATGCCGCGCTTCGGCGGCATCGCTACCATGATGCGACTGCCCCACGTGCCCACCGCCGCCGGCCTGGACGCTGCTTTCGTCGGTGTACCGCTGGACATCGGCACCTCCCTGCGCGCCGGTACCCGTTTCGGGCCCCGGGAGATCCGCGCCGAATCCGTGATGATCCGCCCCTACAACATGGCCACCGGCGCCGCGCCGTTCGATTCGCTGTCGGTGGCCGATATCGGCGACGTGGCGATCAACACGTTCAATCTGCTGGATGCCGTGCGAATCATCGAGCAGTCCTATCACAAGATCCTCGAACACAACGTCATTCCCCTGACCCTGGGCGGCGACCACACCATCACCCTGCCGATCCTGCGGGCCATCCACAAGAAACACGGCAAGGTCGGCCTGGTCCATATCGATGCCCATGCCGATGTGAACGACCACATGTTCGGCGAGAAAATCGCCCACGGCACCACCTTCCGCCGCGCAGTGGAAGAAGGCCTGCTGGATTGCGACCGCGTGGTACAGATCGGCCTGCGGGCCCAGGGCTATACCGCCGACGATTTCAACTGGAGCCGTCGCCAGGGTTTCCGGGTGGTCCAGGCCGAAGAGTGCTGGCACCATTCCCTGGCACCGCTGATGGCCGAGGTCCGCGAAAAAGTCGGCGGCGGCCCGGTGTACCTGAGCTTCGACATCGATGGCATCGACCCGGCCTGGGCGCCGGGTACCGGTACTCCGGAAATCGGTGGCCTGACCACCATCCAGGCGATCGAGATCGTGCGCGGTTGCCAGGGCCTCGACCTGGTGGGTTGTGACCTGGTGGAGGTCTCGCCGCCCTACGACACCACCGGCAACACCTCGCTGTTGGGCGCCAACCTGCTGTACGAGATGCTCTGCGTACTGCCTGGCGTGGCTCATCGCTGAGGTTGCCATGAACGAACGGGAGCAAGTGCTCGAGGCCGCCGCGCAGCTGGTGGCGGCCTTCGTCCGCAATGACCGCGACGCTTACTTCGGCGCCTTCACAGCCGATGCGAGCTTCGTGTTCCACACCCTCGAACAGCCCCTGCTGTCGCGCGATGCCTACCAGGCATTGTGGGATCGCTGGCGGTCCGAGGATGGCTTCGAGGTGCTCTCATGCACCTCGAGCAACGCCTTCGTCAGCCTGCAAGGAGACGTGGCGGTGTTTATCCATGACGTGGCCACCGAGCTGCGCATGCAAGGGGAGCGACACTTTAGCCAGGAACGCGAAACCATCCTGTTCCGCCGACAGGACGGACACCTACAAGAACAACAGGGCCTATGGCTGGCCTGTCACGAACATTTATCCGCCATGCCGGAAGGGCTGCCACCCCCTTAGCCAAACAGGCAGCGCTCACATCCGATGAGCGCGCCTCGATGATCGGAGCAGATCATGAATAACAATAACGATAAAAGCCTTACGCAAATCGAAACCTACGGGGTCGAGCAGATCCCGGACCATGAACGCACCGCCGGTCCGGGGGATCTGTTTCGACTGATCTTCGGCGGCGCCAATACCTTCGCCACCGCTGTGCTCGGCAGCTTCCCGGTGTTGTTCGGACTTTCGTTCCAGGCCGGGGTCTGGGCCATCGTGCTGGGGGTGTTGCTGGGCGCGATCATCCTCGCACCGATGGGCCTGTTCGGCCCGCTCAACGGCACCAACAACGCCGTTTCCTCCGGCGCACATTTTGGCGTGCACGGGCGGATCGTCGGTTCGTTCCTGTCGTTGCTGACGGCCATTGCGTTTTTCTCGCTGTCGGTATGGAGCTCGGGGGATGCGTTGATCGGCGGCGCCAAGCGCCTGGTGGGCGTACCGGAAACCGACCTGAGCCTGGGCCTGGCCTACGGCCTCTTCGCCCTGCTGGTGTTGACAGTGTGCATCTACGGCTTCCGCTTCATGCTGTGGGTCAACCGCATCGCGGTATGGGCGGCCAGCCTGCTGTTCCTGCTGGGCATCGTCGCCTTCGCCCCAACCTTCGACAGCCAGTACGCCGGCACGGTTGCCCTTGGCCAAGCGGGCTTCTGGGCGGCGTTCATCGGCGCGGCGCTGGTGGCCATGAGCAACCCGATCTCCTTCGGCGCGTTCCTGGGCGACTGGTCGCGCTACATTCCCCGCAATACGCCCAAGCGCCGCATCATGCTGGCAGTGATCGCCGCGCAGCTTGCCACGCTGATCCCGTTCCTGTTCGGCCTCGCCACCGCCACCATCGTGGCGGTCAAGGCGCCGGACTACATCGCGTCCAACAACTACGTGGGCGGCCTGCTGGCGGTGTCGCCGGGCTGGTTCTTCCTGCCGGTGTGCCTGATCGCGGTGATCGGCGGCATGTCCACCGGCACGACATCCCTGTATGGCACCGGGCTGGACATGTCCAGCGTGTTTCCGCGGGTGCTGTCGCGGGTCAAGGCGACGCTGCTGATCGGTGTGCTGTCGATTGCCTTCATCTTCATCGGACGCTTCGCTGCGAACCTGGTGCAGAGCGTGTCCACCTTCGCCGTGCTGATCATCACCTGCACCACCCCATGGATGGTGATCATGATCATCGGCCTGGTGGTGCGCCGCGGCTTCTACTGCCCGGATGACCTGCAAGTGTTCACCCGGGGCGAAACCGGCGGACGCTACTGGTTCACCCATGGCTGGAACTGGCGCGGCCTGGGCGCATGGATTCCCAGCGCACTGGTGGGGTTGTGCTTCGTCAACCTGCCCGGACAGTTCGTCGGGCCACTGGGCGAGCTGGCCGGTGGTATCGACATCAGCCTGCCGGTGACCCTCGGCCTGGCCTCGGTGGTGTACCTGGCGTTGCTGGGACTGTTTCCGGAACCGGCGGCGGTGTATGGGCCGGATGATCCGCGTGGCAAGGGTTTGGAGCCCGACACCGCGGAGTCGGGCCCCGAACCTGTGGCGAGGGGATTCGTATCGGCTGGAGCGCGAAGCGGTCCCACCCCCTGATACCTCGGTGTACCAGACAGATCGAATCGACTGTTCCGGGAGGGCTGCTTCGCAGCCCAGCGGGGCGGTGCGACGTTTCGCTAAACCTCCTCGCTACCAGGGCATGACTCATCCCGACTTTCTTATAAAAAATACAACCGGAGACACGCCACCATGGCTTTGGATTTAATCGTCGTCCTCATTTACGCCGCCGGCATGATCGCCCTGGGCTGGTACGGCATGCGCCGCGCCAGGACCCGTGACGACTATCTGGTCGCCGGTCGCAACCTCGGCCCGGGCTTTTACCTGGGCACCATGGCCGCCACGGTATTGGGCGGCGCGTCCACCATCGGTACCGTGCGCCTGGGTTATGTCCATGGGATTTCCGGCTTCTGGCTGTGCGGCGCCATCGGCCTGGGCATCGTCGGCCTGAGCCTGTTCCTGGCCAAGCCGTTGCTCAAGCTGAAGATCTACACCGTCACCCAGGTGCTGGAGCGTCGCTACAATCCGGCGGCGCGGCACGCCAGCGCGGTGATCATGCTGGTGTACGCACTGATGATCGGCGCCACGTCCACCATCGCCATCGGTACCGTGATGCAGGTGCTGTTCGGCCTGCCCTTCTGGGCTTCGATCCTGGTGGGCGGCGGCGTGGTGGTGCTGTATTCCACCATCGGCGGCATGTGGTCCCTGACCCTCACCGACATCGTGCAATTTCTGATCATGACCGTTGGCCTGGTGTTCCTGTTGATGCCGATGTCCATCGTCGATGCGGGTGGCTGGGACGCCATGGTAGCCAAGCTACCGGCCAGCTACTTCGATTTCACCGCCATTGGCTGGGACACCATCGTCACCTACTTCCTGATCTATTTCTTCGGCATCTTCATCGGCCAGGATATCTGGCAGCGGGTGTTCACCGCCCGCAGCGAAGGCGTGGCGAAGGTGGCCGGTACCGCCGCCGGCCTGTACTGCGTGCTGTACGGCCTGGCCGGCGCCCTGATCGGCATGGCCGCCAAGGTGCTGCTGCCGGACCTGGAGAACGTCAACAACGCCTTTGCCAGCGTCGTCCAGACCAGCCTGCCCAACGGTATCCGCGGGCTGGTGGTGGCCGCCGCGCTGGCGGCACTGATGTCCACCGCGGCGGCGGGGTTGCTCGCAGCCTCCACCACCGTGGTCCAGGACCTGCTGCCACGCCTGCGCCAGGGACGTGAAGGCGGCAGCGCCGATGTCCACGAAAACCGCATCGCGACGCTGTTGATGGGCGTGGTCGTGCTGGGCATCGCCCTGGTGGTCAGCGACGTGATCAGCGCCCTGACCCTGGCCTATAACCTGTTGGTAGGCGGCATGCTGATCCCGTTGATCGGCGCGATCTACTGGAAACGCGCCACCACCGCCGGCGCGATCACCAGCATGTCCCTGGGCTTCGTGACAGCGCTGTTCTTCATGTTCAAGGACGGCCTGGATGCCAATACGCCGATCTATTACAGCCTGGGCGTGGCGCTGGTGAGCTTTGTGCTGGTGAGCCTGTTGTCGCCACGGCCGAAGGTAGTGGCCAAGGCGGTTTGACCGCCAACGCTCGACAATGAGATCCCTGTGGGAGCGAGCCTGCTCGCGATGACGGCAGTACATTCAACAAAAATGCCGGTCCACCGCTATCGCGAGCAAGCTCGCTCCCACAGGTTCTGTCTTCAGAAATAAAAAGATCGCAGTTCCGGGCCATCTCACTTGAAATGGTCCGGAACTGCGATCTCTCCAGGCTCGGCGATGTATTTACCGACGACGCGGCTGGCGGCGGCGTTGCTCATCATCGGTGCGGATCGGAACCGGTTGCAGGGGTGGCTCGATCAAACCGAGTGCGACACCCAGGTCATGAAGCCAATTCTGGATTTTCTCTTTCATCGTGGTGCCCCCTCAGGGTGGTGCGAGCGGCAGATTTCTGTGGCCCCTTCGCACTGATAATAGTCCGATGTGCTACGCAATGCTCGTCACATATTGCAATGATCTGTTACTGGATTGATCCAAATCCGCTGCCGGTAGTTCAAGCCGATTGAGCCTCCCTCCTGGCCACTGGCGGCCAGGCTCGCTGTTGCAGTTCGATCCAGGCGTTGAGGTTCGCCCCGACCATCCCTTTTCGCCACATCAACCAGGTCGTTGCGCTGGCAAACGGCTCGGCCAGCGGGTGCACTGCCACCTGTTCGCGCCCCGGCAGGCTGGCCAGCATCGACTCGGACATCAGCGCCACGCCGGAGCCGGCAATCACGCATGCCAGCATCCCCTGGTAAGACTCGATCTCCATCGCCCTGCCCATGGTCGCATGGTCGTGGGCAAACCAGGCCTCCAGACGCATCCGATACGAGCAACCCCGTCGGAACGTGAAGACCGAACGGCCTTGTACATCCAGCGCACTGCGCACCGGCGGGTGATCGGCCTCGCTGATCAGCACCAGCCGTTCATCGCACAACGGCACACCGTCCAGCCCCGCCAGGTCCAGCGGGCCATCCACCAGCGCAGCATCGAGGCGGCCGGTCAGCAGGCCTTCGAGCAACTCACCGCTGGGCCCCGATTGCACCTGCAGGTTCACTGCCGGATACGTCCGGTGGTAGGTGGCCAACAGGTCCGGCAGGTAAATCGCCGCAGTGCTGTACATCGTACCCAGGACAAAATCCCCGGCCGGCTGCCCCCCTTGCACGGCAGCATGGGCTTCGTCATGCAAGGCAAACAGCTTGTTCGCATAGTCCAGCAGGACTTTTCCCGCGGGTGACAGCTGCAAACGCTGCCGTTCGCGCCGGAACAGATCCACCCCCAATTGCTCTTCCAACTGCCTCAGCCGAGTCGATAGATTCGACGGCACCCGATGCATGCGCTCGGCGGCCCGGGTGATGGAGCCCTCCTCGGCCACGGCCTGGAAGATCCGCAATTGGCTGAACTCCATGACATTCTCCAAAAAAGAACAAGTTACTCACTATTATTCAATTTTATTGAAAGTCAATCGATCCTAGCCTGACGGTCATTCGCCTCGATACCGGAGAACGACCATGTCGCCCTTTATCCGCCTGCTCGCCAGCTTCATTGCCCTGATGATGGCCATGGGCATCGGCCGCTTCGCCCTTACGCCCCAGTTACCTCATTTGATCGGCGAAGGACAGGTCGACTTGACTGCCGCCGGTCTGATTGCCGCCGCCAACTACCTGGGTTATTTCGTCGGCGCCCTGGACGCGATGTTCGCTCGGCGTCCGAAGCAGGTACGGCGGCGTTTACTCGGTGGGCTGTGGCTGTGCGTGCTGCTGACCCTGGCATCCTGCTGGGCCTGGGGATTCTGGCCGCACCTGGCGCTGCGTTTTGGCACCGGTGTCGCCAGTGCCTGGGCGCTGGTGATGATCACCGCGCTGAGCCAACCCCTGGCAGCCGCGGCGGGACGGCCACGGCTTGGCGCGCTGGTGTTCGCCGGGCCGGGCCTGGGAATCTTCCTTACCGGCTTGCTGGCCCTGGGCTCCAACCTGTTGGGCCAGACATCCGCGACTTTGTGGCTGGTGTACGCCGGTGTGGCGCTGGTCATGCTGTTGGTGATCCTGCCGATCCTGCCGCAACCCAGCCCAACCGCGACCGTCGTGGCCCCGGCCAGCCCGTCGTCGCCCCCGGGCATCGCCCGGCTCGGCGTGGTGTACGCGTTGTACGGCGTGGGTTACATCATTCCCGCGACGTTCCTGTCGCAAATGGCCTCGGCACGGTTCCAAGGGCAATGGCAAGCCGATCTGTTCTGGCCCTGCTTCGGCCTCGCCGCCGCTATCGGTGTGTTGTTGGTGAGCCTGCGCCGGCCCGCGCCAAACACCACCGGCCGCTGGTTGATCGGTACCTTGTGGCTGCAGGCTGCCGGTGTGTTTGCCTGCCTGTTGGGCAGCGGACCGGGGCTGGCGTTGGGAGTGATCCTGTGCGGCACGCCGTTCCTGGCCTGCATGCAACTGGTGATGTTGCGCTCCCGGGAACTGGCGCCCCATGCCACCCAACGCAACGCCGGTCTGTTGACCGCCTGTTTTGCCATGGGCCAACTCAGCGGGCCGTTGCTGGCGGCGTTGAGCAGTCATTTCAGCGGTGGCCTGCAGCCGGCGCTGATCATCGCCGGCAGCGGCCTGGTGCTGGCCGGAGCACTGTTGCTACGGCCCGCCAGCCAGGCCGCCCGAGTGCACTGCACCCAGAGCGCCCTGCGTTGATCAGGCTTGCCCGGCGGCGCTGAACGAAGGTTTCAGATGCGTGCTCAGCTCGCGCCGGGCCAGGGCGAAATACAACACGCCCCCCAGGAAGCAACCGGTGAACCAGGCGAAGTTGGCCATCGGCTGCAACATCGGGGTGAAGGTGATCGCCACGCCCATCAGCGTCGCAGGGATCAAGGCCTTGACCGCCGTCCAGTTGATGCCGCCGCTGTAGTAATAGCGCCCGCTCGGCCCGTCGTTGAACAGCGCATCCACATCGATCTGCTGTTTCTTGATCAGGTAGTAATCCACCAGCAGGATGCCGAACAGCGGCCCGATGAACGCCGCCAGCACGTCCAGGGTGTAGTGGATCACTTCAGGGTTGTTGAACAGGTTCCAGGGCGTGATGAAGACCGATGCCACCGCCGCGATCATGCCGCCGGCGCGCCAGCTGACCTTGCTGGGCGCGACGTTGGCGAAGTCAAAGGCCGGGGACACGAAGTTGGCCACGATATTGATACCGATGGTGGCCGTCACGAAGGCGAAGGCCCCCAGCAGGACCGCCACATCGTTGTCGATGCGCGCCACGGTAGCGATCGGGTCATGGAGCATTTCACCGAACACCGGCAAGGTGCCGGAAACGATCACCACGGTCACCAGCGAGAAGGCCAGGAAATTCACCGGCAGGCCCCAGAAGTTGCCTCGGCGCACGTCAGACATGCTCCGGCAATAGCGGCTGAAATCACCGAAGTTCAGGGTTGGGCCAGAAAAGTACGACACCACCAGGGCCGTCGCGACGATCACCTGGCCGAACGCCTGCCAGCCGGACAAGGACTTTTCCGCCAGGGTGAAACTGATGTTGCTCCAACCGGCCTTCCAGACGATCCAGCCGGCCAGCAGAAACATCACTGCGTAGACCACTGGCCCGGCCCAGTCGATAAAACGCCGGATCGACTCCATCCCGGCCCAGAACACCAAGGCCTGAACGCACCACAGGCTGAGGAAACCGAACCAACCGAGGTAGGACAGACCGGCAAAATGCGGCGTTGCGTAGACTTCCATCGACGGAAAGAACCGCAGCACCACGATGATCAGGGCGCTGGAGGCCAGATAGGTCTGGATGCCGTACCAGGCCACCGCGATCAACCCGCGGATGACGGCAGGAATGTTCGCGCCGAACACGCCGAACGCTAACCGACAGATCACCGGATACGGCACCGCCGCCTGTTGGCTCGGCCGGGCTACCAGATTGGCGATCAACTGCACGATACAGATCCCGCCCAGCAAGGCGATAAGCACCTGCCAGCTGGCCAGGCCCAACGCGAACAGGCTGGCGGCGAAAACGTAGCCGCCGACGCTGTGCACATCGCTCATCCAGAACGCGAAGATGTTGTACCAATTCCATTTCTGCGGCAGCGGGCCCAGGTCCGCGTTATAGAGACGGGGGCTGTAGCCGGTGGGCAATTGCTCGGACATTGCGGGGCTCCTTTTTTATGAAACCGGGCCCCCGAATAAACTGTTCACCATACTGCGCACGGGAGCCGGCATGGTTTGTATACGAAGCTCCACGCAGAATGCGTGCCATAGGGATTGAACATGAGACAAACCGCGGTGTGCGGCCAGGTTCAAGGCAAGCAAAAAGCTGCCACGCGCCCATGAACAGGGCGTGAATGCATGCTAAAGGTGCAAAAATCTTGTATACACGAGGTGGTTGAACAGCACCTCTGTGGTGAGGGGATTTATTCCCTCACCACAGGGTTTCTCACCTATAAGTAAAGGGTTCAGCTCAGCTCGATACGATCGGGATGAATGACGATCTGCCCATTCTTGTACAACGCACCAATGGCTTTCTTGAAGTTGCCCTTGCTCACGCCAAACAGGCTGCTGATCAGCGCTGGGTCGCTCTTGTCGCTCACGGCCAGCGTGCCGTTGTTTTCACGCAGCTTGGCCAGAATCTTCGCATTCAGACTGGTGGCGGCTTCCTGGCCCACCGGCTGCAGGCTCAGGCTGATCTTGCCGTCCGGGCGGACTTCCTTGATGAAGCCCTCTTCCTGTTTGCCGGCCCGCATGAACTTGAAGATTTCGTTCTTGTGGATCAAGCCCCAATGCTTGTTATTGATGATGGCCTTGAACCCCATGTCGGTGGCTTCGGCGACCAATAAATCTACTTCCTGGCCGGGCTTGTAGTTGGCCGGCGTCTTGTCCAGATAACGGTCCAGGCGCGCCGTGGCAGTGATGCGGCGAGTGTGCTTGTCGAGGTATACATGCACCACGCAGTAATCCCCGGCGCTCATCTGGCGCTTTTCTTCCGAGAACGGCAACAGCAGGTCCTTGGGCAGTCCCCAGTCAAGGAACACGCCGATGCTATTGACTTCAACCACTTTCAGGCTGGCGAATTCCCCCACCTGGACTTTGGGCTTTTCCGTAGTCGCGATCAGTTTGTCGTCACTGTCCAGATAAACGAAAACATTCAGCCAATCTTCATCTTCAGTGGGAATATCCTTGGGGATATAACGGTTGGGCAACAGAATTTCGCCATCGGCACCGCCGTCCAGATATAAACCGAAGTTAGTGTGTTTAACCACTTGCAAACTGTTGTAGCGCCCGACTAAAGCCATTTCCAATACCCTCATTGCGTGGGCGGCATTCTACCTGTTTTTACCGGACGATTCGTGGACGCTGGCGGGCCTGCTGGAAAAGACCTGCGCAAGCCTTGATTTTCCTGGGGTTTCGACCTGAGCAGGGCCATTCGTCAGACAATTGATGGCCGTTGCAAGCGTCTGGCCTCGCTTGTCCGACGATATATTTTGCGCACGGTTGTTATTTAAAACAGGAGGTTAGGCGTTTGATCACGGTATGAATCCGCCTTCGTGTCTGGCGTTGCCGGGATATTTGGCGCAAATATCAGCCAAGCAATGGCCAGGTATTTCCTGTACGATGCCTGGCCCAATTAATTATCTACAGGTTAATGGCCGCCATGCGCGTAAAAGCATCCAACAGCAAAGCAAAGCCAGCTCCAGCCGTTGAAACCAGCGAGTCGATCAACGACCAGATCGCTGCATTCCTCAAGTCCGGCGGCGAAATCCAGCAAATTGCCAAGGGCGTCAGCGGCCAGACCTTCGGCCCGTCCAAGCAGATCAGCCTGGGCAAGAAATAATCCCCGCACCGCCTGGTCCCAAAGCGCTTTGAGCTTCGAAGCGCTTGGACTGGAAGTCTTTTCTCCCCCCCTCGATAAGTAAAAATCGACGAACGGCCTTCGATGCCGGATATTCGTCGGTATGCTTGCGCCTCTCTATTTCAAGTGTTCCAGCTTGAATGCTCCTCGCTATTCATGGAGTGAAGCATGCGTATTCCCAATGCCCTGCTGATGATCGGCCTGCTGATCGGCCCCCTTGCCCATGGGCAGGTTTTCCAGCGCGAGCTCGGCGACTTCGACCTCAAGCTCGGCACCACGCCCAGCCGCAGCATGGCCCAGGGCCTCGTCACCCCTTCGAGCACCGGTTCGTTCCATGGCGGCCTGGACCTGAGCCATGACAGTGGCTGGTACTTCGGCCAGTGGTCCCCCAGCGCCGGGCTGACCCCATCCACCAACCTCGAAGTCGATTCCTACCTGGGCTTCAAACAGCCTTTCGACCAGACCCTGGGCTACGAAGTCGGCCTTATCCACTACAGCTACCCCACGGTCGACACCCTCGACAGCCAGGAGCTCTACGGCGGCCTGACCGTGCTGGGCAGCCGTTTCGGCGCGGCGTTGAGCAACGACCCGGACAAACAGAACAGCACCCTGTTCGCCGACCTGGGTGGCAACGTGCCGTTCGGCATCGGCATCAGTGCCAAATACACGACCCACCAGCTCAACACACCCGTTTCCGTGGGAGATGGCTACGTAGGCAGTTTCAGCGACTGGTCGCTGAAAATCTCCCGTCCGTGGCGAGGCATCGACCTGGACCTGATCTACAGCGACTCCAGCCTCAACGGCAGCGGTTGCTCGGCCTATTCCGGCCACAACAGCGAATGCGACGGGTTGGTGACCCTGAAGATGGCCCACCCATTTTACTAAGCGTTACGCTTTAATCGGCTGAACTGCCGCGCGCCTGCCATGCTCAAACAAGACACCTGATGGCTTCGCAAGGACTCGCCCATGTCGCGCTGGTTGACCCGCACCGCCATGTTCATCGCCCTGTTGCTGACACTCACCGCCTGTAGCCGTATCGGCCTGGCCTATCGCAACCTCGACCTGATCATCCCTTGGACGCTCAACGATTACCTGGAAATCAACGGCGAGCAAAAGGACTGGTTCAACGAGCGCCTCAAGGAGCACCTGAGCTGGCATTGCACCACGCAACTGCCCGGTTACCTCGATTGGCTGGACCGCTTGAAGACCATGGTGCAGACCGATCAGGTCACCGACGAAGCCCTGCAGCAACGCACCCGGGAAGCCAAGGCCGCCATCGCCGAAACCGCCCGGGCGATCACCCCGTCGGCCATCGAATTGCTGCAGGGGTTGAACGACGACCAGGTCGCGGACATGGACGCCGCGTTTATCAAGGACCAGCGTAAACGCCAGCAGCAGTATCTCAAGCCGACCTTGCAACAGCAGATCCAGGAACGCAGCGAACGCATGGAAAAGCGCCTGAACGACTGGCTCGGTCCCCTCAACATCGCCCAGCGCCAGCGGGTGGTGGCCTGGTCCACCGCCCTGGGCGACCAGAACCAGCAGTGGATCGCCAATCGCGCCCATTGGCAAAACCAGTTCAGCGCCGCCGTGGCCCAGCGCCACAGCCCGGACTTTGCAAAACGCATCGAGCAACTGCTGGTGGACCGCGAGAGCCTGTGGACACCGGCCTACCGTGAGGCCTACAACAAAACCGAAGCCCAGGCCCGCAGCCTGCTGATCGACCTGATGGCCGACAGCACGCCGCCCCAGCGCGAACGGCTGTTGAAGAAAATCGACGGAGTGAAAAAAGACTTCAGCGATTTGAAGTGCCTGAAGGCTGCACGATCTTGAAACCACTGAAGATCCAACGTGGGAGATCAAATGCGGGAGCGAGCTTGCTCGCGATAGCGATCGAACAGGCAATACATCCGTTGAATGCCAGACCGCCTATCGCGAGCAAGCTCGCTCCCACAAGGTTTGTGCCTGGTTCCTAGGCAATCTGCGCCTTCGAAGCCAAGTCATCAAACGTAAACTCATCCAGCGCATCTTCCTGCTCATCCAGTACCTGGCGCGGATGATCATTACCAGGGATGCTGCTGTCGATCAGGCTCAGCAACCGCGAGCCACGGGGCGTCAGCACGAAATTCTCACCGTTGCCGCCCTCCTCCTCCGGCCGGGGTTCGATGAAGCCCCGCTCCAGCAACACCTTCTCATACTCCCCGGCGACCGCTTTCAGATGATCGAGGTTCTCGATCTCCTCGCCCGCAGCCGCTTTCTGCGCCGCGTACTGCTCCGCATAAGGCCGGGGGGTGAAGCTGTGGCCGGCGCCGTTCTGCACTTCGTGCAACAACTTTTCGATCAAGTCCCAGTTATAAGTCGTCATCCTGGTCCATCCTCTGAAGAGTGAGATGCCTACTCAAGGTGTGACCGAGACGCTACGTCACCGTTCAGCCGGGGTTCCGGGCGGGTCATTTCACACGCCGACCAACGGTCTGTCGAATCCGGCCAGGGCCAAACGACCACTTGCTGAAGCGCCTTTGCCTACAGGAGAAATCGCCATGAACGTAGAAAATCATCCCGTCGTCTCGCGCGAAGAATGGCTCACCGCCCGCCGCGAACACCTGGCCCACGAAAAAGCCTTCACCCGCGAACGGGACAAACTCAGCGCCGAACGCCGCGCCCTGCCCTGGGTCAAGATCGACAAACCCTACCGCTTCCAGGGCCCTCACGGCGAACTGAGCCTGGCCAACCTGTTCGGCGGTCGCAGCCAACTGATCATCTACCACTTCATGTTCGGCCCCGGCTGGACAGAAGGCTGCCAGGGCTGCTCGTTCCTCTCCGACCACATCGACGGCGCCAACCAGCACCTGGCCCACCACGACGTCGCGGTGGTCGCCGTTTCCCGCGCCCCGTTCGCCGAATTCCAACCGTTCAAACGCCGCATGGGCTGGGCCTTCGACTGGGTCTCTTCAAACGGCTGCGACTTCAACTACGACTTCGGTGTCAGCTTCAAAGCCGAAGACACCGCCGGAGGGAAAGCCACCTACAACTACGAAACAACCGACACCAGCGAAGGCGAACTCCCAGGCCTGAGCGTCTTCTATCGCAATGAAGCCGGCGACATCTTCCACACCTACTCCACCTATGCCCGCGGCCTGGACATGCTGGTCGGCACCTACCACTACCTAGATCTAACGCCCAAGGGCCGCAATGAAGACGAACTCATGGATTGGGTGCGGCATCACGATAAGTATGACGAGGCCAAGCCTCATAGCTGCTGCCACAGCTAAAATCCAAGTCAAACACCGCCCCCTGTGGCCAGGGGGCTTGCTCTCGATCGACTGCGCAGCAGGCGCCTACATTGCCTACGCCGCCGCAGTCACAAAGTCGAGCGCAAGCAGGTCAAACGTCCTACATGAAACTCGGAAAGCGGTAGCTTGTGGCTCAAGAACGGCGGGGCCTATAGTCCATCTTCGCCAAAGCGGCGAACAGGTTTGGCGACCTGACTTACAGAGAGACTCATTAATTTTTCGCGAGGCTCTGACCATGACCCGATACATGCCCATCACCGGCATCGACTGCACCCCCGCCACCCTGCTCATCGACACCGAAGCCCCCCTCGACGTCCTCTTCGAAACCGCCGACTACCGCATCCGCACCGTGACCCAGGTACTGGAAAACATTGCCTTTCGTTCGGATATCGACTCGGAGACGGTGGTACTGACCGACTTCTGCAAGATGCTGACGATAGCGCTGCGTGATGGGTGTGATGTGATGGATGTGATTGGGAGGCGGTTGCGGGCACAGGCTGGGGAATAAATGGAAACGGGCGGCCTGCGAGTCGCCCGTTTCACATTTCTAGTGGACAAGGATGAAACCGGTAGAGCGCGTATCACAGCGCGGATCAATTGACTGATGGAGGGATTACCCGGCGATGTCGCGCCAGTCGGGCACGGCGTCAGCGAGCTACGAATTTACTATGGGCCTGGCGATAGGGTGTATTTTCACCAACAGGGCGACCTGTTGGTAATTCTGCTGTGCGGCGGCAACAAAAGCAGCCAGGGCCGCGACATCGACACCGCCCACCAGATAATGCAAGCGTGGAGAGCACAAAATGAGTGAGACCTTTACGGAATTTGACCCTGCTGAGTACCTCAACCCCCCCGAGTCCATTGCTGAATTCATGAGCGATGCCCTTGAAACAGGGGATGCAGGCTATATCGCCAAAGCAATGGGAGTAGTCGCACGCGCCAAGGGAATGACCGAACTGGCCCGGGAAACTGGCCTATCCCGAGAACAGCTATACCGATCCTTCAGCGAACAGGGCAATCCCACCC
The DNA here is from genome assembly GCF_900156465.1 of Pseudomonas sp. 7SR1. Classification (NCBI taxonomy): domain Bacteria; kingdom Pseudomonadati; phylum Pseudomonadota; class Gammaproteobacteria; order Pseudomonadales; family Pseudomonadaceae; genus Pseudomonas; species Pseudomonas sp. 7SR1. The sequence continues at coordinate 5,984,420 of NZ_LT707064.1, forward strand.
TAAAGACACTCCTGGCGGTCATGAAAGCGCTTGGCGTCGACATGGCGGCTCGGCCTCACATCGCTCACTGATTCGCAGAGGGTGGTGCTGACCGACTTCTGCAAGATGCTGACGATACCGCTGCGTGATGGGTGTGATGTGATGGATGTGATTGGGAGGCGATTGCGGGCGCAGGCTGGGGAATAAATGGAACGGGCGGCCGCCGGTCGCCCATTGCAACGCCAGTTGTTCAGTGCCGGTGGCTCTGCTGAGCCTGCATGTACTGGCGCAGAAGCTGATTGATACGTGTCTGATAACCTGTGCCCTGCCCCTTGAGCCACTCAAGCACATCGGCGTCGAGGCGAATAACTACGTGATGTGGGTAATTCGGTAAAACAATACGTCCCATCCTGAGCATATTGGGCTCCTCCATCCTTGGAAGCCTTAAGCGTTGCAGAGGATTGAAAAATAAATCTGTCCCCTTTTCTTTTCTTTTTTTCTCAACACTTGCATTCACTCAATCATTCTTTTATACACCAGAAGCTCACGATTTTTTATTGCATATATAGATTCATACTGAAAGGACAGCAAAAATCTAACATCAACAGCACTTACCAACATACTCATAAACGCATCCAACTCTTCCGCACTCTCTGCCAGCGCACTAATCGGACAATGCACAACAAGTCTCGAGCCAACTTTCCAACCCAAGGGTTTTACTTGATCAGCGGCTATTTCTTCCAAAAATTCGTTTTGGCTATAAACAAAAAAAGCATTTGATTTTGAACCCCCCCCTGAAAAGCCCGTCCCTTCGACTTTAACATACGCCCCAAGCGCTCCTAGAACACTCAGAATTTTTTTAACAGAAGGAAAACCCTCAAACTCGAACACCATCATTATGCTCATGGCTTATTTACCTTAATCACTCTAAACTCTCCGCCTTTCAACAAATAAAGCGTTTTAAGTTCTAAGAAAAAGGGGACAGATTTATTTTCCCGACTCACCCCTCAGCCGCCCCTGCTTTCTTCTCGCTATTGTACTAACACACCGACCATCTGCTCTATCTCATCCGCAAAACGACTTGTGCCTTACACTGCGTTAGATAGGTAGCTCGGTAAAACAATATACCCTACTCAGCCCCCCATCCCTGGAAGCTTTGAGCGTAGCAGATGATTGAAAAATAAATCTATCCTCTTTTTCTCTTTTCTCGTTTTTTGCAATTCTTTAAATTTTTAAACCACATAAAGCCACGTCATCAGAAACTCGAACCACACCATCAACGATAGACAAACCATCCTCAGATTCAAAAATCTCTAAATCCACAATTCCCAAAATCAAAATACACACAGAAAAAGCAGAAAAAGCACGAAAAAGGGGACAAATTTATTTTCCAGCCTTGGCCCACCGCCGCCCCTGTCCTCGCTGCTCTACCCTCACACCAACAATCCGCTCTACTTCATCTACGAAACGGTTTTTACCCGTCAATTGGCCTCGTTGCAAAGCGTCGCGGATCAATTGAGTTTGATCAGTCGGAATGGCTTGGCGCACAAACTCTTCATACCGAAGCCGCCGCTCCATCGAGGTATCACCCAACGCCATGAAGCATGGATCAGCATCTAACAGGCACCCACTAGGCTCATCATTTACCCGGCTTCGATAGCTCGACCATGCATAATCTGCGACGTTGGCGAGCATGCGAGCGCGCACAGGATTCAATTCAATTTAACGACTACAAGCGAGAAAATATGAATCCGACTGTGAAAAATAAATCCGTCCCTTTTTTTCTATACGAGAGCAAAAGGGGACATCTATTAGCCTTGACTTGAGACCGGCTAATGGGTGTCCCTTTTTTCTCTTTTCGCTGCCTAACTTGTGATTCTTGGCCTCATCCTATTGACAGCGTCCAGAAGCGATTCCAATTCAAGGCCATAACTATTAGGCTCAAAACTCTCCTCTATGCCCCTCATCAAAAACTCATTCGAAATCAATTCGCATAGCTCATCTATTTCACTCGACGATATCGAACCATAAAGTACTTTATCAGGTAGGAGTTTGATTTTTTCCTCAAAAAAACATAACGCGACTAAAAGCTGCGTTTGGGCATCAGTTAATACTCCGGTCATTTTCCAGTCCCCGAAGATGATTTCCCCCAACCTGTAACCACTTTACCTTCAGTATTGACCACTATAACTGCATCCGTCCCTGTACACCTCAAAAAGGGGACACCCATTAGCCTTGACTTGAGACCGGCTAATGGGTATCACCTTTTCTACCCTACCCAGCTCTTTATATTTCAGGCATCGTCAACGCCTGCAAATACTTAAAAGGAGCGTTTCCGAGATCAAACCCCATGACTGACGCTAACAACTGGATCTCTTTAAGCTCATCAATAGACAGAGCCACGTCGTATTCACAAATATGGTCGCAGAGAATCTCTAAAGCTAAATTTTCCTCGTTATATTTCACATAGTCCAATGCACCATCAAGAAGGACCGCCTCCAATCGCCCTTTGAATTTCGCACCTAGATTTAATATCTGTTGAGAGTACATATCAACCTACTTTATCGGTTTATAAGGGGGTATAGGCGCATCGTCAGGAAATGCAGTTATGACATTCTGCACCGCCGGTTGATATACAACACGCATACGAACCCCATCCCGCGTTTCGTAAGAAACCCACTTAGCTGGATCGCCATTTTTTGTATACAATCCACCCGTTCCGGTCTGTGCATACCACTTTGTATCCGGCGAAGTCAGAATATCACTTACTTCATGAATAATTTTCTCCGCAGACCAGCTTTCTGGGAATACAGTTTTCCCCGGTTGTCCGGGCCAGAGATGACCACCGCTTCCCGGCCCATCACCATACAAAATATGCTTCTTCGATTCATCCGAGAGCAGATCGACGTAATCCGATGAATTTGTAATCTTCGGCGGCGTTACTGGCTTCGGCGGATCAAGATCCGGCACATCCGAATCCGGATTAAGCTCCTCCAGCTTATTGATCCGAGTCTTGATGACGTCAATATCAACCGAAGCCTCAATCCTCTTGACCGTGTTGACCGAAACGTCAATCCCCATCCGCGACAGCGCCAACGCGCTCTCGGCGGAACCACTCCCCCCGCCAACCATCAACTGCACGACAAGCGCTACAGCCTGCCCCATCTGCTTGCCGAGATTCTCTGCGTTTGCATCGCCCCCTTCGACGATCGCTGTTCCAATCTGGTCGATCTGGGACTTGAACGCAGCCGCGACGGAATCACCCAGCAGTGCCCTGGCCTCTTCGGAGGATGCAAACTCCTTGACAGCTTCCCAGCTCTGCATAGGGTCGGTCATGAATGTGACCGCACTATCCAAGGCGCCTAAACCCGCACCGGCCATTCCATCAGTGAATCCTTTAAGAATCCCCGAGCCCGTCAGCAAATCCTGCTTCAGGGAAGTGATCTGCCACTTTGTAGCGATCGCCAATTTTTTGAGCGGATTAGGTTCGGCATCGATTTCTTTCTTCGCCTGCACGTACTGCTGGGTCGCCAACCAATTGTTATCGACGTTCGCCGTCGCCGCGTTATTCGCAGTAGCCGCACCGTTCGGGTTGCTCATGGTCGCAATGCCGGTCACGAGGCTGGTAATCAGGTTACGTTTGGCTTCTCGCTCCACTGCGGTTTCGTTTGGATCGGCGTCATCGAACAATCCAGCCAGCAAGCTGGCGGCAGAGCCACCCAAGGCGCCGGCCGAGCAACTCTGATTGCTGGCGGCAGCGCCTGCACAACCGAGAATGGCATGCAATGCCGCATGTTCTGGGCCACCTTCCTTCAATCCCTTTTTCACCAGCTCGCCGATATAGGCCGAGCCTTGCTGCTGGACGTAGTTGACCACCATGCTTTGCGCGAACTGGGCGCTGCTGCCAGTCACGTTGCCACTAATACCAGCGACCAGGGCTGTAGCAATTTGCCGATAGGTGCCCCCTGCGCCCCAATCCTTATCGATCTCCTTGATTTGCTGATTGAGCTTCAGGTAATTCTCGTGGTGGGCTGTCCGGTCCTCGACAGACAAGCTCTGATCCTGAGCGGCAGCTTTTTCCTTGTTGGCCTGCTTTTTCTTCTCATCAATTTCCCGCGCACGACTCTCGATGTACTCAGAAGCGTTTTGAACAAACTTGCCGACGATTTCGAAATCCACGCCGATTTCTTGCGCGTTGAAAATCGGTTTGAGTTTGTTGCTGCCATCACGATCGCTGGAAACATCGCTATTGATCGCGGCAACCGTTTGCTCGGCTGTCTGGCCGGTCAGCTCCTGCTGCTTGGCAGCATTAGTGATCGTGACGGCTGCACCGCTGATACCGCTACGGGTGGTGCTGCTGGAGTCGTCACCGGCGTACAGCACAACTGGGGTCGAAATACTGACACCATCCTTACCTGGCACGTTAGGGCCATTTGCATTGGACGTGGCACTGGTGTTGCCATCAACATCACGGCCTATGGCACCGCCATAACCACCGCTGAGGTTAATGCTGGTGGCGTCATACTCAGCCTTGTTCTTGATATCGGAACTGGTCAGTGTCCCGGTATCCAACGTATTTTTTCCATCCGCAACCGCCTTGTCGGTGCTGGCGATGACGGCGCCCTTGAGGTCGGTATTGCCGATAACCTCGACCTGGAATCCACCATCACCGGCCTTGATTCCCGATTGCTCGCCGACGCTGGCGTATTCGCTGTGCATATTCTGCGAGAAGACACCACCGCTAACCGTGCTCATGCCGGCACAGATCGGTGGAACGCAGATATTGACACCGATATTTGCGGCCATCTGTTTGGAGGTGAAAGTACTGGTGTCCTGCAGGCTTTCAATATTCAGGTCGCCGCCCACCTTGACCTTGACCTGATCAGCGGAGACCACTGCTCCTTTGATGTTGGTGTCCTTGCCACTCTCCAACTTGACGCTTTTACCACCCTTGATATACGTGTTGGTCTGGGTAACGTCATCTCCATCAGACATACCGCGTCCCACGTTGGCCGCCAGCTCAAACGAAACGCCGTTTTGAGCACCGCCAAAGCCGATACCGATCCCGGCACTCCATCCAGAATTGCCGTTAGTGCTTTCCTGATGGGCAGTGTTTTGCGCCGACAGCAGATTGATTTCGCCGTCAGCCTTAAGGCTTACATCCCCGCCGCCCTCGATCCTGCTGCCAATTACGTTAATGTCGCTGTCTGCACCATCCCCTATGGCAACGACCTTGACGTTGCCGCCAGCCACCACATCGCTGCCAACCACATTGCGACCACTTTGGCTGCTTTCACTGTGACTGCGGCTATCGCTGAGATTCACGCTGATCCTGATTCCGGTATTCGGAGCATCCATCAATGCCTGACCGGCGTCCAACGCTTGCTTGGCATTCATTGCCGCATTCACAGCAGCCAGTGCGACCATTCGCTCATCACTGGTTTTCTGTACCGCCTCTCCCATCTGCTGGATGCCCTTCAACGCATTCAGCAAAGGTATGCTTACCGACCCACCAACTGCGGTACGGCTGGTACTAGCGGTTCTGGTGGAGTTGAGGCTGTCAAAACCGGCCTCTATATCGACGTGTTTAGCGGTAATACCCACATCACCTTCAGGGGTCACTAGCTGACTGGCAGTTTGGGTGTAACGATCACCGGCTATGAGGTTGATATCGCCGCCCAGTGAAGCGATCTGACTACCCGACTGTCGAGTGGAAGTGTATTGAGCGGCTTCTTTCTGTTTGAGAATGCCTGTCGCCCCCTGCCACCAGGAACCGATTTCACCAACCTTTTTACTGCCGGACTTGGAGCTTGAAGTTTCGGTGTTTTCAGCGCTGGTGATCTCCAGGTTGCGACCCGCATCGATGCCGATGTTCTTGTCGGCAACCAACGTACTCCCCTCGACAACCGTATCGCGGCTACTCTTTATTTGAATACTGCCGCCGCTGATATCACTGCCGACGTTTTGGGTTGAAGTCGTTTGTGCTTGTTGCGTCTTCCGAGTGGCTGTCAGCAAACCCGAGAAGTTAACGCCGGTTTTGCTTGAGCTTTTCGATTGACTGGTTGTTTGAGTTTCCTCACCTGCACCAATCAATACGTCATTACTGGCGGTGAGCTTCACGGTTTCTTCGGCACGCAGCGCAGCGGCCGTCAGCGAAATGTCATTATCTGCTTTGAGTTCAATGTTCTTCGCGACCAGCTCAATACTGTTCAAGCGAGTTTGCGTAACTTTCGAGGCACTCGATTTACTAGAGGTCCATCCCTTCTTGGAGGACGCGCTCGCCTGGCTCGCATAGTTTTCGGCGGCATCAAAAGTAATGTCGCGGCCAGCGGTGGCGAGCAATGTTCCATCGCTGTTCAGCTTGGCGCCAGTGGCGTTGAAATCTTGGCCGGCAGAAATCGCCAGCTTGTTCCCTGCCTCGATACTCGAACTTACTGACACGACTTTTTCGGTTTCAGTCATCGTCGACTTTTTCTTGCCGAATGATCCCTTCTTAGTTTTCGAGTAATAGGAGTAGTCGACATTGTCTGCTGTCTCCAGATTTACGTTATCGCCTGCATACAGATAAGCCTCATCCCCAGCACTCACCCGACTAGCAATCAGCTCCAAGTCCTTTCCGGCGTTCAGGGTCACATTCCCACCCGCCGTCAGCGCGGTACTCACTTGAGTGACATGGTCCTCCTGGCTGGTCACTCTTTTGCTGCGGCTATAAACGTGCTGCTCATCTGCCGCTGAAGCCAGTGTCAGGTCGCCTGCTGCACTCATGCTGACGTCACGTTTGGCGTCGATTTGGCTGGCAACTGCGCTGAGGTCTCGACCCGCACTAACCGCCAGGTCCCGCCCTACGTCGAGGGTGGAACCATGCTGGGTAATGCTGGAACTTTGCTTCCCGAGATTTGAGCTACTGCGCTGCTCCACCGTGGCGATACTGACATCGCGGCCCGCGCTGATGGTCGTATCTCGCCCACTGTCCAGCACACCGCCGGTACTCACGAAGTCACGGCCAGCTTTGATACTCAGATCATTTGCGGCCTCGATACGTGCTGCGCTGTCGACGTATTCCAAGTGCAAATGCTTGTTGTCACCGGTAGCGGTAATCGAGCGCTCATTGATCACATCACCCGAGGTTGTGGTCAGGCTCACATCCCGCCCCGCAAGTACCCCCCCAGCCTTGTTAACAATGTTATTCCCCGCCAACAGATCCAAGCGCTCTCCCGCCTCGATCAGCCCACTGTTAACAATGTCGTTACCCGCCGAAGCATCAAGGTTATTGCTTGCCCGCAAAGTGCCGGAGTTCTTGAGATCCTGACCGGCAATCAGCTTGACATCCGCCCCCTGAATCAACGCCCCGTTCGGCGCCAGACGATTGTTCACCTGAGCCATGTACAGCACCGGCACCAGCACTTTCTCGCCGTTCACCTCATGCTCTTCCAGCCAGACGATGTCATGGGTCAGCGCGGCGACTTGTTCAGAAGTCAGCGTCACGCCTACCGACAAATCCAGTTCCTGTTTACTGGCGACAGCGTTGTCCATCAGATACTTGAACAAGCCTTCATTGGACGTCTGTCCGTCGATGAAGCGCTGGCCCGTGCGGGCGACGACGGCTTCCTGGATCAACTTTTGCTCGTAGAAACCATCGCCCAGGCGTTTGGCGCTTTGGTCCGGGTCATAGCCGAGGTTCTGCAACAGGTAGTCCGAGCTCATGAACGATTTCAATTCGGTCAGCGCCGGATTGGTTTCGATCAGGTATTTCTGTGGATTTGATTTGAATGAGGCGTCCGGTAATCCTTTAACCCGCTCCAACGTCTGGCTGGTTATGGTAGCGATGCTGGTGCTGCCGATCGGACGACTCGGAAATGGAAACGAGTGCTCGGTATTTGCGACAGGAGGCGCGTTGGAGTTGTCGACGGTATGAGCATCGATCGGTGTTAGCTGCCGGTCATCGAAGATCGCTTGGGCTGTCTCTTTTATCTGGACACTTCCCGCCTGAGAACCAGACAGGTCCTGTTGACGCTGGGCCGTGCTGATCGAGGCGCTGCCCATGCTCCAGTTCTGTGAGCCTGCCTGTTGTACCGAGCCACCCTGGCCGCTCAAGCGAAACAGGCCGTTCTGCCCGGTAGGCAAGCTGAAACCCGGCAGGGTCAGCGGGTTGAGCTGTTGTTGCGCGAGGTTGGGTGGGAGTTGTCCATTGATCTGTATGACTGCCGGAGTCACCTGGCCGCTGAGTTGAATCGAGCCAACTTTGGATTCGCCGCCATTTAGAGTGACGCCTTCACGGACGACACTGTTGGTGAGGTTCTGAGTTGCATTGATGTGCACCGCTCCGCCGGCCTGTACGACGGCACTGGCAAAGTTCGAGGGGCCATCGTAGGTGATGGTGTTTTCGAAGAAGGCGCCGTTCTTGACGAAAGCGGGAGCATCGGTGCGCACGCCGTCGCTGTAATGTGCAGGGGTAAAGCTGTAATGCCCACCGTCAAACTCTGCCCATATGCCGCCGAAGTTGAAGAAACGCATCGCTTCGCCCCCACCGAGGCGTCCCCCTACACGAGAGATGGACTCGACGCCCTGGCTGTTCCATACATGCAAATTCGGGCTGATAAAATCACCATCCCGATACCCGGCGGCTCCCGAGTCATAGGAAGGGTCATTGGCGGCGTTGTAATCCATGATTTGTCGCCACCGAAACAAATCCTCAGGGGCCGAGAGAGAGCGTCGCACGGTGTAATCGCCCACCGCCGCGCCCTGGTTGGTGAAGCTCTGCAGATTCAACGTCAGGTCGTTACCTGCGCTGATGCTCGAGGCGTTGTTGAGCAGCTCTCGACCGTTGCCCGTAAAATTTCGACCTGCGGCCATACTGGCAGATGCCGAGTCCTGGACGATTCGTGAGTGGTAGTTCTCTACCCAAACCAGGTACCCGGGAAAGTGCGGTTGAAAACCATCAAACGAAGAACACGAGTAGCACTGAACCCCGATAGCACCCGATACGAACCCACCCATAGCCTCGAACACATCCTTGCGGTTCTCGATACGATCCGCCGCCAGAGTCAAGTCGCCGCCGCTTTCAATCGATGCCGAGATATTGGCAATCGAAGCGCTCCAGGCGTTGCTGTCATCGCGACTGATGCTGATGTTGCCCGTGCCATAGACGTCGGCAAAACGGTTGGTGAAGTCGTTGACGCGCAACGCCATGTCCGCGCCGCTGAAGATCAAGCCGTTCTGGTTGAGCAGGCTGGACGCGCCCAAGCGCAGATTACCTCCGCTGCCCAGCGTTCCGAAATTGTTGATTGAGCTGGCATTGACGGTCAGGGCGGAGGCGGCAGTCATGCGGCCGTAGTTGTTGAGTTGCCCATTAATCTTGAACGTGGCGTCTGCCCCGCTGGCAACGCTCCCCGTGCTGCCCAGATTCATCGAGGCTGCGCTCAGGGCCAGATTACCCAGGCTGCTGTAGCGCCCGTTACCACCATAGCTCCCTCCCAACACCAGACTGATCGAACCATCACTGGCAATCAGCCCATCGTTACTCCAATTTTCCCCACTCCCCTCCAGGCTGGTAGAAGCCAGCAACTGCCCAGTCCCGGTCTGTGTCAGATTGTCCACATTGACGGTCAGTCGCCCGGCCTGGATGACGCTACTGTTGGTCCAGTTTTTGGCAGTCAGCGTTAATCCGCCACGTGTGACGAGGTTGCCGCCGGCGTTGGTGAGGTTGGCGGTGGAGATATCAAAGTTGCCGCTGCCCACGTGTAACAGGCTGCCGCCCTGGTTCTGGAAGTTGGCGGCGTTGAGGATCAGGTCATTGTTGGCGGTTTCCAGCGTGCCGTTGCGGTTGTCGAACAGGCCGCCAATCTGGAAGTTGGTTGTACCGCTCCCACCCAAGGCACGCAACTGTCCGGTCTGGTTATCCAGGCTCGCCGCTTTAATCGCCAGGGTGCTGTCACTCTCGATAATCCCCAGGCGGTTGTTCAACGCGCCGGTGAGATCCAGGTCGATCTGGCTGCCGGCGATCTGGCCGTCGTTGTCGCCACTGTTGTCAAAATCGTTGGCGCTGACGTTGACCTTGCCTTTGGCATAGAGGCCGCCGTTGCGGTTGTCGAAATTGCGGGTGGTGACGCTGGCGTCGCCGGTCTCTGCGGATATGCGCCCGCCGTAGTTGTCGAGGCCGCCGAGGGCGATCAGGTTCAGGCGCTGGGCCTGGGTGATGCCGCCTTGGCGGTTGTTGTTCAGGTCGTAGCCGTTTCTCAGCACGCCGGTCAGTTGGGTGGTGAGCATTCCTTGCAGGCTGGCGAGCACGCCGCCTCGGTTATCCAGGTTGTGCCCGACGACTGTCACGTCACCAGTCTTGGCTTGGAGGCGGCCGCTCTGGTTATCGATGTCCGCATCGACAGTGAGTTTCAACCCTCCTTGGCTTTGCACCACACCCTTGCCGTTGGTAAGACTGGCTGCGTCGATTTCCACGCCGCCGTTCTGGCTGTAGATCAAGCCATCGGCATCATTCTGGACGGTGCCAGAGGTATTCAGGACCAAAAAATCATTGGCCGCGACGGTGCCGCGATTGCGGTTGTCCAGCCCCCCCGTGAGCAAGGTCAACAGGCCTTGGCTGGCAATTTGGCCGCCCTGGTTGTTGATCTGCGTGGCGCGCTCGACCCGCAGCGGGCCGACGCTGGCGATCTTGCCGTTAGTGTTAGTCAAGGCACCGAGCAGGTCCAGGGTGACGGCGGCGTTGCCGATCAGGTTGCCGCCGCTGTTGTCCAGGCTGGTGCCGGTGAAGTTCAGGGCTTGTTGCGCATTGATGGTGCCGCTGGTGTTGCCCAGGGTCATGGCGTTCATGACCAGGGTGGCGCCGCTGTTAATCAGACCGCCTTGGGCGTTGTTCAGCAAACCACCAGTGACGGTCAGGGTCTGGTCGGCGCCACTGGAAAAAATGCCGCCACGGTTGTCGAGGCTTGACGCGATGATGGTGAGTTTTTTCTGGCCAACCAGGGCACCGGCGTTGTTGTTGAGCAACGTCCCACCGAGGATGACGTTGACGTCTTCGTCGCGGCTCGACAGGGTGCCGGTGTTTCGGTTGTCCAAGTTCGTGGCGGTCAGGTCCAGCCCCTTGAAGCCGGACATCAGGCCGCCCTGGTTAATGACGTCCCGGGCGGCCACGGTCAGCAGGCCGTTACTGATGAGTTTGCCGGCGCTGTTATCGAGGTCGCGAGCGGTCAGATCCAGGCTTTGGCTGCTAGAGATTTCGCCGCCCCGGTTGTTCAGGTCCCGCAAGTGCTTGAGGTTGAGTACACCGGCGGTGGTGATCAGACCGGCGTGGTTGTTCAGGTCACCGGTGTCGGCGCCAAAATCGATGGCGATGGCGCTGCCCAGCAACGAGCCTTGCTGGTTGTTCAGATCGTTGCTGGTAATGGTCAGGTTGTCGGTGGCGTTGATCAGCCCCTGGTGCCGGTTATCCAGCGCGCCGCTGAGCTTCAGGTCGAGGTTGGCGCGGCTGGTCAGGATGCCACCTCTGTTGTCCAGGCTCGCCGCCTCGGCATCCACCGCTGCGGCAGCTATCAAGCCCTTGAGGTTGCTTAGGGCGTTGTCGATGCGCAGGGTCAAGGTTTGGTTGCTAAGCAATTTGCCGTTGTCGTTGTTCAGGTTTTGCGCAGCGAGAGTGAAGGCTTGGGCGCTGGAAATTTCACCGCTATCGTTGTCGACACCCTTGAGATTCTTGAGGACGAGCAAGGGTGCGTTAATCAGGCCATTCTGGTTGTTCAAATGTCCGCGGTTCAGGTCCAGGGTCATCGCCGTATTGCTGAAAAGTTGGCCGCCCTGCTGGTCAAGATCGGTGACGCTGACGGTCAACGCGCCGTTGCTGGCAATTCGACCACCGTCCTGATTGGTCAGCTTTTTAGTGGTCAGGTCGATGCGGGCATCGCTGGTCAGGCGCCCCGACTGGCTATTGTCGAAGGCACCGGTTTCGACGATCACCGCCTGCTTGCCGCTGAGGTTACCGTTATTGCGGTTGTCGAGGCTGGCGCTTTTGACGGTAAGGCCGCCATCTGTGACGATTGCACCGCCCTGGTTGAGCAAGGCATCGTCGAGGGTCAGCACCAGCACGCCGGCACTGGAGAGATTACCCAGGGTGTTGGTGAGTTGGGCCGCATTGATTTGAAGCACGCCTTCGGCGCTTAGCGTACCCCGGGTGTTATCCATATCGCCGGAAAGATCGACGGTGAGCTCTTTCTGGCTCAGCATTGAGCCGCCGTTGTTATCCAGCGTCTGTCCCTTCAGGGCCAGTCCGGTCTTGCCCGACAACAAACCTCTGGTGCGGTTGAGCACATCCTGCACCGTCACGACCAATGCGCCATTGGCGAATACCTGACCACCGTCACTGTTGTCCAAGGCATGACCCGTGAGGGAAACATCGGCTTGGCTCGAGAGTTCGCCGCTACGGTTGTCGATCGAATCGACACTCAGTGTCAGCTTGTCCGTCGCACCTACCAGCCCTGCGCCGCGGTTGTCCAACGAAGTACCGGTGAGGGTTAGCCCGCCGAGGGCTATCATCTGACCACTCTGGTTGTTGAAGGAGGCGACATCGGCCGTGACGTTGATTTTTCCGGCGATTTGGCCGGCACTGTTGTCCAGGTTCGCCGCCTCGATGTACAGGTCACTATCAGCGATCACCGCCGCATTTCGATTGAGCAACTGACCGTCCACAGTCAAAACCAGCGCGCCACGACTGCTGATCAGGCCGTCGGTGTTGTTTAGGCTGGCGCTGTGGCTGTCGATGGACTGAGCGGAGATCAGCCCCTTTACGCTGTTAAGCACCTGATCGATGCGCAGGGTCAAGGCCTGGTTGCTGATCAGTTTGCCGTTACTGTTGTCCAAGTTTTGCGCCGTGAGCGTGAAGGCTTGGGCACTAGAGATTTCACCGCCCCGGTTGTCCACGTCCTTGAGGTTTTTCAACACCAGGACCGGCGCAGTGATCACACCCTTGAGGTTGTTCAACCGGGCATGGTTCAGGTCCAGAATCAAAGAGGTATTGCTGAACAGCTCACCGCCCCGCTGATCCAAACCGCTGACGCTGGCGGCCAATGCCTTCTCGCTGGCAATTCGACTGGCGATGCCGTTGCTGACCTGGGTGGCGGTCAGGTCGAGAGTATCGCTGCTGACTAGGTATCCGCCCTGGGTATTGTCGAAAGTGCCTGTGTTCAAGGTCAGGCTACCATCGCTGCTGATCAGGCCCGCGACGTTGGTCAAAGCGTTATCGAGGCGAATGTCCAAGGCTTGGCGGGTGATGAGGCTGGCGCCGCTGTTGTCCAGACTTTGCCCAGTCACGGCGGTGGACCCCGTACTGAACAGCAGGCCTTTGTTCTGGTTGATGATCGCCGCGACATTCAGGCTCAGGTCGGTACCGGCCAGGATCTTGCCACTATCGCTGTTATCCAGGTTCTGGCCGGTGATATTGACCCCGACTGCGCTGGACATTCTTCCGCCCCTGTTATCCAGGCGAGCGACCTGCAAGTCGACGACACCTTTGGCGTCGAGGCGGCCTTGTTGGTTGTCGAATAGACCACCGATGCGCGTGCTCAGGCGGCCGTCACTGACGAGGCTGCCTTCGAGAGTGTTGTCCAGGCTGGCGGCCGTGACCGTCAACAGGGCACCAGCCCCCAACACGCCCTTCCGGTTGTTCAACGCACCGATCAGACCGATGTTCAGCGCCACGTCGCCGGACAGCAAGCCATCGCTGTTATCCAGGGTGTTGCCGGTCAGTTGGAGAGTCGCAGCGCTGGAGACTTCACCGTCGTGGTTATTCAACTGCCCGACGTTGGCCGTCAGGTTTCCACTGCTGCTGACGATACCTTGGGTATTGAGCAGCTTGTCGGCGGTGACGTTCAGCGCGCCGTTGCTCAACACGCGGCCCTTGTTCTGGTTATTCAACGTTCCGGCTTTTACCGCGGCGGTTTGCCCAGCGCTGAGGGTGCCGCCCTGGTTGTTCAAGGTCTGCGCGACGTTCGCCGTCAGGTTACGGCTGGCAACGATGCTCTTGCCGTTATTGTTCAAGCTCTGCGCCGTGAAACTCACATCTCCCGAAGTATTACGCGTGTTGTCCGAATTGACCCCGGCTTCGATGATCCCGTTGTTACGCAGGCTGCCGCCGCTGTCCAGACGAATGCTGTCGCGGGCCACCAGGTTGTTCTGGTTCGTCAGGTCGCCCTGGGTTTTCACAGTCAACTCGGTGCCTGCATATACCGCTCCCCGGGCATCGAGGCTCGCAGCCTTGACGTTGACCGCGCCGCTGGCCGAGGTGTCGGCCAGGCTCAAATGCCCATTGGCATCGAGCTGGATATCCCCCCCACTGGCAATCAGCTTGCCGTCCAGTTTCACCCCGACCCCGGCCTCGGTGCCCACCAGCTTGATCGCCCCGGCATACATACCGCCCAAGGCCGAGGAGTCGATGGCCAGTTGCGGTTTGTCGCTGCCGTCATCGGCGCGGGCGGTGGCGTTGAGGGTGGCGGCATCGACGTCATTGCGTCCGGCGACGATGGTCAGGTTTTTCGCCTGGATCTCGGCGTTGATCCTGGCGCTGCGGGTGATGATTTCGAAGCGGTCGACGTTGTTCGCATTCAGGCCCGCGCCTTCGATGGCGACGCTGCCCTGGTCCACCTGGTAGCGGCTCAACTGGCCATTCTCGACGACCGGCTTGCCGGTGGTCAGGGTCGCCCGTGGGGTATTGATGAAGCCGCAGCCGTTGCAGGTGATGCCATAGGGGTTGGCGACGATGACATGGGCCGACTTCCCCGCCACTTCGGTGTAGCCGCGCAACTGGCTGGGATTGCCGCCGTTGACCTCGTTGAGAATGACCTTGGCCGCCGTGCCGTTGAGGTTCGGGTTGCCGAGGATGATCCCGCCCAGTTGCGTGGACTGGGTGCGGTTGGTGGCGTTGTTGAGGATCACGCCGTTGCTGCCGACGTTGTAGTCCTTGAACTGGTTGTGGGACAGGCCGCTGCCATTGGGCTTGGCGATGTTGACGATGGGCACGCCATTGCCCGCCTGGCCGAGGCTGGTGCCCGGACGACTGACCACGATGCCATCGGCCTGGGCCCACAGCGGTTGCCAGAACATGACGTTGGCCAACAGGAACGCCAGGCCGCGCTTGGGCATGCCCCAGAACAGGTTGCGGTTTTGCAGGGCAGCAGAAGGCTGGCGGGCCAGGAAGGCGTATTGGCGGTCGTCCATGATCAGGTCTCGTTGCAGCAGAAATTAGAGGAAAACATCCAGGCGCAAGTAGATCGGCGCTTCGCGCTCGGTCAGAGCATCCGGACGTTCCAGGGAATGGGCGAAGGTCACGCTGGCGCTCAGGTGTTCGCCGCGGGCGAACAGCTCCAGCGAGTGGCTGGACATGCGCCCATGCTCGTCGCCGTTGTAGCGGGTCCCGGTGATGACACCCTGGTCGTAACCCAGGCTGGTGCCGTACTCGGCGAACACCGGGCGCAGCCACTCCAGGGTGACCGGGCGGCTCCAGCGCAGGTCGTTGCGCCAGTAACCGCCGCTGTCGCCGGCCAGCGACTGGTCCTTGTAGCCCCGGATCGACGATTGCCCGCCCAGGCTCATGCGCTGCGGGCTGAACAGCACGTCTTCGCTGCGCTGCCCGGTCATCAGGCTGCTGAAGCTGAAGGACTCGCCCCAGAGCTGGAAGGGTTGCAGGTAGCTGAGGGTGGCGGTGTATTTGCGGTAGCGCGCGTCGGGCTGGCCGGGGCGTGGATTATCGTCGCCCTGGGCATCGAAGGCACCGATGCCTTGCTGCAGGCCCAGGTCCAGGTTGACGAAGGCGCTGCCGACTCGCCGTCCGTGGTTGATGCCGAACTGCGCTTCACTCAGGCGATGGCTGCTCACGGCGAGCTTGCTGTCTTCGATGAAGTTGCTGGTGCGCAGATAAGCGAGGCCGGTGTTGAGGGACGTCTTGCTCATCGCGTCACGATGGACCACCCGCTCGACCCGCACCTGGTGGTTCTGGCTGTCGCCGGTCTGCTTGAAATTGAACCCGTCGACCGTGCCCCGCGAGCGGTATTCGCTCTGGCTATAGGTGTAGCTGACGTTCCACCAGCCAAATGGCAGGTTGTAATACAGCATGGCATTGCGCGAAGTGCGTTGATGATCGCTGACGGCATCGTGACCACCGCGCAAGGACAATTGATCGGCCAGCCCCAAGGGGCTGTCCCAATCCAGGGACGTGCCCCATTGCTGTTCGCCCGTGCTCCGCTGGCCGTCGTTGTGCCGCGACAACCCGACGCGCCAGGGTTTTTGCGGGGTGTTCTGCACCAGCACTTCACTGCCGCCGACATGCTGCCCGGGCATCAGCTCCATCTGCGCCTGGTTCGATGGCAGGCGGTTGAGCTGGTCCACCATCTGCTCGATCTCCCGCAGGTTGACCAAGTCGCCGACCTTGCCGGGAAACGCCATCGCCAGTTCTCCTTCCGAGAGTCGGCTGTTTTCGGCGCCCTTCAAGCCCTCGAGGCGCCCCTCCACCACCAGCACCTGCAAGTGACCGTCGGACAGATCCTGCTGCGGCAGGTAGGCACGACTGGTGACCAGGCCTTTCTCGATGTAGCGGTCGGTGATGACCTTGAGCAGTTCGTTGAGTTGCGGCACGCCCAGGCATTGGCCGATGTAGGGCGCCAACAGGCGCTCGCGCTCAGCGGAGGAAAGGCTGTCGGCGCCCTTGAGCTCGATGGTGCGGATGGGGAAGCAGCGGGTATCGACCGGCGCCGTCGGCTGGGCCGGCTTCGCCTCCTGGCCGGGCAGGTTCTTCAGATCCTCCAGGCGCCGGCGCTGTTCCTCGAGCAAACGGTTCTGGCGTTCGCGGATCAGGTCGGTGTCACCGGGGGTGGGGGCAGCGTGAGCGGGGGGCAGCGGAGAAAGGCACAGCAAAGCCAAGCACAACCTCGCCCAACGGGCGGGTGAGAACATGTTCGATCCCTCGAGCAAAATGACATCAAAATAGTGGCGCGATACTAGTTAGCCATCATTTTGACGTCAATTAAAAAGCTGGACCCTGAGGGTATGGCCGGAACCGTTTGTCGGAAATCAGACGATTCTGTCTTTCGGTACGAAACGTCTCGTGAGGAAGCCGGACGCTTCTCTTGAAGCCCAGAAATAATTCGATCCAATCGTCCGGCTTCCTTGGGTCGCTGAACTTTCAACCCCGCGCAAGCCTCAACCCCTTACAGCCCAACAAGGAATACGAGGCCCGCCATGAAGACCCTGATGAAACTCACCTTTGCCGCCACCCTCGCCTGCGCCCTTCCGGCCGGGGCCACCTGCACACCCGAAGAAGCCACCATCAAGCGTGAGCAACTGGCCCAGGAAGTGACCAAGCTCACCGAGCAGAACCCGGCCAAGGCCAAGGAAATCAATGATGAGTTGCAGGCCATGGACCTGGAGACGGCCAGCAAGGATCTGCCGGATAAGTGCCAGTTGATCGATAAGCGCCTGGAAGAGTTGAAGCATGCAGAGAAGAAGGCCGACTGATCGATCCAAACCTCCCTCCGCTTCTGTGGCGAGGGAGCTTGCTCCCGCTGGGGGCGAAACACCTGTGAAACCAGCGTGGCTGATGTGTCAGGCAGAACAGTAGTGGGGCTGTCATGCAGCCCAGCGGGGCGGTGCGACGTTTCGCTAAATCCCTTCGCTACAGTTCTGGTCGAACTTCTGAAGTTCATGCATAAAAAACCGGACTCAAGGTCCGGTTTTTTTATGCAGCGCTACTGACCACTCATTCAGCCGCCGGCGCCTGGGGCTTGCGGCGTTTGAGCGGGGCCATGCCGTCCTTGCTGACCAGGGCCGGGGCCTCGGTCTTCGGGCGGTTGGCGGTCTTGCGCTTGGTCGGGGCCTTGGCGGCGGATTTCTTCTTGTCGCCCTTGGCATCGACTTTTTTCTTCTTCGCGCCAACGGCCTTGCCCGAAGCCTTGACCTTTTTCGGTCCGCTGTAGGTGCCTTTGACTTCCTTGATGGTGCGGCGCTCGAAGCTCTGCTTGAGGTAGCGCTCGATGCTCGACATCAGGTTCCAGTCGCCATGGCAGATCAGCGAGATCGCCAGGCCATCATTGCCGGCGCGGCCGGTACGGCCGATGCGGTGCACGTATTCGTCGCCACTGCGAGGCATGTCGAAGTTGATGACCATGTCCAGGCCTTCGACATCCAGGCCACGGGCGGCGACGTCAGTGGCCACGAGGATTTTCACCCCGCCCTGCTTGAGGCGGTCGATGGCCAGCTTGCGGTCTTTCTGGTCCTTCTCGCCGTGCAGGACGAACGCCTTGTATTCCTGGGCGACCAGGCGACCGTAGATGCGGTCGGCCATGGCCCGGGTATTGGTGAACACGATGGCTTTTTCGTAGGTTTCGTTGGCCAGCAACCAGTTCACGATCTGCTCTTTGTGCTGGTTGTGGTCGGCGGTGATGATTTGCTGGCGGGTGGTGGAGTTCAGCTGGCTGACCGCGTTGAGCTGCAGGTGCTCGGGATTGTTCAGCACCTTGGCCACCATTTCCCGCAGGCCCGAGCCGCCGGTGGTGGCGGAGAACAGCATGGTCTGTTGACGCTGGCTGCACTCGTCCACCAGGCGCTGCACGTCTTCGGCAAACCCCATGTCCAGCATGCGGTCGGCTTCATCCAGCACCAACACTTCGACTTCCTTGAGGTCGAGGTTGCCGGCGTTCAGGTGCTCGATCATCCGCCCCGGCGTGCCGATCAGGATGTCCGGTACCTTGCGCAGCATGGCGGCCTGGACCTTGAAGTCTTCGCCGCCGGTGATCAGGCCGGACTTGATGAAGGTGAATTGCGAGAAGCGCTCCACTTCCTTCAAGGTCTGCTGGGCCAGTTCGCGGGTCGGCAGCAGGATCAGGGTCTTGATGCTCACTCGAACCTTGGCCGGGCCGATCAGGCGGTTGAGGATCGGCAGCACGAACGCGGCGGTCTTGCCGCTGCCGGTTTGCGCCGTCACCCGCAGGTCACGCCCCTGGAGCGCGAGCGGAATAGCCGCGGCCTGCACCGGCGTCGGCTCGACAAATTTAAGCTCGGCCACGGCTTTGAGCAGGCGTTCGTGCAGGGCGAATTGGGAAAACACGGGTGCTACCTCGAAGAAATGCAAAAAAACAGCTGCATAGGGTAACGGTTTCGAGCGCGCAGGCCGAGTTTCTTTGTGCAAAGCGCGACAAAACAGTGTGTTTTTATCAACGAAACCGTCATCAACGGTCACTTCACCGGGCTTAAATGCTCTAATTCGCCTTCGTCGCGCTCACAGAAGAACCGTTTCGTCCATGGATATCAAACAGCTCTGGCTCAATCTTCAAGACCTCTGGGGTGCCCTCGACCAGCATCCGCTCCTGCATTGCGGCCTGGCCCTGGCGCTGCTGCTGGTCATCGCCCTGGTACTGGGGCGCGTGGCGCGCTACGTGATCCTGCATGGTGCCAAGCTGCTCGGGCGCCAGCCGGCCCTGAACTGGGTCAACGACCTGCGCCAGAACAAAGTCTTCCATCGACTGGCACAGACGACGCCGTCGTTGATCATCCAGTTCGGCCTGCACCTGGTGCCCGGGCTGAGCAAGACCAGCCTGGTGTTCCTCGGCAATGTCGCCCTCTCCTTCACGATCCTGTTCATGCTCCTGGCCATCAGCGCCCTGCTCAGCGCCCTGCTGGACGTCTACGCCCGCACCGAACATGCGCGTACCCGCTCGATCAAGGGGTATGTGCAACTGACGAAAATGGTGCTGTATGTGTTCGGCGCGATCATCATCGTCGCCACCCTGATCGACCGTTCGCCGCTGTTGCTGCTGTCCGGCCTGGGTGCGATGTCGGCGGTGATCCTGTTGGTCTACAAGGACACACTGTTGTCCTTCGTCGCCAGCGTGCAGTTGACCAGCAACGATATGCTGCGGGTCGGCGACTGGATCGAGATGCCCCAGGTCGGCGCCGACGGCGATGTGGTGGACATCACGCTGCATACGGTCAAGGTGCAGAACTTCGACAAGACCATCGTCTCGATCCCCACCTGGCGCCTGATGTCCGAATCGTTCAAGAACTGGCGCGGCATGCAGCAGTCCGGCGGGCGGCGGATCAAGCGCAGCCTGTTCATCGACGCCAGTGGCGTGCGCTTCATCAACGACGATGAAGAACGGCACTTGACCCAGGTACGCCTGCTGACCGACTACATCACCCGCAAACAGGCCGAGCTCAAGGCCTGGAACGAAGCCCAGGGCAATGTGGCGGCAATGTCGGCCAACCGGCGGCGGATGACCAACCTGGGCACGTTCCGGGCCTATGCGTTGGCCTATCTCAAGAGCCATCCCGAGATCCAGCCGAACATGACCTGCATGGTCCGGCAACTGCAGACCACGGCCCATGGCATCCCCCTGGAAATCTACTGCTTCACCGGCACCACCGTGTGGGCCGATTACGAGCGGATCCAGGGGGACATCTTCGATTATCTGCTGGCGGTGATGCCGGAGTTCGGCTTGAACCTGTACCAGCAACCCAGCGGCATGGACCTGCGTTCCGGCTTGCTGCCGGCAGTGCTGGGGGCCAGTCATCTGCCCGAACAGGAAAAAGACCTGGCGTAGCGCCAGATAAAGACCTGCCCCTTTCCACAGCGCCATAACGCTGAAAAAGGAAAAACCCCGGCGGGAGCGAGCAAGCTCGACTCCCACCAGGGTGATGTCCCGCCGGGTTACTTGACCTGGCGCTGCGGTGCCTTGTGCACCATGGTGTAGGCGTAGTCCACGCCCATGCCATAAGCGCCGCTGTGTTCCAGCACCAGTTCCATCACCGCCTCGTACGTGTCCTTGTGTGCCCAGTCGCGTTGGTATTCCAGCAGCACTTGCTGCCAGGTCACCGGCACCGCACCTGCCTGGATCATCCGCTGTACCGACATGTCGTGGGCTTCCTTGCTGGTACCGCCGGAGGCGTCGGTGACGATGTACACCTCGTAGCCTTCAGCCAGTGCTTCCAGTGCCGGGAAGGTCAGGCAAACCTCGGTCCACAGCGCCGCGATGATCAGTTTCTTGCGGCCGGTGGCTTTCACCGCATCCACCAGGGCCTTGTCTTCCCAGGAGTTCATCGAGGTGCGCTCGATAGGCTTCTGGTCCGGGTGGACCGCCAACAGCTCAGGCCAGATGTAACCGCTGAAGCTTTCGGTTTCGACCGATGTGTAGATGGTCGGCACGTTGAAGATCTTCGCCGCCTTGGCCAGGCCCACAGTGTTGTTCTTCAGGGTCTGGCGGTCGATCGATTGCACGCCGAAGGCCATTTGCGGCTGGTGGTCGATCAGGATCAGGGCGGAGTTGGTTGGGTTCAGCAGTTCGCGGATAGACATGGTGTGTTCCTTTTAAATGTCGATATTTCAATGGTTTGGGTCAGTAGCGCTTGCCTTCGTCGGTGTTGTCGTCGGCATGGGTGTACTTTAGGGGCTACCAATAAAAGGGACAATTACCTAAAATAGAGAATCATTGATTCTAAAATAGGGACAATAATGGATCGCATCGACTGCATGCGTGCCTTCGTCGTCACGGTCGGAGAAAACGGCTTTGCAGCCGCCGCCCGCGCCATGGACGTACCGAGGTCAAAGGTCAGCAAGCAAATCCAGGCGCTGGAAGAAGCGATTGGCGTGCAGCTGCTGCAACGCACCACGCGCAGCCTGCATCTCACCGAAGCGGGGGCCGAGTATTTCGAAGCGGCGCGGGAAGTGTTGGCGGCCCTGGATGAAGCCGAGCAACGGGCACGGGACGGGATTGGCGAACTGCGCGGGGTGTTGCGGGTCAACGCGCCGATGTCGTTCGGCCTGCGCCGGCTGGGCAAGTTGATCCCGCTGTTTCATGAACGGCATCCGAACATCGAGCTGCAGGTGGTGCTCAGCGACCAGCAGGTGGATCCGGTGCGCGGCGGTTTCGACGTGACCATCCGCATCGCCAGCATGCCCGACTCGACCATGATCGCCCGGCAACTGGCACCGGCCCCGCGAATCCTGGTGGCCGCCCCCGCCTATCTCGAGCGGGCGGGCGTGCCGCAGAACCCTCAGGACCTGCGCGCCCATCAATGCCTCAACTACGGCTACCTGCAAAGTGGCGCGAGCCTGCAACTGTGCAACGGCAAGGAGACGCAACGGGTCAATGTCACCGGCCCCCTGCATGTCAACAACGGCGACTTGCTGGCACAGGCCGCCGAGGCCGGCATGGGCATCGCGCTGCTGCCGGACTTCATCGTTGAAGATGCCCTGGCTGCCGGACGCCTGGTGCCGGTCCTGTGCGACTGGAAGGCGCCGGCGATCAGCATCAATGCCGTGTACTCGTCGGCACGGCGGCTACCGCAGAAAACCCGGGCGTTCATCGAATTTATGGTGGAGCAATTGGCGATCAAGCAGGGCGCTCCGGGCGCTTGCTGAGATCGCCGATGATTCACCTGGCAACCAGCGGTCTGCGCAAGCTCAAGCGGCTCATCCAGACCGCCGCCAGGATCACGCCCCCGCCCAGGAACAGCCGCCCCAGCTCCTCGTGCTGATTCCAGATCAGCAGGTTCAACAACAACCCCACCGGCACATGCAGGTTGTTCATCACCGCCAGCGTCCCGCCCTGTACCAGGCAGGCGCCTTTGTTCCACCAGTAAAGTCCCAGCGCCGTGGAGACCAGGCCAAGGAAAACCAGCACGCCCCATTGCAACGCAGCTTCAGGCCAGAAATCCGCCTTGCCGAACAGCAGGAACGCCGGCAGCACCACCGCCAGCGCACCGAGGTAGAAGTAGCCGAAACGCCGATAGTGCGGCAGATCGCTCGGGTAACGCGCCACCAGGTGCCGGTACAGGACCTGCCCGGCCGCGTAGGTGAAGTTGGCCAGTTGCAGCAGCAGGAAGCCCATGAAGAAATCCGGGCTGACCCGGTCATAGCGAATCACTGCGGCTCCCGCCACGGCCACCAGCGCCGCGATCAATGCCCAGGGATTGAATCGGCGGTTCAGTGCGTCTTCGATCAGAGTCACGTGCAATGGCGTGAGGATGGTAAACAGCAACACCTCGGGCACCGTCAATACCCGGAAGCTCAGGTACAGGCAGACGTAGGTCACGCCGAACTGCAAGGCGCCGATCAGCAGCATGCCGCGCATGAACGACGGTTCCACCTGGCGCCAGCGCGTCAGTGGAATGAACACCAGCCCGGCCAGCAGGACCCTTACCAGCACGGCAAAGTAGCTGTCGACATGCCCGGCCAGGTATTCGCCAATCAGGCTGAAGGAAAATGCCTGGATCAAGGTTACAAAAAGTAGATAGCCCATACGCCCCTCGTTTCGAATGGCGGCGAAGATAGCCGTTTTGACGCAGGGGGGCGAGCCTGGGCGGATTACGGACCGGGGATGGGAGCTGCGGCCGAGTGGCTGGCACCGCGTTGCCAATGGGCATTGGTCGCGCGCTGCAGCACTCGGGTCAGCGCTTGGAAGTTCGCCGGCTTGGTCAGAACGTCATCGGCGCCAGCGGCTCTGAAACGCTCGATCTCGCTGGAAAACGCGCTTGCGGTAAATGCAACGACATAACAGGTATCGCCACATGGAAGTTCGCGAATCCTGCGGATGGCCTCCAGACCGTCCATGACCGGCATGTTGATATCCATGAAAATGATCCCCGGGATCGCCGCCATGCACCGGTTGATCGCCTCCTGGCCGGTTGATGCCAGGTCCGGCGAATATCCCAGCTCCTGCAGCATCGCCATGGCGACTTTCTGGCTCACGGGATGATTCTCCACCAGAAGAATATCGAGCGGGTACTGGCTGGCAAAGGATGAGTCGTAACCCGCCTGCGCCTCCTCCTCGAGGGGGATTTGCGAAACTGGAAAGATTTCCATCGGGAGCGAGAAGCTGAACGTCGACCCCACCCCGGGCTGACTGGTGAACGACAACGTTCCGCGCTGCGCCTCCACCAGGTTCTTGCAGATGGAAAGCCCCAGGCCACTCCCGGCGAAGCGCTGGTTGCTCGCCCTTGCGAGCTGGGAGAACGGCTGGAAGAGGTTGTGCTGCAGCTCCTCGGGAATGCCGATGCCGGTATCACGAATGGAAAAATCCAGCCAGGCCTGGGGGCCATGACCACTGGTCGTGACCTTGAGGGAGATCTTGCCGCTGTCGGTGAACTTGACCGCATTTCCCAGCAGGTTGATCAGTATCTGGCGAAGACAATCGCTATCGGTCTTGATCAACGATGGCACATCCGGCGAAACCTGGGCCTCGAGTACCACTGGCTTGTCCTGGATGTTCTGGCGGGTGATGTCGATACAGGACGAAACCAGCGCCCTGAGTTCGAAAATAGAAGGCTTGAGCTCCAGCTTGCCGGCTTCGATCTTCGCCAGGTCGAGCACGTTATCGATCAGGGAGAGCAGGGTTCGCCCGCTGGCATGAATCGTTTTCAACAGGCGGCTTTGCTCCGGATCCAGGTCGGATCGAGCCAGTAATTCGGTCGCGCCGATGACGCTGTACATCGGCGTGCGGATTTCATGGCTCATGGTCGCCAGGAACCGGGTTTTCGAACGATCGGCCTCTTCGGCGGCCTGTTTGGCCTGGTTCAACAGCCGTTCGTTCATGTGCAGTTCCTGGAGGTGGCCGCGCATGCGCAGAAGAATGAGCGCGAGAAAGACCAGGATGGCCACGACGATGTGATACAGCGAATCGTGGTTGAGCTGCTGGTAGTAATCCTCCAGGGTAATCTCGGCCCCGGCCACATAAACCGTTCCATCCCTTGATTTCATGGGGACGAAGACAGCGCGAAAGTCCCCCCAGTGATCCGAGTAATCGATCCAGGTGGGCTGCGTACGCTCGAAGCTGTCGAGCAGCGCCTGGCTGGCATCCGGGTAAGGATCGAAGAACCGCACGAAATTCTTCTCTCGGATTTCCTTTTCCGATGCGCTGGAGCTGATCAGGATGGCCTTGGCGTCACGCTTGATCACGCTATAGACGAAGGCGGTGCCCATGGACTCGTTGAAGCTGGAAAGCCGCTGGATGGCGTCCCAGTCCTGTTCCGGGGTCTTGGACTGCTTGTCGACCAGATTGTCATGGTAGCGGTCGCCCAGGATCGCCGAAGCGCCCAACGCGGCATGCAACAGCTTGTTATTGATGTTCTCGGTGAGTACGCCCTGGGTCTGGACATAGAGATAGTAGATGTACCCACTGGCACCTAGGACATAAGCCAGAAGTAAAGCCCATGTCTTTCGTTTGAGTTTGAACATCTATGACAGCCTCCCTACTGCGCGCGCCCAAGCATAGGTTGATGACCGGCGGGAAACAATTCTTATCTCCCTGGGCTCGATCATGAAGGGCCGGTGTCGACTTGACCGAGCGCCCCGTTTCCCTTCCTCGGCCGGTGTCGCAATCGCTGCAGAACTCAAACCTCAGGTGAACAGGCAAAAAAAAGCCCGATGTCGCTAAAGCGTTCGATCGGGCTACGGCACTCAGGAGCAATAAGTGCAAAGGGAGGTTCGATGCGCAAAACGGTTTGAAGGGAAGCGCCAGGTCACTAGACCACCTGGCGATTATCCGAGGATTAACGGATCAGGCGACCTCGGCCAGTCTGGCATTGGCCTGGTTCAAGCCCTTCTCCTGGAAGTCGCCGCCCAGGTTCATGCCCTCGGCGTGGATGAAGGTCACATCATGGATGCCGATGAAGCCCATGACCTGGCGCAGGTAGGGTTCCTGATGGTCCGAACTGCCGCCGGCGTGGATCCCGCCACGGGCGGTCAGTACGAAGGCACGCTTGCCTACCAGCAGGCCCTGCGGGCCGGTGGGGGTGTATTTGAAGGTCACACCGGCGCGCAGCACATGGTCGAGCCAGGCTTTCAAGGTACTGGGGATAGCGAAGTTGTACATCGGCGCGGCCATGACCAGCACGTCGGCGGCGAGCAATTGATCGGTGAGCTGGTTGGAGCGCTCCAGCGAAGCAGTTTCCACTTCGTTGCGTTGCTCGGCAGGCTTCATCCAACCGCCCAGCAGGTTGGCGTCCAGATGAGGCACCGGGTTGACGGCCAGGTCCCGCACGCTGATTTCATCGCCGGGGTGGGCGGCTTGCCACTGCTTGATGAAGGTCTGGGTCAGTTGACGGGAAACCGAGTCTTGCTGGCGGGCACTGCTTTCGATGATCAGAACGCGGGACATGGGATGTAGCCTCCATCGGAAAATGTTGTCAGTCGATGGAGTGAAGGTTAAACGTGACCATATCGATGAAAAAGCGCAAATAACTGCTGCAAACCATCGATAATTTCGTTTATAAGCAAGGCACGCGTTGCAGCGCCGCCTTGCACCCGATCATTTCGGCTTGCAGGTCAGCACGATCCGCAGCTTGATGATGTCGCGATTGAACTTGGCGGTCACGTTCTTGAACTTGCCCGCGGCGACTTCGATCTTGCGAGTGCGAGGTGCCTCGGGACCATTGCGGAACAGCACGGTACAGGCCGCGTCGGTGTTGCCATAGTTGTTGACCTGGATGGAGCCGATATCGGCGTCGGTGTCGTAGGGGGTGTAGTCGATGCTGACGCCTTCGAGGTGTTTTTCCACGTCGATGGGGTAGGCAAAGGCAGTCAGCGGCAGCAGGGCCAGCAACGCACAACAGGTTTTTTTCATTCGGCAGTCTCCACCCGGGGACCGCCAGCTTAGGACAAGAGGAGCTCAATATGAAAGCGCCCCGTGTGACCCTTGATCAATGGCGAACGTTGCAGGCGGTAGTGGACCACGGCGGCTTCGCCCAGGCCGCCGAAGTGTTGCACCGCTCCCAGTCATCGGTGAGCTACACCGTGGCCCGCATGCAGGACCAGCTCGGCGTGCCGCTGCTGCGCATCGATGGACGCAAGGCCGTGCTGACCGAAGCCGGGGGCGTGCTGTTGCGTCGTTCCCGGCAACTGGTTAAACAGGCCAGCCAACTGGAGGACCTGGCCCATCACATGGAACAAGGCTGGGAAGCGGAAGTGCGCCTGGTGGTCGACGCCGCCTACCCCACCGCCCGTCTCGTACGGGCGCTGACGGCATTCATGCCCCAGAGCCGCGGTTGCCGGGTGCGCCTGCGCGAGGAGGTGCTGTCCGGCGTCGAAGAAGTATTGCTCGAAGGCGTGGCCGACCTGGCCATCAGCGGTTTCAGCATTCCCGGTTACCTGGGGGCGGAATTGAGCGACGTGGAATTCGTCGCGGTGGCCCATCCCGAACACGCCCTGCATCGGCTCAATCGCGAACTCAGTTTCCAGGACCTGGAAAGCCAGCTGCAGGTGGTGATCCGCGACTCCGGTCGCCAGCAGCCCCGTGACGTGGGCTGGCTCGGCGCCGAGCAGCGCTGGACCGTCGGCAGCCTCGCCACCGCCGCCACCTTCGTCAGCAGCGGCCTGGGCTTCGCCTGGCTGCCCCGGCACATGATCGAACGGGAATTGAGAGAAGGCACGCTTAAGCGGCTACCCTTGGACCAGGGCGGCAGTCGCAACCCGAGCTTCTATCTGTATTCGAACAAGGAAAAACCCTTGGGGCCGGCCACGCAGATTCTCATCGAACTGCTGCGCACCTTCGACACCGCGCCGCTGGATGCGCCCTTTGCCGCCCCTGAACAAGCCTGACAAGGATTTCGCCGATGGCCTATTTCGTTCATGAAGATTGCAACCTGCATTACGAGGAATATGGCCACGGCGCCCCGTTGGTCCTGGTCCACGGGCTGGGCTCCAGCACTCAGGACTGGGAAAAGCAGATCCCGGTGTTATCCGCCCATTACCGCCTGATCGTCGTGGACGTGCGCGGCCACGGCCGTTCCGACAAACCCCGCGGGCGCTACAGCATCGAAGCCTTCAGCGCCGACCTGGTGGCCCTGATCGAGCACCTGGCCCTGGGCCCGGTGCACTTGGTGGGTTGGTCCATGGGAGGCATGATCGGCTTTCAACTGGCCGTGGACGAACCCCGCCTGGTCAGGAGCCTGTGCATCGTCAACAGCGCTCCCCAGGTCAAGATCCGTACCGCGGACGATTGCTGGCAATGGTTCAAGCGCTGGAGCCTGATGCGCATCCTCAGCCTGGAAACCATCGGCAAGGCCCTCGGTGCCAAGCTTTTCCCCAAGCCCCACCAGAGCGCCCTGCGACTGGAAATGGCCCGGCGCTGGGCAACCAATGACAAACATGCTTATCTCGCCAGCTTCGACGCCGTCGTGGGCTGGGGGGTCCAGGAACGACTTTCCCGGATCGCCTGTCCAACCCTGGTCATCTGCGCCGATCACGACTACACCCCGGTGGCAGTCAAAGAAGCCTATGTAAAGCTGCTGCCCGATGCGCGGCTGGTAGTCATCGCCGATTCACGGCACGCTACCCCGCTGGATCAACCCGAACACTTCAACCAAACCCTGCTCGACTTCCTGATCGCAGTCGACTCCACCCCTCAGGATCATTGAACCCATGCTGAAAAACATCGCCCTCGCCGTCGGCTCCGTCCTGTTTGCCGCCAACCTGATGGCCGCGCAGCCGGCCAAGGCGCCCCACGTAGTGCTGGAGACCACCAACGGCCAGATCGAAATCGAACTGGACCCGGTCAAGGCTCCCGTCAGTACGCAGAACTTTCTCGAGTACGTGGACAGCGGCTTCTACAACGGCACGATCTTCCACCGGGTGATCCCGGGCTTCATGGCCCAGGGCGGTGGCTTCACCCCGCAGATGCGACAGAAGGACACCAAGGACCCGATCAAGAACGAAGCCAGCAACGGCCTGCATAACGTACGCGGCACCCTGGCCATGGCCCGCACGTCCAACCCGAATTCGGCCACCAGCCAATTTTTCATCAACGTCGCCGACAATGCGTTCCTCGACCCAGGCCGCGACGCCGGCTACGCGGTCTTCGGCAAAGTGGTCAAGGGCATGGACGTGGTGGACATCATCGTCAACTCCCCCGCCGCTACCAAACAAGGCATGCAAAACGTGCCGATCGATCCTGTGATCATCAAGTCGGCCAAGCGCGTCGACCAATAAAGGCACAGGGCAAGCCTGAGCGGCGGCTGATCGAGCGCCGCTCACAGCAGAAAGGAGAGCCCTCGCCCGGGCTGTTTATCCATG
This sequence comes from Pseudomonas sp. 7SR1, assembly GCF_900156465.1. Lineage (NCBI taxonomy): Bacteria > Pseudomonadati > Pseudomonadota > Gammaproteobacteria > Pseudomonadales > Pseudomonadaceae > Pseudomonas > Pseudomonas sp. 7SR1. The sequence goes on from NZ_LT707064.1 coordinate 6,013,449, forward strand.
GTTTACCGCCGTTTCGAAAAACTGATCGACATCTTCCGCGACGCGCCGAGCGCCGCTCCACCTGACCGCGTCCTGCCCTTCTACACCTACTACCTGAAGCAGGTCTGGCCAAGCTTCGCCGTGCTGCTGGTGGTGGGCTTGATCGGCGCCCTGATCGAAGTGGCGCTGTTCAGCTACCTGAGCCGCATCATCGACCTGGCCCAGGGCACGCCCAACGTCGACTTCTTCAAGATCCACGGCCTGGAGCTGGCGTGGATGGCAGTGGTGGCGTTGATCCTGCGGCCCATTTTCGTGGCCCTGCATGACCTGCTGGTGCACCAGACCCTGAGCCCCGGCATGACCAGCCTGATCCGCTGGCAGAATCACAGCTATGTGCTCAAGCAGAGCCTGAATTTCTTCCAGAACGACTTCGCCGGACGCATCGCCCAGCGCATCATGCAGACCGGCAACTCCCTGCGCGATTCGGCGGTACAGGCCGTGGACGCGCTGTGGCACGTGCTGATCTACGCCATCAGTTCGCTGGTGCTGTTCGCCGAAGCCGACTGGCGCCTGATGATCCCGCTGCTGCTGTGGATCAGCGCCTACATCGGCGCGCTCTACTACTTCGTGCCACGGGTCAAGGAACGCTCCGTGGTGTCCTCCGATGCCCGCTCCAAGCTCATGGGCCGGATCGTCGACGGCTACACCAACATCACCACCCTGAAGCTGTTCGCCCATACCCATTTCGAACAGCAGTACGCACGCGAGGCCATCGAGGAGCAGACCGAAAAGGCCCAGCTGGCCGGTCGCGTGGTGACCAGCATGGACGTGGTGATCACCAGCATGAACGGGATGCTGATCGTCGGCACCACCGCCTTGGCGCTGTGGCTATGGACCCAATCGCTGATCAGCGTCGGCGCCATTGCCCTGGCGACGGGGCTGGTGATTCGTATCGTCAACATGTCCGGCTGGATCATGTGGGTGGTCAATGGCATCTTCGAGAACATCGGCATGGTCCAGGACGGCCTGCAGACCATCGCCCAACCAGTTACCGTCACCGACCGCGACCACGCCAAGCCCCTGGAGGTGGCCCGTGGTGAAGTGCGCTTCGAGCATGTGGATTTCCACTATGGCAAGAAGAGCGGCGTGATCAGCGACCTGAACCTGACCATCAGGCCAGGGGAAAAGATCGGCCTGATCGGCCCGTCCGGCGCGGGGAAATCCACCCTGGTCAACCTGTTGCTGCGCCTGTATGACGTACAGGGCGGACGCATTCTCATCGACGGCCAGGACATCGCCGAAGTGAGCCAGGAAAGCCTGCGCGAACGGATTGGCATGATCACCCAGGACACCTCGCTGCTGCACCGCTCGATTCGCGACAACCTGCTCTACGGCAAGCCCGACGCCACCGATGCGCAGCTATGGGAAGCCGTACACAAGGCCCGGGCCGATGAGTTCATCCCGTTGTTATCCGATGCCCAGGGCCGTACCGGTTTCGATGCCCATGTGGGCGAGCGCGGCGTGAAACTGTCTGGCGGCCAGCGCCAGCGCATCGCCATTGCCCGGGTGCTGCTCAAGGATGCGCCGATCCTGATCATGGACGAAGCGACCTCAGCCCTGGACTCCGAAGTGGAGGCCGCCATCCAGGAAAGCCTGGAGACGCTGATGCAGGGCAAGACCGTGATCGCCATTGCCCACCGCCTCTCGACCATCGCTCGCATGGACCGCCTGGTGGTACTGGAAAACGGCCGCATCGCCGAAACCGGCAGCCATGCCGAACTGCTGGCCCACGGCGGGTTGTATGCGCGGTTATGGCAGCATCAGACCGGAGGGTTCGTGGGGATCGACTGAGCTGAGAGGTGTGGCTTGGCCCCATGAACAAGGAGCTGACGGCTTGCTCACTGTGGCGAGGGGATTTATCCCCATCGGGCTCCTGGCAGGCTGAACCCGGCTGGCCTGACAGAGCGCAGTCTCAGGTTTTTGGGTTGCTGCGCAACCCAGCGGGAATAAATCCCCTCGCCACAGGGGCCGGTGTCGGTCAGCCGATATCAGCACTGCCGATACGGCAGTGCCATCCTGGCCTCTTCGGCATAGGCCAACACGCCTTCATGCTCGCGGGCGAGGAAATCCGCCACTGCCGCTTTCAACCCGGGGTGGCGCAGGTAATGCCAGGAGCGGGTGATCACCGGCTCGAAACCGCGAATCAGCTTATGCTCGCCCTGGGCACCCGCATCGAAACGCTGCAAACCGTGGGCAATGGCGTAGTCCATGCCCTGGTAGAAACAGGTTTCGAAATGCAGGCGGTCGAACTCCGCCAGGCAGCCCCAATAGCGCCCGTAGAAGCTGTCGCCCCCCACCAGGCTGAATGCCATCGCCACCGGCCGGGTGCCTTGCCTGGCCAGGACCACGCGAATGGCCTCGGGCATGCGTTCGGCCAACAGGCTGAAAAATGCCCGGGTCAGGTACGGCGCCTGCCGGCGTATCGCATAGGTATTGGCGTAACAGGCATAGACAAAATCCCACGACGCCTCATCCAGTTGATGCCCCTCGAGCCATTCGAACTCGATGCCCTGCCCTGCCACCTGCTCGCGTTCCTTGCGCATCTGCTTGCGCTTGCGGGAACTGAGCACGTCGAGGAAATCCTGGAAATCCCGATAACCGCGATTCTGCCAGTGGTACTGGCAGCCGATTCGCTGCAGCCAGCCCTCCTGCCCGGCCAGCGCCGAGTCGGTGAAGGCGTCGGTAAAGTTGATATGGGCGCTGGATAGCCCTTCGATTTCCAGGTAGCCCGGCAGGCTGGCCAGCAACTCCAGGCCGTCCTCGACCCGAGCCGCCAGCAGTCGCGGACCGCTGACCGGGCTGAACGGCACCGCCGTCAGCAGCTTGGGGTAATAGTCGATCCCGGCACGGGCACAGGCGTCGGCCCAGCCATGATCGAACACATATTCGCCGTAGGAATGCCACTTGCGATAACTGGGCAAGGCGGCCAGCAGACGACCCTCTTCGATATGCAGCAGATGTTCCGGCCGCCAGCCGGATTGCGCGCCCAGGCTGGCGCTGTCTTCCAACGCGCCCAGGAAGGCGTGGCGCAGGAACGGTTGGTTGGCGGGCACCAGTGCGTCCCACTCTTGAGGCGCGATGGCGGACAGGTTGTCCAGGACGTGTAGCGGCATGCGGTTCCCCGATCTCCAGACTGCGGATGGGGCGAGTATCGCCGATCTCGGCCTGCGCACCATAAAAAAACCCCGCCGGAGCGGGGTCGAAAGGAGCTTTAACGGATGAAGAAAGAGCTCTGTATCAAGTCAGCGCGATTCAGAACACGTACTGGGCACGGACCACGAAGCCGTCACCGTCGTCATCGCCATTGGCGTTGGTGACCTTGTCGGTCTTGGCCTTGATGTAGGCACCGGTGATTTTCACGGCTTCGTTGGCGTACCAGTTCACACCCAGGTTGTGCACCTTGGCTTCGGCATCGCCCACTTCACGGGTGGCCGAGGCCGTGGTGATGTTGTCGTCCTCGACGGTCAGGCTGTCGAAGCGATAGAACAGTTCCCAGGCACCGATGGACTTGTTCTGAGGCTTGATCGAATCGAATTTGCCGACCTTGTAGCCACGGGACTCACCGGTGAGGGTGTAGGCGCCCTGCACGTAGAAACCGTGGCCCTTGATGTCTTCGAAACCGTCGGCGTCAGCCTTGGTCTTGCGGGTGACGTATTCACCCTGGATCGAGGCCGGGCCCATGGCGAAGGCGGCTTCCAGGCCGAACGCGGTGTCACGGTCGTAGGAGCCGGCCGGCGAGTTGTTGGCACCGCCCAGTACCGGACGGTTGCCGTTCGGACCGGCATCGTTGCCGCCGAGGGTTTCCACGCCACGCATCCCCAGGCGGGAGCGATAACGCGCGTCGAACACGGTGTCGGACACGTCACGGGAAGCCACGTTCACACCGAAGTGCAGCACGTTGCCGGCGTCATGCATCGGCGCGAACACGAAACGGCCGTTGACTTGCTTGACGCTGTCGCCGTCGGTGTCGTCGGTGTCCTTGCTGAACACACCGGCCGAGGCATAGAACGAATCGGCGAAGGTGCTGGAGGCTTGCAGGCCCAGGCCGTTCTGGTGGCTGTTGGTCCAGTCGATCAGGTCGTAGGCAGCGTTGCGCTCAGGTGCGGTGACCCACTTGGAGCTGGTGGCTTTTTCCAGGCCGAAGTCGGGGTCGAAACGACCGACCTTGATCGAAACCGGCTTGAAGCCGTTGTAGGCCAGGGACGCTTCGTCGAAATAGCCGTTGTCGGAGTCGCCGCTGTTGTGGGACATGTCGTAGTTGATGGTGTAGGCCCAATCCGTGTACAGCACGCCGGACAGTTCCAGGAAGGCGCGGCGGATGTAGGCGGCATCGGCCGAATTGCCGTTGTCGGTGTAGATGCCGTCGAACTGGCTGTAGTCAGCCTGCAAACGACCGCCAAGCTTGAAGCTGAACTCTTTGTCAGTGGTGGCGACTTCAAGGCCGCCCTTGGTTTTGACCACGATATCGGCGCCGTCGGTGGTGACGGTACCGGCGAAAGCCTGGGCGGTTACTGCCATTGCCAGCGCGCTGGCGGCAAAACCTGCGAAGTGCTTACGGATCATCGAAGAATTCCCCTGTTGGTAGTCTATGCGTTAGAAAACACGCGGAAACGGGCCCGCTGGTGTTGGGAGGGGATCTTGGCGGCGGGTTGTGTCAGGCAAGTTGCCATCACATAAAGATTTCATGACAGCGGAACTTTTTACTTCGAATTGAAATAACCAGTACCACGGCCAGCCCTTGTGGGAGCGAGCTTGCTGGCGCTAGCGGTATGTCAGTGACAGCTTTTTGCCTGATACACCGCCATCGCGAGCAAGCTCGCTCCCACAGGGGCTCTCAGGACTCAGCGGATGTTTCGGCGACGCTCGGCGGCAAGCTTTTCGGCGAGGTGATCCAGATCGGGAATGGGGGGTTGGGGAAGACGCTTGAGCGTCGCCTGCATCAGGCGCATCTGGCGGATAAAACGCCGGCAGTTGGGGCAGAACATCAGGTGATGGCGCACCATCAGGCGCTCACGAAAGGTCAATTGACCATCGAGGTAATCGCTGGAGCGCGCTACTTGTTCCTTGCAGGTCAGCATTCACCGGTTTCCTCGAAATGTTCCACCGTCGCAAAGACCTTCAGCCGTGCGCGATGCAACAGCACCCGTACATTGGAGAGCGTCAGGTCCAGAAGATTACAGATTTCCTGCAACTCCAGCCCCTGCCGCTCCCGCAGGTCCAATACGCTGCCCTGCAGTTGCGACAGGCTGAGCAGCGTGTGTTCGAGGCAATCACGTAACTCGCCTTCGGTAAGCAAGGCCTCGGGCGAGTCCTGATGCCAGGCGAACGGCGCCAGCAGCCAATGGCCATCGGCGGCGAAACGATCATCCCCCACGGTGCCGTGAGGCGACGGCAGGTCATCGAGCAGCACCTCGCGACGATTCTGCTTGTAGCGCCCTTTGGCTGTGTTGGCGGTGATGGTCAACAGCCAGGTCTTGAGACTGGAGCGCCCCTGGAACCCGCTGAGATTTCGCACCACCGACAGCCAGGCGTCCTGTACCACTTCATCGGCATGACGGCTGCCGACGATGGCATAGGCCACGGCGCGCATCGGCCCCTGATAGGTGCCGACCAATTCCTTGTAGGCCTGCTGCTCGCCCGCCAGCAGGCGCTGGAGCAGCTGGGTGTCATCGATGGCCGTCATTCAATCCCCCGCTGCCTGGCAAGACTGACGATGTATTCGTGGCGAGGGGATTTATCTCCTCGTCAATGAACCGTCTCGCCGAAGTGTGGATCAACGCTTGCGCAGGATCACGCTGCCGATCGAATAGCCGGCGCCGAACGAGCTGAGCACCGCGACCGAGCCGCTGGGCAGGTCGTCCTGATACTTGTGGAACGAAATCACCGAACCGGCCGAGCTGGTGTTGGCGTAGGTATCGAGAATCACCGGTGCTTCCGCCTCGGTGGCCTCGCGCCCCAGCAGCTTGCGCACGATCAGCTGGTTCATGCTCAGGTTGGCCTGATGCAGCCAGAAACGCTTCACTTCGCCGACGTTCAGCTGGTTTTCTTCCAAGTGAGCCCCGATCAGCTCGGCCACCATCGGGCAGACGTCACGGAAGACCTTGCGACCTTCCTGGACGAACAGCTTGTCCCGGGTGCCGATGCCCTCTTCTGCCGCACGGTTGAGGAAGCCGAAATTGTTGCGGATGTTATTGGAGAACTTGGTGAGCAGCTTGGTGCTGACCACATCGAACTGGTACGGCGACGTCGCCAGGTCCGCCCGCTCGATGATCACCGCGGTGGCGGCGTCACCGAAAATGAAGTGGCTGTCGCGGTCGCGAAAGTTCAGGTGGCCGGTGCACACCTCGGGGTTGACCATGAGGATGGCCCGGGCCTGGCCCAGTTGCACGCTGTTGGCTGCCGCCTGGATGCCGAATGTGGCCGAGGAACAGGCCACGTTCATGTCGAAGCCGAAGCCCTCGATCCCCAGGGCTTCCTGGACCTCGATGGCGATGGCCGGGTATGGGCGCTGCAGGTTGGAACAGGCGACGATCACCCCGTCGATGTCGGCGGCCGTGCGGCCGGCGCGTTCCAGGGCCTGACGGGCGGCACCGACGGCCATTTCGCACAGCACCGACCACTCTTCGTTGGAGCGCTCGGGCAGGCGCGGGGTCATGCGTTGCGGGTCGAGGATGCCGTCCTTGTCCATGACAAAGCGGCTCTTGATACCGGAAGCCTTTTCGATGAACGCTGCGCTGGATTCGGTCAATGCCTCCACTTCACCCCGCTCGATGGCCTCGGCATTGTCGGCATTGAACTGCGCGACGTAGGTGTTGAAAGATTGCACCAGCTCTTCATTGGAAATGCTGTTGGCCGGGGTGTACAGGCCGGTGCCACTGATGACGACGTTATACATGGTCGTGTCTCTGATCTGTTCAGGCAGAAAGCATTGGTACAACCGTACCAATACGCAAAGGGTCTTTTCCCATCCTGGGGAAGCAGACCTGGCATCGCTTTATTCCGATCCGCCCGTGGCATTGAAGCTCAAAACCACGGGACCGGCATTTATAGGCGCGAAGTTTGCCATAAACGCTGGCGTTTGGCCCATTCTCCCTCACTTACAACACAAAACCTGTGGGAGCGAGCTTGCCCGCGATTGCGGTGTATCAGTCAACATCAATGCAAGCTGAACCACTGCTATCGCGAGCAAGCTCGCTCCCACAGGGGTCATGGGGCTACCCCCTGATTCTGCGATCAGCCCTCTACCACGCTCCACTGCTTGCCCAGGCGCTTATCGGAAATCGGCACCTTGGTTCCCAGTTGCTGTGCGAACAGCGATACCCGGTACTCCTCCAGCCACCAGCGATACACCTCCAGCTGCGGATCGCGCTTGCCTTCCTGGGCGTGCTTGGCGGCACGGGCCTGGTACTGCGCCCAGAGGTTCGACAACTCGCCGCTCCAGACCCGATCCTTCTGCACCTGGCTGCCCAGCTTTTCGAAGCGCTGCTCGACGGCCCTGAGGTAGCGCGGCAACTCCTTGAGCCACTGGTGCGGGGTTTCGCGCACGAAACCGGGGTACACCAGATGACTGATTTGCTGCTTGATGTCGTTCAGGGCCACGGCCTGGGCCAGGTCGATCTTGCCCTTGAAGCGCTTTTGAAGACCGTGCCAGAGCTTGAGGATGTCCAGGGTCAGCTTCGCCAGGCGTTCGGCGTGCTCGGTCCAGCCGCCGCGCTTGCGCTCGGCCAGGGAAGCCAGCGCGGCGCCGTCGCGGGGCAGGTTCGCTTCGCCTTCCAGTATGCAGCTGTCGAGGCTGGCCAGCAGGATGTCTTCCACCAGGCTATCGATACGGCCCAGCTCGCGATACAGCAGGCCCAGCTCCGTCAGGCCCGGCAACTTGCCTCGCAGGAACTTCGCCGTCTCGGCCAGTTGCTGCATCAGCAGCCGTTGCAGGGCGCGGCGATGCTGGAATTCGGCTTCGGCGGGGGTCGGGAAACGACCTTCCTTGACCACGCCTCCCTCTTCCACCAAAGCCGGGTAGACCGTCATCGACAACCCGGCGATCTGCTGCTGGGTTTTCTCGGCCACTGGCGCGAACACCTTGGCTTGCACCGGCGCCTGGCTTTTCGCCGTCTGGGGCACGGCCAGGGCCGCCTGGCTGGCTTCGGCAAATCGCGCCGTCAGCTCGGCCAGGTCACGGCCTTCGCCCAGGAACTTGCCCTGGCCATCGACGATTTCCAGGTTCATGCGCAGGTGGCTTTCCACCTGCTGCGCGGCTTCCGTCCAGGCTTCGTCGCTGACCCGCGCACCGGTCATGCGCAGCAGTTCACGGCCCAGCGCTTGAGGCAGCGAACCTTCGGCGAACGTGATGCGTTGCAGCGCGGCCTTGACGAAGTCCGGCACCGGTACGAAGTTCTTGCGCAAGGCCTTGGGCAGGTTGCGCACCAGGGCGATGCACTTGGCCTCGAGCATGCCGGGCACCAGCCATTCCAGGCGCTCCGGCGGCAACATGGGCAGCAGCGGCGCCGGTACGCGCAGCGTCACGCCGTCGCGCGGATGATTGGGCTCGAAGTGATAGCTCAACGGCAAGGTCAGGTCGCCGACACGCAATGTGTCGGGGAAATGCGCGGCAGTGACCTCACTGGCCTCGCGCGCCAGCACGTCCTCTTCACGCATGATCAGCAACTGCGGGTCTTTCTGGCTGTTGATCCGGTACCAGCTGTCGAAGGTCGCCGTCTGGTGGGTCTCGGCGGGCAGCCGCGCGTCGTAGAACGCGAACAGGGTTTCCTCATCCGCCAGGATGTCCCGCCGGCGGGCCTTGGCCTCCAGTTCGTCGAGCTGCTCCAGCAAGCGGGTATTGGCCCCCAGGCATTTGGCCCTGGACTGGATCTCGCCGCGCACCAGGGCCTCGCGAATGAACAGTTCCCGGGACACCACCGGGTCCACCGGGCCGTAGTGCACTGGCCGACGCCCGACCACGATCAACCCGAACAGAGTGATCTGCTCATAGGCCACCACCTGCCCACGTTTCTTCTCCCAATGGGGCTCGAAGTGGTTCTTCTTGATCAGGTGCCCGGCCAGGGGTTCGATCCAGTCCGGCTCGATCCTGGCCACCATGCGCGCGTACAGCTTGGTGGTTTCCACCAGTTCGGCGGTCATCAGCCACTGCGGACGCTTCTTGCCCAGGCCCGATGACGGATGCACCCAGAACCTTCGCTGACGGGCGCCAAGGTAGTCACCGTCCTCGGTTTTCTGGCCGATCTGGCTGAGCAGGCCCGAGAGCACCGCCTTGTGCAGTTTCGGGTAATCCGCCGGGTCCTTGTTGAGGCTCAGCTGCATGTCGCGGCAGATCAGGCTCAACTGGCGGTGGGAATCGCGCCACTCTCGCAGACGCAGGTAATTGAGGAAGTTCTTCCGGCACCAGTTGCGCAACGGGCTGGCGGTCAGGGCCTGGCGCTGTTCTTCGAAACCACGCCACAGATTGACCAGCCCGGCGAAATCCGAATCCGGATCCTTCCACTGGGCGTGGGCCTGATCGGCCGCCTGCTGGCGCTCGGGCGGACGCTCCCGCGGATCCTGGATCGACATGGCGCTGGCGACGATCAGCACTTCCTGCAGGCTGCCCAGCTTCGCCGCCTCCAGCAACATGCGGCCCATACGCGGGTCTACTGGCAGGCGCGCCAGCTGACGACCCAGTGCGGTCAATTGGCCGTTGCGGTCCACCGCCGACAACTCTTGCAGCAGGTTGAAACCGTCGCTGATGGCCTTGCCGTCCGGCGGCTCGATGAACGGAAAATCGGTGATTTCACCCAGGCGCAGGTGCAGCATCTGCAGGATCACCGCCGCCAGGTTGGTGCGCAGGATCTCCGGGTCGGTGAACTCCGGCCGCCCGAGAAAATCCTCCTCGCTGTACAACCGCACGCAGATCCCCGGCTCGACCCGCCCGCAGCGCCCCTTGCGCTGGTTGGCGCTGGCCTGGGAAATGGCCTCGATGGGCAGGCGCTGGACCTTGGCCCGATAGCTGTAGCGGCTGATGCGCGCGGTGCCGCTGTCGATCACGTAGCGGATGCCCGGCACGGTCAGCGAGGTCTCGGCGACGTTGGTCGCCAGCACCACGCGCCGGCCCGGGTGGGACTGGAAGATCCGCTGCTGTTCGGCCGGCGACAAGCGGGCATAGAGCGGCAGGATCTCGGTGTGCTTGAGCTGGGCCTTGCGCAGCATCTCGGCCGCGTCGCGAATTTCCCGCTCGCCCGGCAGGAAGACCAGCACATCCCCAGGGCTGCGGCGTTCGCTGCGCTCATGGGCGGCGATTTCATCCAGCGTGGCCAGGATGGCCTGGTCGACGGTCAGGTCGTCCTCGACCCGGTTGCCTTCCTCGTCCTGCTCCAGGGTCAGGGGCCGATACCAGGTTTCCACCGGGAAGGTACGGCCCGAGACTTCCACGATCGGAGCGTTGTCGAAATGCCTGGAGAAGCGCTCCAGGTCGATGGTGGCCGAAGTGATGATGACCTTGAGGTCGGGACGACGGGGCAAGAGGGTCTTCAGGTAGCCGAGCAGGAAATCGATGTTCAGGCTGCGCTCGTGGGCTTCGTCGACGATGATCGTGTCGTAGCGCTCGAGGTAACGGTCGTTCTGGGTTTCGGCCAGCAGGATGCCGTCGGTCATCAGTTTGACCAGTGTGTTGGCATCGCTCTGGTCTTCGAACCGCACCTGATACCCCACCAACGCTCCCAGCGGCGTCCCCAGTTCCTCGGCCACGCGGCTGGCCACGCTGCGGGCGGCGATCCGCCGTGGCTGGGTGTGGCCGATCAGGCCATGCTGGCCGCGACCGATTTCCAGGCAGATCTTGGGCAACTGCGTGGTTTTGCCCGAGCCGGTTTCGCCGGCGATGATCAGCACCTGGTGTTTTCGCAACGCGTCCTTGATTTCATCGCGCTTGGCGGCGATCGGCAGACTGTCGTCATAACGGATCACCGGCAGGCTGGCCTTGCGCGCCAGCACCTGGTCGCACGACGCCTGCATCCGCGTCACCCACTGGGCCAGTTTCGCCTCGTCGGGTTTCTTGCGCAGCTCGAGCAACTGACGCCGCAACCGGTGACGGTCGGCGAGCATGGCGTGGTCGAGGTTCTTCAGCAGTTTGTCGATAGCGGGGGCTTGGTCAGTCATCAGGTACGCAAGGGTCATCGGTTTGAGCAAGGGGCGATTGTCGCAGATTTGCGGCCATTGCGCCGAACACGCAAAGCAGCCCACCGCCACATCCTTGTGGGAGCGAGCTTGCTCGCGATAGCGGTGGTTCAGCCTCAATTGATGTTGACCGATATGCCGCCATCGCGAGCAAGCTCGCTCCCACAGGAGATTTTCGTCAAGGCTGCTTTTGTGGCGAGGGAGCCTGCCGGGTTACTCGTTGTCCAGGTCCTTGCGCCGATACGGGAACACATCGATCACCTTCCCTGCCCGGATCGCCTCTTGCAGGCCTTTCCAATAGTCGGCGTTGTACAGCTCGCCATGCATCTGGTCGAACAGTTTGCGTTGCCCGGCGTCGGCGAACAGGAAGGGCGGGAATTCCTCGGGGAAGACATCCAGCGGCCCGATGGAATACCAGGGCTCGGAAGCCATTTCGTCTTCCGGCGTGCGAGGCTGGGGGATGTGGCGGAAGTTGGCTTCGGTCAGGAAACAGATTTCATCGTAGTCATAGAACACCACGCGACCGTGGCGGGTCACGCCGAAATTCTTGAGCAGCATGTCGCCGGGAAAGATATTGGCGGCCGCCAGTTGCTTGATGGCCAGGCCATAGTCCTCCAGGGCTTCGCGCACCTGGGCTTCGCTGGCATTTTCCAGATAGAGATTGAGCGGTGTCATGCGCCGTTCGGTCCAGCAATGGCGGATCAACACGGTGTCGCCCTCGACCGACACCGTGGATGGCGCCACATCCAGCAGCTCCTCCAGGCAGGCCGGCTCGAACTTGCTCAACGGAAAGCGGAAATCGGCGAACTCCTGGGTATCGGCCATGCGCCCCACCCGGTCGACGCTCTTCACCAACCGGTACTTCTCGATCACCGTGGCGCGGTCGACGTTTTTCGACGGCGAGAAACGGTCCTTGATGATCTTGAAGACCGTGTTGAAGCCCGGCAAGGTGAATACGCTCATGACCATGCCCCGCACCCCGGGGGCCATGATGAAGCGGTCGTCGGTGTTCGCCAGGTGATTGATCAACGCGCGATAGAACTCCGACTTGCCGTGCTTGTAGAAACCAATGGACGTGTACAGCTCGGCAATATGCTTGCCCGGCAGGATGCGCTTGAGGAAGCCGATGAATTCCGCCGGCACCGGCACATCCACCATGAAGTACGACCGGGTGAACGAAAAGATGATCGACACCTGTGCCTCGTCGGTGATCAAGGCGTCGATCTGGATGCCCCGGCCCTCGCGGTGCAGCAACGGAATCACCAGGGGCCATTGGTCATCGCGGGTGAAGATCCGGCCCACCAGGTAGGCGCCCTTGTTGCGATAGAGCACCGAGGAAAACAGTTCCACTGTCAGTTCCGGGTCCTTGCAGACCCAGTCCGGCAGGTTCTCTCGTAGCTGGGCCTCCAGGCGCTGCAAGTCACCCGGCAGATCGGCGTAGTCCTCGCTGAAACGGTAATCGGCGAAGATGCTCGCCAGCATCCGGTCCAGTTGGCCCTGGGGCTTGTAGGTGCGGGTCTGGGCAGCGCGGGCCCGGCGCAGGCTGGGCCGGGTGGTGTGGATGAACATGGTGCCGTCGCTGATCAGGTCGTGGCTGAACAGGCCGCAGAAGATCGAGTTGTACCAGGTCTCCGACAGCTCGTCGTCGAAGCGCAGGTCGATCAGGCTGATGTAGGCGCTTTTCACCAGCGGCCAGCAACTGACGTCCATCAGCGCTTCGGCATCGAACGCCTGGCGCAGGCGGGTCACGGTTTCGAAGACTTTTTCTTCGTACAGGTTGATTCGTGCCGCTGACGCCGCCTGTGCCTCCTGCCACCGGGCCTGCTCGAACCGGGCACGGGCGCCGTCGGTGATCTGCCGGAAATGCTCCCGATAATCGTCGAAGCCTTCGAGGATCGAACGGGCGATATCGATGGCGGGCCATGGTTGCGGCATAGGGTGAACCTCGGCGGGTCATATTTATTGTTGGCGACTGAGCTTAGAGGCCAATCGCGCGGCAACGCAACCATTGCCATCGGTCTTCGCGGGGGCGACACTTGCCAGCCAACCACGGAAGGAACCCCCTCTTGAACCTCGTCGATCTCCTGCGTCTGCTGTCACTGGCCGCCATCTGGGGGGCGAGCTTTCTGTTCATGCGCATCATCGCCCCTGTCATCGGTACGATCCCCACCGCATTCTTTCGTGTGTCCATCGCCTTCGTCGGGTTGCTGGTGATCCTGGCGCTGATGCGTATCGACTGGAATTTTCGTGGCAAGCTGAAAGTCGTGATGGGCCTGGGCCTGATCAACTCCGGCATCCCGGCCACCTTCTATTCCCTGGCGGCCCAGGTGCTGCCGGCCGGTTATTCGGCGATCTTCAACGCCACGACACCGCTGATGGGGGTGCTGATCGGCGGACTGTTCTTCAGCGAGCAACTCACCGTGGCGAAAGTCAGTGGCGTGTTCCTCGGCCTGTTGGGCGTCGGCATCCTGACCGGCGCCGGTCCGGTGGCCTTCGACCTGCAATTGCTGATGGGCGCCCTCGCCTGCCTGATGGCGACCACCTGCTATGGCTTCGCCGGTTTCCTCACCCGGCGCTGGCTCGATCATCAAGGCGGGCTGGACAGCCGACTCTCGGCGCTGGGCAGCATGTTCGGCGCCACGGTGTTCCTGCTGCCGCTGTTCGGCTACAGCGTCATCAGCCAGCCACCGGCCAGCTGGGGCGGCTGGAGCGTCTGGCTGTCGCTGCTGGGACTGGGCCTGGTGTGTACCGCCCTGGCGTACATCCTCTACTTCCGCTTGCTCAGCGCCATCGGTCCGGTCAAATCCATGACCGTCACGTTCCTGATCCCGCCGTTCGGCGTGCTGTGGGGGGCGCTGCTGCTGGATGAGCCGTTGGGCATGGCACACCTGTATGGCGGGGTGTTGATTGCGGCGGCGTTGTGGCTGGTGTTGAAACCGGCGGCCCAGACGTCCGTTCAGGTGCCTCAGCGTCGCTGAAAATGCCATCGCCAGCAGACCCACTCCCACAAGGATCACCCTGTGGGAGCGAGGCCGCTGCGATGGCGGTCGTACAGTCACTCTCGCGCTGGTGGTCAGCGGCTTTTACGAAACACGAACGCCAGCCCGATGATAATCAGCACCATCCCCAGCACGCTCAACAACGCCAGCCGGTTGCCGAATACCAGGTAATCCATGATGGCCGTCACCGCCGGCACCAGGTAGAACAGGCTGGTGACATTCACCAGGTTGCCCCGTGCGATCAAGCGGTACAGCAACAACGTCGCCAGTACCGAGACCACCAGCGCCATCCACAACACCGGCACGATGAAACCCGCGTTGTGCTCGAAGTGAAACGGCTGGAACGGCACGAACACCGCACACAGGACAAGCCCGGCCAGGTACTGGACAGGCAGCGTGCCCAAGGGATTGTCGGTGATGCGTTTCTGCATGATCGAGCCGGCCGTCATGCTCAACAGCGCCAGCAGCCCGCACAGCATCCCGGCCAGGGACATACCGGCCAGGCCGATGCCCTGGTACACCACCATGACCAGCCCGGCCAACCCCAGCATCAGGCCGAACATCCGCTGCCAGGAGCGCTGGCGCTCCATGAGCACCACGGTAAGGATCGGCTGCACACCCATCAGCGTCGCCATCACCCCGGGCGTGACGTTCATCTGCAGCGCCAACAGATAGAAAATCTGATAGGCGCCCAACAGCACGAGCCCGGTGGCCGTTGCGTACAACATCGGTTGGCCCGCCTTGGGCAACTTGAACTTTAACACCGGGATCAAGACCACCAAGGCGCACAGGGCGATGGCAAAGCGGATCAGCAGGAACGCGAAGGGCGAAGCATGGGCCAGGCCCAGTTTGGAAAAGATCGCCCCGCTGCTCCACAGCAGGACGAACAGGCTCGTGGAAGCCGCCGCCAATAAGGCGTTTCTGGAAAGGAAAAACATGAATACCACCTGTTATCAGGCAAAGAGCCAACTCAGCCGAAGCTGAAGTCCAGTAGTTTTTTCAGGCGGGCACAGGGAACGGCAACGACGGCCGATCAGCCCTGAACGCCAACACCTGGCGGTGATACGACGGCGTACACCGCAGGGCTACTGACAGGTGGAGGGTATTGACCGATCTGCCCACGCTGCTGGTCCCCGCACGGCACGACGCCAGCGTTCAACGCTGGAACCACAACCGCGATGACAGGGGATACAGACATGAGTCGATCTCTGGAAGGATGGGTTTGATAACCCGAGAGCGCCGACTATAACCAGCGCTCGAGGTGCAATGCAATGCTCAGACGAACAACCAGTAGCCCAATGCCGTCAGCACCGCTACCGCCAGGACGGGTCGCATCACGCGGTAGGCCTTGGGATGCTGGCGCTTCCACTGCTTGACCCGGCCACTGATACCGTCGCTGAACGACTTGCTCCAGGCATAGGCCCGGTTGATACCGCCGACATGTTCGTCGTCCAGGTTCTGCGGCGCGGTGGCACGTCCCAGGAAGGCGCTGATGGTGCGGTTGAGGCGCGTCATCAGTTGGCTTTTCAGCGGCCGCTCGACATCACAGAACAGGATCACGCGGGTCTGGGGTGTTTCATTCTTGACCCAATGCACATAGGTTTCGTCGAACATCACGTCTTCGCCATCGCGCCAGGCGTAGATCTGGCCGTCGACAAAGATCCGGCAATGTTCGGAGTTGGGTGTGGAAAGCCCCAGGTGGTAGCGCAGCGAGCCGGCAAACGGGTCGCGATGGGGATTCAAGTGGCTGTCACCCGGAAGCAGGGCGAACATGGCGCCCCGGACGTTGGGAATGCGGTTGACCAATTCCACGGTCCTGGGGCACAGCTGCTCGGCCGACGGTAACGGCTTGTCGTACCACTTGAGGTAGAACCGCTTCCAGCCCTTCTTGAAGAACGAGCCGAAGCCGGCGTCGTTGTTCTTTTCGGCAGCCCGGATGTATCCCTCGTCGAACAGGCGCATGGCCTCGTCGCGAATGACCTGCCAGTTGTCCTTGAGCACATCCAGTTCCGGGAACTTGCTGCGGTCCAGATAGGGTTTGGAAGGCACTCCGGAGAACAGGTACATCAAGGCATTGTAAGGGGCGAACAACGCCGAGTGGTTGACGAACTGGCGCAACACCGGCAGGCGTGCCCTGCCGCGCAGGTGCACATAGAGGGTACTGCCTATGAACACCAGCAAGACCGACGCCTTGGCGACGAACGAAACGGTCATTTTCAAACTCCTTGTCAAAAACTTAAGCGACGCCAATTGCCCGACGTAGCCGAAGGCCATAGTAAAGATTCATGGCCCGGGTAAAAACCGTCCGACGCAACATTCTCTGTTGAGTAAAACGCAATAAACCCTTCTAGCATGCGTCAGCTGAACCAAGGCTGACGCCAGCAAACATTGTCCTCTGGTTCTCGCGGCGAGGGGATATCCCCTCGTCGCCTCAGGCTTGCTTTCAACCCGACGTCACTGCTGGGTCTCCTGTTCGGTGAACAGGTCGCTGAACAGCATGCTCGACAGGTACCGCTCGCCGGAATCCGGCAGGATCACCACCAGGGTCTTGCCCTGCATCTCCGGTTTTTCCGCCAGGCGCACAGCCACGGCCATCGCCGCGCCACAGGAGATGCCGCAGAGAATTCCCTCCTCCTGCATCAGTCGCAAAGCCATGGCCTTGGATTCGTCGTCGGTGACCCGCTCGACCTGGTCGACCATCGTCAGGTCGAGATTCTTCGGCACGAATCCCGCCCCGATTCCCTGGATCTTGTGGGGGCTTGGCTTGATTTCCTGGCCTGCCATCGCCTGGGTGATCACTGGCGAACTCTCGGGCTCCACCGCCACCGACAGGATCGGCTTGCCACAAGTGTTCTTGATATACCGTGAAACCCCGGTAATGGTTCCGCCGGTGCCCACGCCCGCGACCAACACATCCACTGCGCCATCGGTGTCGTTCCAGATTTCCGGGCCGGTGGTTTTTTCGTGGATGGCCGGGTTCGCCGGGTTATCGAACTGTTGGGGCATGAAATAGGTGTCGGGGTCGCTGGCGACGATTTGCGTGGCCTTCTCGATGGCCCCTTTCATCCCCTTGGCCGGCTCGGTCAGCACCAGCTCGGCGCCAAGGGCCTTGAGCACCTTGCGTCGTTCGATGCTCATGGACGCCGGCATGGTCAGCATCAGCTTGTAACCACGGGCCGCAGCCACGAACGCCAGGCCGATGCCGGTGTTGCCCGAGGTGGGCTCGACAATGGTCATGCCCGGCTTGAGCCGGCCCGTGCTTTCCGCGTCCCAGATCATGTTCGCACCGATCCGGCACTTGACCGAATAGCCCGGGTTACGCCCTTCGATCTTGGCCAGGATGGTCACGCCCCGCGGGGCGATGCGGTTGATCTGCACCAATGGCGTATTGCCTATGGAATGGGCGTTATCAGCGTATATACGGCTCATGGCTGGGTCCTTAATGCGGCGTGAATTCAAGCGACTAAAGGTATGCCTGTTGCCCCTGGGCGTCCAGTTGCACCGAACGTCCGCCTGTCACGACAGTCAATGGCTTTGGGGGTGTTCTCAAGAACAGGCTGGAGACTCAATGACATGAAACGTCGATACAGCTGGCCACTGTGGGCCGTCGCCGCCATCGTTGCGCTGCTGGTGACCCTGCACCTGGCCCTGCCTTACCTGGTGCGCGACTACCTCAACGATCGGCTGGCCGACATGGGCGACTACCGTGGCCGGATCGCCGATGTGGACCTGGCGCTCTGGCGCGGGGCCTACCGCATCAACGGCCTGCAGATCGTCAAGGTCGACGGCAAGGTCCCGGTGCCGTTCGTCGATGCACCGTTGATCGACTTGTCGGTGAGCTGGCATTCGCTGTGGTACGACCATGCGGTGGTGGCACAGGTGGAGTTCACCCACCCCGAGGTGAACTTCGTCGACGGCGGGGCCAACCGCCAGAATTCCCAGACCGGCCGGGGCACCGACTGGCGCGAACAACTGGGCAAGCTGCTGCCCATTACCCTCAACGAGGTAAGGCTAAACGACGGCAAGGTCACCTTCCGCAATTTCAATTCAAAGCCACCGGTCAACCTGCGGGCCACCAACGTCAACGCCAGTTTCTATAACCTGACCAACGTGGTGGACACCGAGGGCAAGCGCGACGCCCGCTTCGAGGGCAAGGCGCTGGTGGCCGAGCACGCCCCGCTGGAAGTCCAGGCCACGTTCGACCCGCTGAGCAATTTCGAGGAATTCGAGTTCCGCCTGCGGGCCAGGAACATCGAACTCAAGCGCCTGAACGACTTCGCCGCGGCCTACGGCAAATTCGATTTCAATGCCGGCCATGGCGACCTGGTGATCGAGGCGCAAGCCGAGAACGCCAGGCTCAGCGGCTACATCAAGCCCTTGCTGCGGGACGTGGATGTGTTCGACTGGCAGCAGGATGTGGAGAACGAAAAAAAGAACATCTTTCGCTCGGTCTGGGAAGCCTTGGTGGGCACGGGCGAGACGGCGCTCAAGAACCAGCGCAAGAACCAGTTCGCCACCCGGGTGGAACTCAGCGGCAACGTCCACCAGCAGGACATCAGCGCTTTCGAGGCCTTCCTGCAGATCTTGCGCAACGGTTTCGTCCAGGCGTTCAACGCCCGCTATGAACAACCGGCACCCTCGACCGAGTAAGGTCTGCGTCTTTCTGTGGCGAGGGTAGCCCCATGCAGATACGCCGAGACCGAGTCAGCATGTGACGCTCCATTCAGAGACTGAATACAGCGTCTGCGTTCACAGTCGGCGGGACGTCGCGTTATAGTCGGGCATGGCATTTATTTCGCGCCCCGCCTCGTCCAGGCCGGCGCTCCCGTTCGAGGAATCGCAGATGAAGTTCGAAGGCACCAGCGCCTATGTGGCTACCGATGACCTGAAACTGGCCGTCAACGCCGCCATCACCCTGGAGCGGCCACTGCTGGTCAAGGGCGAACCGGGCACCGGCAAGACCATGCTGGCCGAACAACTGGCGCAGTCCTTCGGGGCGCGGTTGATCACCTGGCACATCAAGTCCACCACCAAGGCCCACCAGGGCCTGTACGAGTACGACGCGGTCAGCCGGCTGCGGGATTCGCAGCTGGGCGTGGACAAGGTCCACGACGTGCGCAACTACCTGAAGAAAGGCAAGCTGTGGGAAGCCTTCGAGTCCGAAGAACGGGTGATCCTGCTGATCGACGAGATCGACAAGGCCGACATCGAGTTCCCCAACGACCTGCTGCAGGAACTCGACAAGATGGAGTTCTACGTCTACGAGACCGACGAAACCATCAAGGCCAAGCAGCGCCCGATCATCATCATTACCTCCAACAATGAAAAGGAGCTGCCGGACGCCTTCCTGCGCCGCTGCTTCTTCCATTACATCGCCTTCCCCGATCGCGCCACGCTGCAGAAAATCGTCGACGTGCACTACCCGGACATCAAGAAGGACCTGGTCAGCGAAGCGCTGGACGTGTTCTTCGACGTGCGCAAGGTGCCGGGCCTGAAGAAGAAACCTTCCACCTCCGAACTGGTGGACTGGCTCAAGCTGCTGATGGCCGACAACATCGGCGAAGCGGTGCTGCGCGAACGCGATCCGACCAAGGCCATCCCGCCGCTGGCCGGCGCACTGGTCAAGAACGAGCAGGACGTGCAACTGCTGGAGCGCCTGGCGTTCATGAGCCGTCGCGGTACTCGCTGATCCGCTTCGGTTAACAAGAGCGAGGGCGATTGCCATGCTGCTGAACCTGTTCAATGAGATGCGCGCCGCCAAGGTGCCCGTGTCCGTGCGTGAACTGCTGGACTTGATCAACGCGCTGAAGCAGCGGGTGATCTTCGCCGACATGGACGAGTTCTATTACCTGTCCCGGGCGATCCTGGTGAAGGATGAACGGCACTTCGACAAATTCGACCGGGCGTTCGCCGCGTACTTCAATGGCCTGGAAAAACTCGACGACCATCTCCAGGCCCTGATTCCCGAAGATTGGTTGCGCAAGGAGTTCGAGCGTTCGCTGACCGACGAAGAGCGCGCGCAGATCCAGTCCCTGGGTGGCCTGGACAAGCTGATCGAAGAATTCAAGAAACGCCTGGAAGAACAGAAGGAACGCCATGCCGGCGGCAACAAGTGGATCGGCACCGGCGGCACCAGCCCATTCGGCTCCGGCGGCTTCAACCCCGAAGGTATCCGCGTCGGCGACGCGGGCAAGCGCCAGGGCAAGGCCGTGAAGGTCTGGGACCAGCGCGAATACAAGAACCTCGACGACCAGGTCGAGCTGGGCACCCGCAATATCAAGATCGCCCTGCGCCGGCTGCGCAAGTTCGCCCGCCAGGGCGCGGCCGAAGAGCTGGACATCGATGGCACCATCGACCACACCGCCCGGGATGCCGGTCTGCTGAATATCCAGATGCGTCCGGAACGGCGCAACACCGTCAAGCTGTTGCTGCTGTTCGACATCGGCGGTTCCATGGATGCCCATGTGAAGATCTGCGAGGAACTGTTCTCGGCCTGCAAGACCGAGTTCAAGCACCTGGAGTATTTCTACTTCCACAACTTCGTGTACGAATCGGTGTGGAAAAACAACCTGCGCCGCACCTCGGAACGCACGTCGACCCTGGACCTGCTGCACAAGTACGGTCCCGACTACAAGGTGATCTTCATCGGCGACGCCGCCATGGCGCCCTATGAAATCACCCAGGCTGGTGGCAGCGTCGAACACTGGAACGAAGAAGCCGGCTACGTGTGGATGCAGCGCTTCATGGAAACCTACAAGAAGCTCATCTGGATCAACCCTTATCCCAAGGACACCTGGGGTTATACCGCCTCGACCAATATCGTGCGGGAACTGGTGGAGGATCGGATGTATCCGCTGACCTTGCGGGGGTTGGAAGAAGGGATGCGGTTTCTGTCCAAGTAGACGCTTTGGTGCCTTTCAGGGCCTCATCGCGAGCAAGCTCGCTCCCACACGGGATCTTCATCACACAAAAGATCCCCTGTGGGAGCGAGCCTGCTCGCGAAGCTTTTAGCGCTTGGCAAACACCTGCAAACACTCCACCTGCTGGCGATGCGCGACCTCCTGCACCATCGGCCGCAGCCGTACCTGCGTACCGGGCAGGCACTGCGCCAGGCGAGCCAGGGCCAATGGCGTCAAGGCACCCAGGCGCGGGTAGCCGCCGATGGTCTGCCGATCGTTGAGCAGCACAATCGGCTGGCCGTCCGGTGGCACCTGCACGGCGCCCAGGGGGATGCCTTCGGAGATCATCGAGGGCCCCTGATATTCCAGCGCCGCGCCCAGCAACCGGATGCCCATGCGGTCGGCGCGACTGTCCAGCGTCCACGGGGTATTGAACGCGTCGAACAGGCTTCGCCCACTGAATGCGCCATTCTGCGCCCCCAGGATCAAGTCCAGCGGCTGCGCTTGCTGGAAGTCCGGGATCAGCGAGTGCGGCATGGGCCGCGGCGCCGCCACGCCGGAGTAAGCCAACCGAGCCCCGCGCTCCAGCGCCCGCCCGCGTCCATCCAGGCCGCCAAGCTCTTCGCGCACTACCGTCGCTCGGCTACCCAGCACCGCCGGCGCATCGAATCCGCCGGGGGCCGCCAGGTAGGCGCGGGCACCGAGCACCGGCTGAGTGAAGCTCAGCGTCTGGCCCCTGCGCAGGCCGAAATAGCGCCATGACGCCACGGCCTGACCGTCGATCCGCGCCCCCAGGTCCGCCCCGGCGATCGCCAGCACGCAATCACCTTCGGCCACCACGGTGAAACCACCCAGGGTGATCTCCACCACCGCTGCGTCCAGCGCATTGCCCAGCATCCAGTTGGCCCAGGTCATCGACAACCAGTCCGCCGCCCCGCCCTGGGTCACACCCAGATGGCGGACACCGAAACGGCCGGCGTCCTGCAACAGGCACAGCGCAGTGCTGGCCTCGATCGATAGGCGACTCATGCCTGCGCCTCCAACGGTGTGTCGTCGCCACCCAGGGCGATGAATTCGGCATGGCCCACGGCCTCGAAACGCACCGTGTCACCGGGCCGCATCAGGCTGTAGCCGTCACGTTCGCGGTCGAACAGCCTGGCCGGCGTGCGGCCGATCAGGTTCCACCCTCCCGGCGACACCACCGGGTAGGCCGCGGTCTGCCGCTCGGCGATCCCCACGCTACCCGCCGCCACCCGTTTGCGGGGCGTATCCAGGCGCGGCGCGGCCAATACCTCGTCCACCAGGCCCATGAAGGCGAATCCCGGGGCGAATCCGAGGGCGAAGACCTGGTATTCGCGTTCGCTGTGACGACGGATCACCTGCTCCACGCTCAACCCGCTGCGACGGGCCAGCAGTCCCAGCTCCGGACCGACACTGGGGTCGTACCAGACCGGCAATACATGGCGCTGGCCGACGGAGCGGGCGTCCGGCGACAGGTTGTCCAGCGCCTGGACGATCAGTTCCCGTGCCTGGGCCGGGCTGAGGGCCAGCAGGTCGTAATGCACCATCAAGGTGGTGTAGGACGGCACCAGATCGATCAGGTGCCCGCCGAACCCCTCGCGCAGACGCTCGCTGGCGGCGAGCATCCAGGGCATGTTGTCTTCGGCGATGGCATCGAACAGGCGCACCATCAGGCAGTCCACCGCCACCACTTCCACGCGTGGCTTCATGGCGTGCTCTGCCGGTCCAGAGCCTCGCGGATGCGTTGCACGGCCGCCACCGAACTGGCGTTGTCACCGTGCACGCACAAGGTGTTGGCCCGCAGGTGCAAGGCGCTGCCGTCGCTGGCGGTCAGCGCATCGCCACGGGCGATGGTCAGGGCCTGGGCGATGATGACCTGGGCATCGTGGTGCACAGCCCCAGGCAGTTGCCGCGAGACCAGGCGACCGGCGCTGTCATAGGCGCGGTCGGCGAAGGCCTCGAACCACAGGGTCACGCCATATTCATCCCCCAGGGCCTGCGCGGCGCTGTTGTCCCGGGTGGCCATCAGCATCAACGGCAGTTCCCGGTCATAAGCGGCCACCGCCTGGATCACGGCGCGCAGTTGCGCCGGGTTGGCCATCATGTCGTTGTACATCGCCCCGTGGGGCTTGACGTAGCTGACCCGCCCGCCCTGGGCCCGGCAGATACCATCGAGGGCGCCGACCTGATAATGCAGCAGATCCTGCAGTTCCTGGGCGGTGTAGGCCATGGAACGCCGGCCGAAGCCCACCAGGTCCTGATAGGCCGGATGCGCACCGATCCTGACGCCGTGGCTCAGGGCCAGGCCGACGGTCTTGCGCATGATGCTCGGGTCACCGGCGTGGAACCCGCAGGCGATGTTGGCGCAGTCGATGAAGGGCATCACCTCCGCGTCCAGACCCATGGTCCAGCTGCCGAAGCTCTCGCCGATGTCGCAGTTCAATAGCAGGCGGTTCACGTGAACGCTCCTGTAGATTTTGAGCACTGGGGCCTGTGCCCCACAGATTAACAGTTACTCGGCTTCCAGCTGCTTGCCTTGGGTTTCCGGCAGGCTCAGGGCTGCCAGGATCACCACGCCGTAGGACACCGCCGCGAACGCACCGATACCCACGCTCAGCGGTACTTTCTGGCTGAGCAGGCCGATCAACAGGGGGAACAAGGCCGCTACCGCACGCCCGATGTTGTAGCAGAAGCCCTGTCCCGAACCCCGGATTCGCGTGGGAAACAGCTCGGTCAGGAACGAGCCCATGCCACTGAACATGCCGGAAGCGAAGAACCCCAGGGGAAAGCCCAGCCAGAGCATCACGTCGTTGCTCACTGGCACCTGGGTGTACAGCAACACGATGGTGAACGAGCCGATGGCGTAGAGCACGAAGTTCTTCTTGCGCCCCAGGATGTCCGACAGGTAGGCACTGATGACATAGCCGATGTAGGAACCGACGATCACCATCGCCAGGTATCCGCCGGTGCTGAGCACGCTCAAGCCACGCTCATTCTTGAGGAACGTCGGCAGCCAGGAAGTGATGGCGTAGTAGCCACCCAAGGCACCGGTGGTCAGCAGGGAGGCGCGGATCGTGGTGAACAGGATGCCGGGAGCGAAGATCTCGTAGAACTTCGCCGGGTTCTGCGGCGTCAGCCGGGCCTTGGTCTGGTTATAGACTTCCGGGTCCTTGACCAGCCGACGGACGAAAATCACGAACACCGCCGGGACGATGCCGAGGATGAACAGTGCCCGCCAGGCATCTTCCGGTGGCAGCACCGAGAACAGCAGAGCATACAGGATCGCCGTCATGCCCCAGCCCAGGGCCCAGCCCGACTGCACCATGCCGACGGCCTTGCCGCGGTCCTTGGCGCGGATCACCTCGCCCATCAATACTGCGCCGGCGGTCCATTCGCCACCGAAGCCGAAGCCCATCAGCGTGCGGGCGATCAACAGTTGCTCATAGTTCTGGGCGAAGCCACACAGGAAGGTAAAGAACGCAAACCACAGCACCGTCAGTTGCAGGGTACGCACCCGGCCGATACGGTCCGAGAGAATCCCCGCCACCCAGCCGCCGATCGCTGAAGCGATCAGGGTACTGGTGTGGATCAGCCCGGCCTGGCCGGTGGTGATGCCCCACATCGCGATCAGGGTCGGCACCACGAAACTGAGCATCTGAGTGTCCATGCCATCCAGGGCGTAGCCGATCTTGCAGCTCCAGAACGTGCGGCGCTCCTGCTGGTTGATGTTGCGATACCAGTCGAACGGGCCGGACCGGGCCTGGGGCTGGGGGACGCCGAGGGTGTCGGGTGCACTCATGGTGGTTCTCCACGGTTTTATTGTTCTAAGCCTCGACGATGCACGCAGAGACCGGTTGCCCTCGATTCTTGAGCGCGCACGCCATCGCGTCCAACGAATAAAACCTTGGCCGGGTCATAAGAAAAATTTGATTGGTCAGGATGTGGGCCTGGCTGGCAAGTCTGCCCGGGCACCCTTGTGGCGAGGGGATTTATCCCCGCTGGGGCGCCAAGCGCCCCCTGTAAGGCCACCACAGTGTGTCAGGCAGGATCATTTCCATTGCTGCATCGGGGGGGGGCCGCTTCGCTGCCCAGCGGGGATAAATCCCCTCGCCACAGGAGTACTACGAACGCGATGTCAGAGCCCGCGCAGGTCCCGCTCTTCGATCGGCCGGCTCTGGCGCAGGCGCTTGCCGCCCAGCACCACCCAGTCGATCAGACGGAACAGGCATTCGAGGCCGAAAGACAGCAGCATGGCCCCGCCGATGCCCCAGAGCATGGCTTCGGGGGTCAGCAGGATCTGGTAGCTGTAGCCGTTCCAGGTTTCCTTGCGAATGTCCGGATCGGCGGCCAGCGCCACCTGCAGCACTCGGATGTACCACGGCCCCTGCATCGCCTGGAACTGTTTGTCCAATGCCTGCTGGCGCACCAACAGGGTGTTCAGACTGTCGGCATCGCTGCGAAAGATCGGGTCTTCGCTGGCGCGATAATGGGCCACCAATGCCTGCATGTCGCCTTTGAAAAACTGGTTGGCGGTGTCCTGGAAGCCGCGCAGGCCCGTCTGGGCTTCGATCAGGTGCGCCTCGACCCGCTTGGCGTAATCGTTGACGAACCCCGGCACCTGCACCCCCACCAGCAGGCCCACCGCAAACAACACAAGCCGTAGATAACTGAGCAACATAACGTGACGTCCTTATTCGGTATGGCCATGGCTGACACATTCGCCGCGCCGCCACAGGCTCCATTGGCCCGGTTCGTAGCGGGTCCAGGTTTCGTTTTCGGTCAGGGGTTCGGTGGCGATCACCGTGACCACGTCGTTGGGCGTGGTTTCGGCCTGGAAATCCACGATCACGTCCACATCCTTGAGGCGCGCCGGGCCAAACGGTGCACGACGGGTGATCTGGGCCAGTTTGGTCGAGCAATAGCAGAACAGCCAGTCGCCATCGCTGAGCAGGCAGTTGAACACACCCTTGCTGCGGTATTCGCTGCAGGCCTGGATCAAGGACGGCAGCAACGACTCCACCTCGACCGGCTCCGGAAAGGCCTGGCGCACGCGGTTGAGCAGATCGCAGAACGCCGCTTCGCTGTCGGTATCGCCCACCGGCCGATAGAAACTGGCCTGGGGCTGGAAATCGGCGAGCTGGCCATTGTGGGCGAAACACCAGTTGCGCCCCCACAACTCACGCACGAACGGGTGCGTGTTGGACAGGCAGACCTTGCCCACATTGGCCTGGCGGATATGCCCGATCACCACTTCGCTCTTGATGGGATAACGTTGCACCAGGTTCGCCACTTCCGATTCGCTGCTGGCGGCCGGGTCCTGGAACAGACGCAGGCCACGCCCCTCATAAAAGGCGATGCCCCAGCCATCCCGGTGCGGGCCGGTCTTGCCGCCGCGCTGCATCAGCCCCGTGAAGCTGAACACGATGTCGGTCGGCACATTGGCGCTCATGCCCAATAACTCACACATGCTCGGACTCTCGCTTGAAGGGGGCAGGCCTGGCTACAGACGCGGTTCGATACGCGAACGCTGAGGGTTTCCCGGCACCGGCGGGCGACCGTAACGGTCATCCCCGGCCACGCCGAACGGGGGTGCATCCTCCAGGTCATCGGCGGCGGCAGCGGCTTTCGCGGCAGCGGCCCGCTCCTTGCGAGCGTTGGCGGCACGCTCGATGGGGAAACGGATCAGTACCACGATCAGGTAGAGGCCGAAGGCAATCATGCCGTACATGAACAGATCGGACACCGCCCGCCAGGCGTTGTTGCCGACCTTGAACAGCACGTCCAGGGCCACGATGGCCAGGGCCGGGGCGACCTTTTCCTTTACCGGGTCGACGATGGTGGGGCTGAACAGCAACACGGCCATCAGCAGCCGCAACGGCTCGCGCAACCAGCGCCACATGAAACGCGTCATGCGCATCCATACCAGCAGGCAGCCCAGCGCGGCGAAGGCGTATAGGCCCCAGGCGATCAGATAGTCGTTCTCGGTCATGGTGTCCATGGCAAGGCAGGCAAATAGGCGCTTATAGTAACGGCTTTTCGCGCTTGAGGCTGCCCCGGCGTCTGCCCGGTGAGCTGTGTGGACAGTCCGACCGGCCAACAGAACTAATCGCACAGGTCACCTGTCCTTTTTCGTACAACGTTCGAGAGTCTTTCATGCCCCTATCTGCCCACGTTTCCAACGCCCCGATTGCCCGCAGGGACATCGGCGTCGACCCGTATGCCTGGCTGCAGGAGCGCGACACCGAGGCGGTGCTCGACTATCTCAAGGCCGAAAACAGCTACCAGGAGGCGCAACTGGCCGACCAGGCCGAACTGCGCGAAACCCTGTTCCAGGAGATCAAGGGGCGGATCCTCGAGACCGACCTGTCCCTGCCCTCCCCTTGGGGGCCATACCTGTACTACACCCGCACCACCGCCGGCGATGAGTACCCGCGCCATTACCGCTGCCCGCGTCCGGCCGACGACAGCCTGACCGTGGACGAGAGCCGCGAGCAACTGCTGCTGGACCCGAACGAACTGGCCGGCGGCGGGTTCTTTTCCCTGGGTGCGTTCAGTATCAGCCCCGATCATCAGCGCCTGGCCTACAGCCAGGACACCTCGGGCGATGAGATCTACACCCTGTTCGTGAAGGAGTTGTCCAACGGCAAGGTCAGTGAACTGTCCTTCGAAAACTGCGACGGCAGCATGACCTGGGCCAACGACAGCCTCACGCTGTTTTTCGGCGAGCTGGACGATACCCATCGGCCTCACAAGCTCTGGCGTTATCGGTTGGACGGTACCGCCGCCGAGGAAGTGTTCCATGAGCCGGACGGGCGTTTCTTCCTGCATTGCTACCGTTCAAGTTCCGAGCGGCAACTGATCCTGTCCCTGGGCAGCAAGACCACCAGCGAAGTGTGGGTGCTGGACGCGGCGCAGCCCCAACAGCCCTTCACATGCCTGGCGCCCCGGGTGGAAGACCACGAATATGACGTGGACCACGGCCTGCTCGAAGGTCAATGGACGTGGTTTATCCGCAGCAACCGCGACGGCATCAACTTTGCCCTGTACCAGGCACCCGACACCGGCGTGGCGCCGGTCGAGGCCGATTGGCAGAACCTGATCCCCCACAGCGACACGGTGATGATCGACGGCCTGAGCCTGAACGCCGGCGCCATGACCTTGAGCTTGCGCGAGGGCGGGCTGCCCATCATAGAAGTTCACCCACAGGGTTTGCCGGCATATCGGGTGCAATTACCGGACGCAGCCTACAGCCTGCATGTGCAAAACAGCCTGGAATTCGTCAGCGAGCGTATCCGCCTGCGCTATGAGGCCCTGAACCGTCCGGCGCAGATCCGTCAGTTGCAGTTGGCCAGCGGCGAACAGGTGGTGCTCAAGCAAACCCCGGTGCTGGGCCCGTTCGATGCGGACGCCTATGTCAGCCAGCGGCTTTGGGCGAGCGCGCCGGACGGCACGCAAGTACCCATCAGCCTGGTGATCAAGCGCGAAGCCCTTGGCCGGCCGGTGCCTTTGTACCTCTATGGCTATGGCGCCTACGGCGAGAGTCTCGATCCGTGGTTTTCCCATGCCCGGCTGAGCCTGCTCGATCGCGGTGTGGCGTTTGCCATCGCCCATGTACGCGGCGGCGGCGAACTGGGAGAAGCCTGGTATCGCGCGGGCAAACAGGAGCACAAGCACAACACGTTCAGCGACTTCATCGCCTGTGCCGAGCACCTCATCGCCCAGGGTTTCACCACGGCCGAGCAGCTGGCAATCAGCGGCGGCAGCGCCGGAGGCCTGCTGATCGGCGCGGTGCTCAACCAGCGTCCGGAGCTGTACAAGGTCGCCATTGCCGAAGTGCCGTTCGTCGATGTGCTCAACACGATGCTCGACCCGGACCTGCCATTGACCGTCACCGAATACGACGAATGGGGCAATCCCGAGGAGCCGGCGGTCTATGATCGGATCAAGGCCTACGCCCCGTACGAGAACGTCAGCGCCCAGGCCTATCCGGCGCTGCTGGTGATCGCCGGGTACAACGACAGCCGCGTGCAGTATTGGGAAGCGGCCAAGTGGGTGGCGAAATTGCGTGCCACCAAGACCGACGACAATCCGTTGCTGCTCAAGACTGAACTGGGCGCTGGCCACGGTGGCATGAGCGGTCGCTATCAGGGATTGCGTGACGTAGCGCTCGAATATGCGTTTGTGTTGAAGGTTTTGGGGCTGGTCTGAGGAACTCTGTGGCGTGGTCGGGTCTTAGGCTCTGTACGAAAAGTCTCGAAACACAGGTCAGGCGAGGCAGTTATTCAACGCAGCATGAACGAGTATCAAGGCTTTTCGTACAGAGCCTGGCTCCCTGTACCACTCCCCCCAAGGCGATATAGGGTTTGCCCGCGATAGCGATGTGTCAGTCAATATCGATGCCGACTGATTCGGCGCCATCGCGAGCAACTCGTTCCCACACGGGGTCTTCTTCAATCCGAAACCGCAACAGACACAAGAAAAAGACCGTGAAGACATGCCAGAACCGACCTTACTGAACAATGAAATCCGCGACTGGCTGATGGACTGCGGCCTGTTCGACCAACTGTTGCCCGTGGATTTCGCCGCAGCCTCAGGCTATTTCAGCATCAGCGCCATTGCCCAGGGCGAAGCCATTTTCCGCGAAGGCGATGCCGGCAGTTTCATGTGCATCATCCACACCGGCCAGGTGGCCGTGCAAAAAGCCGGCCCCGACGGTCAGCCCGTGACCATCGCCACCCTGCGCAGCGGCCGGGCATTCGGCGAGATGGCCGTGCTGGACGGTGAACGGCGTTCGGCCAGTTGCATCGCGGCCAGTGATTGCCAGCTGCTGAACCTGGGCAAGGACTCCCTGGAAAAAATGCTCAACGACGCCCCGAAGGTCGCCGCCAAGATCATCCGCGCCCTCGCCGTCTCCCTGTCCAAGCGCCTGCGCATGGCCGATGGACAACTGTTGTCGCAGCAGGTCTAGCACCCTTTATCAGGCCCTTGAAAATCGCTGGCAGGACCAATATGGGCCTGGCTGATCCGATGCCATCGCGAACAGGGTTATTGCCATTGCGCAAGCCAGGCGACTCAGGGCTAACCCCCCGGCGACTTAGCCTTTGGCGGTTTCGGCTCCATCCCCGGTAGAGGCTGGTCCTTGGGCGGCCTGGGCATCTCGATGGGCGGCAGCAACGGCGGCCCACCGCTGCCGGGCCCCGCCTGGGGCGCGCTGCGAGGAACCACAGGCGGGTATGGCATGGGTGTAGCGGTACCGGGCGAACCGGGGATGCTCGGCGGACTCACCGGGATCGTCGGCTGCTGGCTGTGTGCCCAACCGATCGAAAGTATCGCCAGGACGACCGCCGTTAGCAGGGTGCGCTTCATCAATGGCTCCGTGGCTATTGTCCATGTAAGGCTAGCTGCTGCTCGGGGGTTTGCCTTGCCGGTGCATCAACCGGCATCGCGAAGGCCGGCAGTGCTGAGCTAAACTCTGTTCAACCGTCATCAGTCTTCTCCAAAAGGTGAACCCATGAGTTCGTCCACACCGCCGTCCAATACCGCCAAGCTGGACCGCATCCTCGCCGACGCCCAGCGCGACCGGGAAATGGGTTATCGCGACAAAGCCCTGAAAATGTATCCCCATGTCTGCGGCCGCTGCGCGCGTGAATTCTCTGGCAAGCGCTTGAGCGAACTGACCGTTCATCACCGCGACCACAACCACGACAACAACCCGCAGGACGGCTCCAACTGGGAGCTGCTGTGCCTGTATTGCCACGACAACGAGCATTCGCGCTACACCGACCAGCAGTATTTCGGGGACGGTTCCCTGAGCACGCCGAAGATCGCGAAGGCGACCCACAACCCTTTCGCCGCGCTGGCCGGGTTGATGAAAAAGGACGAGTGAACGCTGCCACCCGAGAGATCTCACCCCAGTGTTCCAAGGTCCGTCGAGCGTTTTTCAGGGGGCAGGCCCGCTCTCACAGGTGAGCGGGCCATAGCAGCGCCAATGTGGAAACGAACCTGCTCGCGATAGCGATGCAAGAGCTTGCCCCATCGCGAACTCACCCCACTTCCGCATTCCCCGTATAATCGCGCCTTTTACCAAAGGCATCCTGCCCGTGGCCAACAAACGCTACAGCTGCATCGGTCTGTTCAACCCCAAGTCGCCGGAAAACGTCGGTTCGGTCATGCGTGCCGCCGGCTGCTACGGCGTGGCGTCGGTGTTCTACACCGGCAAGCGCTATGAACGCGCCGCCGACTTCGTCACCGACACCAAGAAAGTGCATTACGACATTCCCTTGATCGGCATCGACGACCTGAAAAAAATCCTGCCCCTGGGCTGCGTACCGGTGGCCGTTGAGCTGGTGGAAGGCGCCCGCCCCCTGCCCGAATACACGCATCCGGACCGGGCCCTGTACATCTTCGGCCCCGAAGACGGCTCGCTGGACAAGGACATCCGCGACTGGTGCGAGGATGTGGTGTACATCCCCACCAACGGCTGCATGAACCTGGCCGCCACCGTCAACGTCGTGCTCTACGACCGCATGGCCAAGGGCAACAACACACGCTCGGGGCCGCAATTCCGCTGACCGGTGCGAAATTCCATTGAACGACGGATCTGCTCCGACAGTCAGTTTTATACAAATTCCCATACCGGAGACAGATCATGAGCGATAACAATCCGTTCGAGCCGATTGAGTCCACCCCTTTTCAGTCCCGTCCCGTGCAAAACGTACATGGCTGGGAGCGCGCGGGCTCCCTGGCCGGCGGTGTGCTGATGATGGGCAAGGGCCTGCGTCGTGGCGGCATCATCGGTCTGGCTCAGTTGGCCATCGGCGGCATGGCGCTGGCCCGGGGCATCACCGGGCATTGCTCGGCCAAGACGCTGCTGGAAAAGAATCGTCAGAACCTGCGCAACGCACGCGCGCGGATCGAGCAGGCCGGCGATGAACTGACCCGCATGAAGGCCAACGCCGAAGCGGCGACCCACACGGCCACGGTGACGGGGAATGATTCGTTGAGTTCGCCCAAGGCGGGGCTTTGATCGGGCAGATGCAACTGCGCTGATGGCCTTGGCGCCAACAGGCTCGCTCACACATTGATCGGATCGGACACAGATGATGTGCCCCTGAAGAACCAACGTGGGGACGAGCCTGCTCGCGATGGCAGTGTCACTGGAGCAAACGTGTATCCAGCACCGTAGAGCCCGCCCCCAGGATATTTTCGCTGAGCTGGACAAATTCCTCGGTATCGACCGTTTCCAGGCGCATCGCCGCTTGCAGGACATCGTCCAGGGAGCGTTTGTTACGGGTCTTCAAGCGAATCTCCCGATCCAGCTCCTGCAGCAACAACACCGCCCTGGCCACCGTCGCCGGGTTGACCTGCTCGCCGCGCAACGTCGTCACGCCCTTGCTGTCCCGGGCTAGGCGTTCATTCAGGGCCTGATAGCGGTCATCACTCATGCCGCCGGCGCGGCGCAGCAATTCCACGCCGTAATACTCGGCCAGGCCTTCGCTGATCCAGTCGCTGCGCTCGCTGTCGTTGATGCGCACGAGCGCCTGCACCAACTCGCGCAGCAACGGGCTGTTGCCCCGTTCGCTGACCAGCGGCGGCCGGCTGTGCAGATAGATCGACTCATGACCGGCCTGGGCTCCCCGCCAGAAAGGATCGGCCGCGCCAACGATCAACAGCTTCGGCGGGTGCCGCGGGATCAGCGCCTGCACCTGCGGCCAGACGAACGTCAGCAGGGTCAGGACGTCCATCCGGCGCATGCCCTGGCCCTGGGGCGATGCGACTGTCACTTCGGTTTCGCCCAGGCGCGCGCGGCGACTGCCGAGCTTGCCGGCAAGTATCCAGCCCGTGGGACGGTCGAACAGGCGTGACGGGTTATCGATGCGAAAGCGTTGCTTACCGATGCGCGGCCAAGGCGTTTCGACGCTTTTCCAGCCATCGGGCAATGCCACTTCCAGGCGGGCTACCAGTTCCACACCGTCCTGCTGGTCGAGCCGGGCCGCCGGCACCAGGTCGTCGCCGCGCAACAACGCCCAGCCCGGGGTCATGCGGGTTTCGAAAGCGCCGCTCTTGCGCTCATGGCTGATGCGCACGCGATAGCTCAGGCTCGCCTTGTCGGGGCCCGGTTGCCAGACGCCTCGGGCCTCCTGGCCGGAGGTGAGCTGCCACTTCCCGTCTGCCTTGAAGTCGCTGTAGCGGCTACCGTCGCCCAGGTCGAAATCCAGGCTACGCACTGCCGAACCCCGTGCCAGGGTCAAGCGCACCTCGGCCTGGTCGCTTTTTGGCAACAGATGGACGTGATAGTCCAGGTCGACTTTCTGCGCCGCCCACAGCGGTCCGCTCAACGCCAGCCACCCAAGGACCAGCGTGCGTCTCAATCCTTCAGCCATGCACTTCCCCTGGTGTCGCGACGTCCGGTGGCTCAACCGGCGCGGAATATCAGATGGTCTTCCCAGTCATCTTCGGCCACGCTGCCTTCGGCCAGCATGCGCCCGGACTGGGAAATGCGCTCATGGTGCACGGCGTCGCGGTCGCCGCAGACCAGGTGATGCCACAGCGGCAGGTCCTTGCCTTCGCTGACCAACCGGTAACCGCAGGTCGGCGGCAACCATTTGAACTCGTCGGCCTTGCCCGGCGTGAGCTGGATGCAATCGGGCACGAAATCGCGACGGTTGGGGTAGTTGGTGCACTGGCAGGTCTTGAGGTCCAGCAGTTTGCAGGCGATGCGCGTGTAATAGACGCTGTTGTCTTCTTCATCCTCGAGCTTTTGCAGGCAGCAAAGACCGCAACCGTCACACAGCGACTCCCATTCCTGGGCATCGAGCTGATCGAGGGTCTTGCGTATCCAGAAGGGTTCGACTTTGGCGGCCATGGCTCGGGCATCAACATCAGGTGGTGAAAAGGCCGACAGTCTAGTGCCGGGGCCTCGCCAGGCCAAGCATTGGCGACTGTCGGTAGGCGGGGCTTGTCAGGCCGGGCAACGGGCAGTAGGTTGCGTCATTCCCGTCCCGAACCCGAGCAGGTCATCTTCATGAGCGCCAATCCCCGCATCGCCGATTACGCCATCCACCCGCAATTCATCGAACGCTGGTCTCCGCGCGCGTTCACCGGCGAGCCGATTGCCGAAGAAACCCTGATGGGCTTTTTCGAAGCCGCGCGCTGGGCGCCGTCGGCCTACAACTCGCAACCCTGGCGTTTCCTCTACGCACGCCGCGACACGCCGAACTGGGAGCGCTTCCTGGGCCTGCTCAACGAGTTCAATCGCAGTTGGGCCCAGCACGCCTCGGCATTGGTGATCGTCGTCTCGAAAACCACCTTCGCAGTACCCGGTGCCACCGAGGAAACCCCGGCTCAGAGCCACACTTTCGATACGGGAGCGGCCTGGGGTCACCTGGCGCTGCAAGCCAGCCTCAGTGGCTGGCATACCCACGGCATGGCCGGTTTCGACCACGAACTGACCCGCCAGGAACTGAAGATTCCCCAGGGCTACGCCCTGCACGCGGCCGTGGCGATCGGCAAGCTGGGGGACAAGTCCACCCTGGCCGAATACCTCCAGGCCCGGGAAACCCCAAGCCCGCGCCGGCCGTTGAGCGAGCTGGTGGCCGAAGGCGATTTCACCCTGTAGTCCTGCGCCAGCGTGGGGGCGAATGCGCTCCCACGACCGGTCCGGCCGTCTCAATAACCCCGGGCGAAGTCCACTTCCCCGCGCAGGGCTTCGCCCGCCTGATAGGCCCGCAGGTTTTCCAGGAACAATTGCACCAGCATCGGAGGCGATGTCGGTGCCGAGCTGTGACCGGTCAGCAACAGGCCCCATGCCGTCCAGAACGGGTGACGCTGTGGCAGCGGCTCCTGGCGGCAGACGTCGATCACCGCGCCGGCCAGGTGCCCGTCCTTCAAGGCCTGCACCAGGTCCGCGTCCACCACGGCCACGCCGCGACCGGCATTGATGAACAGCCCGGTAGGCTTGAATTGCCTGAACAGCGCCGTGTCATACACGTCGTGGGTCTGGGGCGTGTTGGGCAGCAGGTTGATGACGTAGTCCACCTCACCGACCAGGCGCGGCAGGTCCTTCATCGTCCCAACCTCGAGGAAAGGCGCCAGCTCCCGTGCCTCGCTGGCGATGCCATAGAGCTGCACGCCAAAGGGCACGAGGAACTTCGCCACACACTGGCCGATATCGCCGGTCCCTACAATCAACGCCTTGCGCCCCGCCAGGCCTTGCCCCTGGCGGTTGTCCCACTTGCGCTCCACCTGGCTGACCAACCGCGCCAGCACTTCGCGTTCATGGCCAAGCATGTAGGTGAGCACGTATTCGGCCATCAGCTGGCCGAAAATGCCCACGGCGCGGGTCAGACGATAGTCCCGCGTCAGGCCCTCGGCCAACAACGGCGTAATGCCTGCCCAGGTCGATTGCAGCCAGCGGGGTCGATGGCCCTGACGCAACAGCGTCGCCAGCAGATCGGGCTGGCCAAGCCAGACCGGACAGTCGCTGGCCAGGCGCGACAGTTCGGCGGAGTCGCCGCTGGTCAGGACTTCGAGATCGGGTGCAGCCTGGCGCAGCAATTGGGCATACACCGCGTGGTCGTGTTCGGCAATCAGAACGCGCATGAATCAAACCTTTCAAAAACAGTGCAGACGACTGCCGACAGAGTGTCGCTCCATCCATGCGGCAATCGCCAGGAAATCCAGTATCGTTCAAGAGGCGCCAGGACAGGCGCCCCTGGGGTGCGTCAGACCGGGTCGTTGCGGCGCAGCAACTCTTCGGGCAGATGCTCGATGTATTCGTCTTCGGCCGGTGGCATCTGCAAGTGATACCCCTGGGTGTCGAGGTTCTCCAGCACCTTGTTGATGTCCTCGCGGGACAGCTGTCGCTCGGGGCTCAGCACCAGGTCGAACACATGGGTCGCCTTGCCGAAGGCAGCCAGCAATGGCTCGGGTACCCGCGCCAGTGCATCGCTCTTGAGCACATAGAGGTACATCTCGTTTTTCTTCGAGCTGCGGTAAATGGAGCAGATACGTTTCAAGGCTGTTCTCCGGCAGTGGCCAGGCTATCGAGCAGTGCCTGGCCCATCAATTCGCGGCGCCAGCCACGCAGCGAATCGGGCAATTGGTAAGGACCCTCGGGGAAGCCGCTCTTGATCAGCGCTTCGAGGGTTTTCTTGCGCAGCATCAGTTCCGGGGCGATGCCCAGGCGTTCGGCCTCGGCCTGCCCCAGTGCCCGCAGTCGCTTGACCAGCGCCGAAGCCTCGATGGGCAACGGCTCTGGCACGGCCGGGGGCCATTGCTCGGGCGGCACGTTGGCGGCGCGTTTAATCAGGTCCAGCAAAAACTCGCCATCCTGGCGCACGGTACGTGGGTGCATGTCCTCGATTTTCGCCAGGGCACCGAGGTTATCCGGTTGGGTACGGGCCAGGGGCCATAGGGAATGCTCGCGTATGATCCGGTTGCGTGGCAGGTCACGGGCCCGCGCCTCCCGCTCACGCCAGGCGCATAGTTCCCGCAGCACGGCCAGTTGGGCGCGGGACAGTTTCCAGGCCAGCTTGGCTTCGCGGTAGACCTCGTAAGGATCGACTTCGCGGCGCAGGTTGGCGACCAGCTCGGCGCCGTCTTCCAGAACCCAGGCGTACTTCTCATCGGAAAGCTTCGGGCGCAGTTGTACGAAAACTTCCGCCAGGTGCACTGCATCTTCGGCGGCGTAGCTGATCTGCGTCTCGGACAAGGGCCGCTGCAACCAGTCGGAACGGGTCTCGCCCTTGGGCAGCTCGATGCCCAGCACGTCTTGCACCAACCGCGAATAGCCCATGGAGAAACCCAGGTTCAGGTAGGCGGCGGCCAACTGGGTGTCGAACAATGGAGCGGGCAGGCTGCCCGTCAGGCGCAACAGCACTTCAAGGTCTTCGCTGCAGGCGTGCAGCACCTTGAGCACCGCCGGGTTTTCCAACAATGCCGCCAGGGGCTGCCAGTTATCGATGGTCAAGGGGTCGATCAGATAGGCACGCGTGCCATCGCCGATCTGCAGCAGGCCGGCAATGGGGTAAAAGGTGTCGACCCGCATGAATTCGGTGTCGAGGGCGACGAATGGCAACTGTTGCCATTCGGCGCAAAACCGACCGAGGCTATCGTTGTCGCGAATCCAGTGAATATCGATGGCCACACGGCTCTCCCTTGAAGAATGGCGCGCAGTATATATCGCCGTCAGCGATTGCGAGCATCCATAGAGCAAGAGCCTGAGAGAAATCGCCTGCGCAACGGCAAGAATAGTCCTACATTTTGATTTATTGCTCGACAGCAGTCAGGGCGTCACTCGGACATGCCCGCCGCTAAAGGGGCGGTCCGATGAAAGATTGAACGCCCCGGATGAAAGCAAACATCATTGGCGAGCCAGCACTCCATCGATCACGGCGCCGCGACAGTTGGCGAACATGTCCAGATCCGGGTTGTAGACCTTGCTGTTGACCTCCAGCAACCCAAGCATCGAATGGAACAGGTTGTCCTGGGACAGGGGCTTTTCCCGACTCAGTTGAAGGCAATGGGTGTCGACCGAAAAGGACTTCTGATAGCTGTCGGAAAACCAGGCGAGCATTGCCACGTGCTTCTGCTGCTCAGGGGCCAGCATATAGGGCGTGCCATGCAGGAACAGGTTGTATTCGCCCAGGGACTCGCCATGGTCCGACAGATACAGCATGGCCGTGTCGACCTTGTCCTGATTGGCCCGCAACAGGTCGATCAAGGTCGATAGCACGTGATCGGTGTACACCAAAGTGTTGTCGTAGCCGTTGACGATGCTTTCGCGACTGCAATTGTTCAACGCGTTGCTTTCGCACACTGGGGTGAAATGTTCGTACTGCTTGGGATAACGCTTGAAGTATTCCGGCCCGTGGCTGCCCATCTGGTGCAAGACCAGCACCGTATCCTTGTCCAGGGTGTCGATGAAATGCTGCAGCCCCTGCAACAGGATCTCGTCGCGACATTCGCTATTGGCGCACAGGTCCGGGTCCTTGAGATTGCTCACGTCCTGAACGGTGACCCGGTCGCAGGTGCCCTTGCAGCCGGACTGGTTGTCCCGCCAGATCACTTCCAGGCCGGCGCGCTTGAGCACGTCCAACAGGCCTTCTTCGTTCCTGGCCTTGCTGGCGTCATAATCCTTGCGCCCCATGTTGGAAAACATGCACGGCACCGACACAGCGGTTTCGGTGCCGCAGGAATGCACGTCGGTGAAGGCGATCAGGCCGGCCTCGTGGTCCAGGTTCGGCGTGGTGTCGCGGTTATAGCCGAGGATGCCGAAGTTCTCGGCGCGGGCGCTCTCCCCTACCACCAGTACGGTGAGGGACTTGCGGGCATGGGTCTGCCAGGCCGGATCGCGACTCGCATCCTCCCCCAGCCTGATGAACGGTTGTTCGGCGGACGCGACCTGCTCACGCAGGTAGCCGAATGAGGCGCCGATGTAGTTGCTCGGCACGACCATCAGGCGCAACTCGTGGTGGTTGCGAAACAATGACGACAATCCTTGGTAATTGATCAACGCGACCCCACCGATGACGGCCGCAGAAACCATACCAACCAATAACTTGCTTAATAACTCCCTGGGCCACCGGCGATAGTTGATCGGCATCTTCCACAACAACCAGGACGGCAATACGCCGAGCAATCCTAAGTAGGCAAACAACTTCAATGACAATAGATCACGCACTTCCGTGGCGTTGGTTTCGGCGAAGTTGCGAAACATGCCGGCATCGATCAGCACACCGTACTGGGCCATGAAATAGGCAACGCCGGCGCTGATCAAGAACAGCAGTATCAACACGGGCTTGAGCACTGGACGGAACGCCACGAGGGTGAGCACCAGGTTGAAGGCACAGAAGATCATCACGACAAATGCCAGGCCCATCAGCATGCCCCGGCCATCGGTCGCCGTGATGCTCAGCAAGTGCTCCCATAGAACAGTGTTGAAGGCAACGAGTAAAAAGGCACTGGCGACCAGCGTCACCCACTCGGGGCGCACGGCTTTAATAGGCAGCATAATGATTGATGGCTTCCTGAAAGTTGCTCTTTGAAAAAGAACTGCCGAAACTAAGTGTGAAAATTCGTTTTTCACGACAACACAAACTTTAGGTAGGCCACCATCAATTTTTCGTGAAAAAGTTGCTACTAAATTATTTTTTAAGAGGCACACATCAAGTGTCGGGGCGGCAGCCGAAGCGGGCCGGACTCGTCTTCGTGCCTGTCGTGTTCCCTACACTATCTGTCCCGTTCCCGACCGTGAAACAGCCTGCGCGGCATTCACTTGGAACCATCGTTCCGCTAGGATCATCGGTCTGGTTTGCGCAAGATCCGCGCAAGGAGCACAGCGAGAAGCAACGGATGCTGAACAGTAACTCCCTCAGAAAGCTGGATATGCAGGACCTCATGGTGTTTAGCGCCGTGTACGAGCAAAGCAGCGTCAGCGGCGTGTCCGAGGCATTGTGTGTCAGCCAGTCAACGGTCAGCTACTGCCTGAAGAAATTGCGCACCTGTTTCAAGGACGAATTGTTCGTCAACACCCGCACCGGCATGCGCCCCACCTATAAAGCCGTAGGCATGTACGACCATGTGCGCAGCATCCTGCAAAGCATCAACCGGTGCCATGACGGTGCCCCCACCTTCGATCCCACCCGGCACGCCGTCACGTTCAACATCTGCGCGCCGGAATACTTCGAACAACTGATCCTGCCGAAGCTGCTCCAGGACTTCGACTATGCGGACCTGCCCGTGGCGATAAACATGCACAAGCTCGAGACGGACATCCCCGCCCAGGGCCTGCGCGACGGCAGCCTGGACCTGGTGATCTGCTTCGGCCCGCACTTCCATAGCGACCATGCCGACTTCAGATCCCGGCAATTGCTGGAAGATGACCTGGTCTGTGTGCTGGATAGGCAGGCGGCGCCACTGGAGCCGCAATTGAACCTTCGATCTTTCGTACAGCGCCGGCACGTTTTTCCGTCGCCCTGGATCTCATCCACCAACATGGTGGACGGCTGGCTGTCACGGCAGGCACACCAGCGACAGATTGCCGCGCGCGCCAATAGCTACAGCGCGGCCTTGAAGATGATCACCGGCACCCACTTCATCCTGACCCTGCCTCGCCGCATCCAGAGGCTGCTGGCCGACGAGGCAGTGTTCAGTCACTGCGAAGCTCCCAAGGGGCTGCCAGGGTTCACCTTGAACATGCAATGGAGCCAGGCAGCCGACCAGGACAGCGCCAATGCCTGGCTGCGAGAACAGATCGTCAAGGCTTGCGCCGGGCTTGATGCCTGAGTTTCAGTTTTCGATGACAGCCTTGGCGTAGGAGCCCCGGTCCATGTCCGCCATTTCCACGCTGCACTGCACGCTGAGCCCTGCCGGCCATGGGCCCAGCTCCTGGAGCACCGCCAGCAGGCTGTCGGCCAGTTGTTTCTTGATCTCCGGCGAACGGCCACTGAGCAAGGAGAGTTTCACATGCACGAAACCTCGCTCGCCCAGACCGGTGCCCACCCGAAAATGCTCGACTTTCCTGGCGCGGCTCTTGATATCCGACTCGGCCGCGAACTGACCGGACGCCACCAGCGCATTATTCAGGCGCAGCAAAGCCACATCGGCATTCAACTGGGGCAGATTGGGGGTGTACTCGAGGTGCAGGTGGGGCATGTTTCGACTCCGGTTCGAAATAAGGCGATGTGGATTCCAGCCGACGCAACCATACCCCGCCTGGCTTCCCGGGCACAGCCTTGCGTGACAAGAGGCGATCAGGAATGCTCGGGTTGTCCCGATGGCCCACGATTGCCCATGAACGCCTCCAGCCGTGAGCGCAACCAGCATTCGGCCGGGTCGTTGTCGACATGGCTCAGCCAGACCATCGACAGGTCCAGGGTCGGGGTCTTGAATGGAAAGGGCTCGTTGAATAACTGGCCCGAAGCCGCCATGGCGGTGGCGGTATAGTCCGGCAGGCTGGCGATCAGGTCGGTGCCCGCCAGCAACGCCGGCAACGCGCTGTACTGTGGCACCGAAAGCACGACCTGGCGCTTGCGCCCGATCTCGGCCAGCCATTCGTCAGCCAGACCGGCGACGTTCGCCGTGTGAGACACCAGCACGTGGGGCCTCGAGCAGTATTCATCCAGGGTCAGAGGCGAGTCCGACGCATCGGCTCGCAATACCCGCGGCTGAATCTGCCGTAGCAGCTTGCGCTTGGCGTTGGCCGGCAATCCCCGGGTCTGGCTGATTCCCACGGTGATATCACCCGCTGCCAGCAAATCGGGGATGCGCCAGTAATCGACGTGCTGGACCACGAACACGACCTGCGGCGCCTCCCGTCGCAAGCTGTGCAGCAGCGGCGGCAACAGGCCGAACTCGACATCGTCCGACAGACCGATGCGAAACGTCATGGTACTGCTGGCGGGATCGAAATCATGGGTCAGGCTCAACGCCGCCGACAGCGAATCCAGCGCCGGCGAAAGGTGCTGGAAAAGTTCCTCGGCCCGGGCCGTGGGCTCCATGCGATGACCGACACGAATGAACAGCGGATCATTGAACCGCGTACGCAATCGATTGAGGGCCGAACTGATGGCCGGCTGGCCGAGGAACAGCTTTTCCGCCGCCCGGGTCACGTTGCGCTCAAGCATCAGCGTTTCGAACACCACCATCAGGTTGATATCGGCCTTGCGTAATTCGCTACGGTTCATCCATGGTTCCCCAGAGGCTGTCATGAATAGCAATATCTCATAACCCTTGGAAACGTATTTGCGATAGCGAAAATTTTAAGCTTGGCTAGGCTTTCGACGACATGTTCAAAACATGTCTTGAATGAGTAAATCGCAGGGAGCGAATCGATGTATTTTGAGATCTACAGACAGACCCGAGGCACCCAGAGCAGCGGAAAAGGCCAATGGCGCTGGCGCTTGAGGGCCGGCAACCACGAGACGATCGCCAGCGGCGAGTCCTATGTGAACAAGGCTGACTGCCTGCATGTCATCGGACTGATCAAGAATGTCCAGGGCGAGACGCCTGTGAAGGAGATCTGAAGCAGCGTCGCGCGCACCGCCCATAAGCTGCTTCGCCGGGCCGCCCAGCCTGGGGAACAGCTTTGTGTGGCTTCCCCCACTCCAAAGCGAGCATTCCTCGATGGCCATACAGCATTCACCTGTCAACTTCGCTCAGAAATGCGCCCTGTTCCAGGATCGGTGGGCACCAAAAGTCGTGGCTGAAATGAACGACTACCAATTCAAGCTCGCCCGGCTCGAAGGCGACTTCATCTGGCATTCCCACGCCGACACCGATGAAACCTTCATCGTGCTGGAAGGCGAACTCCGTATCGACTTCCGGGACGGCTGGGTGACCATCGGCGCGGGCGAAATGTATGTCGTCAAGAAAGGCATCGAACATCGGCCCAGCGCCGCCCGGGAGGCGAAAGTACTGCTGATCGAACCTCGGGGCGTCATCAACACGGGCGAAACCCATGAGCGAACCGCGCAGAACGATGTCTGGATCTGACCGGACCACGAAACAGGGTCAATCGTATTCGGCTTCCAGATGATCGCCCAACAGGCGCCGTTGGCGAGGGGTCGCGGCCGCGAGCACGGCAGGGTTGAACTGCCAGTGCAGGTATGGAGAGAACTTCTGCGCCATCATGCGTCGGCCATAGTGCACTTGCAGCAGGTAACGCGAGCGGTCGACGGTCCGGTTGTCACTGCCGGCATGCCACAACTCGCTACGCAGCACCAGCACGTCGCCAGCCCGGCATAACACTGGCTGCGCGGAACGTCCCGCCCATTGCGTCTCGCCTGCCACGGGCGCGCGTCCCGCCCGGTGGCTGCCAGGAATGACGCGTGTCGGGCTCAGATCGGCATCGATATCGTCGAGGTAGAACTGGGCGGTGAAAATCTGCATCGGCAAGTCGAAGGCCGGATCAAGCAGCAGGCTCGGCGGCAACTCCATCATCAGGTAGTCCAGGTGCAACGGGGCACCGACGAAACCGGGGTGGCAGCGCCAGGCGGTCTGGCCGATGATATGGCAATCATCCCCCAGGGCCGCTTCCGCCAGTTCGATGACGCCGTCCACATCGAGATAGGGCAACCAGAACGGGTCGCGATTGAAGACGCATTTGTAGTGATCGATGACGCCGCTGTAGTCCCAATGCATGGGCTTCAGTGCGTCGATGGCCCGGCGCAGGTCGACAATCTGCGAACGGCCCAACACGGCGGGCAGCAGGACGAAACCGTCCTGGTGCAGGGCGCGCAGGCGCTCATGAGTGAGTGCCGCGTCAGACTTGGAAACAGGCACTGTCGCGTTTGCCTCAGGTGCGGAAACGGCCGGTCAGTTCCGCCAGGCTCCTCGACAGGCTGGAGAGCTGCTGGCTGGCGTGCATGCTCTGGGCGGAATTCTCTGCCGCTTCGTTGGACAGGTCACGGATATCGGAAATGTTCCGGGCGATCTCCTCGGTCACGCTGCTCTGCTC
Organism: Pseudomonas sp. 7SR1; assembly: GCF_900156465.1. Classification (NCBI taxonomy): domain Bacteria; kingdom Pseudomonadati; phylum Pseudomonadota; class Gammaproteobacteria; order Pseudomonadales; family Pseudomonadaceae; genus Pseudomonas; species Pseudomonas sp. 7SR1. The sequence continues at coordinate 6,057,029 of NZ_LT707064.1, forward strand.
TTCACAGGCATTGGCGATCTGTGCGGCCATGTCGTTGATGCGCTCGATGGAGCCACTGGTGCCACTGAGCACCTGATCCACACCCGCAGCGCGCTCGACACTGTCGCGGGCCTTGCTGCTGCCGACCTGCATGGCTTGTACAGCCTTGGCGACCCCGCTCTGCAGGCGCTCGATACGCACCTGGATGTCCTTGGTCGAATCCTGGGTACGCGCCGCCAGGGCCCGGACCTCATCGGCCACCACGGCGAAACCACGGCCCTGCTCGCCAGCCCGTGCGGCCTCGATGGCAGCGTTGAGTGCAAGCAGGTTGGTTTGTTCGGCAATGCCGCGAATCACTTCAAGGACGGCACCGATGCTGGAGGTTTCCTGGGCAAGGGCCTCGATGGTGCCCGAGGCACTCTCCACTTCCTGGGCCAACTGGCGGATCGATTCGATCGTGCTGGTGACGACTTCGGCACCATCCCGGGAGCGGCTGCTGGCTTGCTGCGCGGCGTCCGAGGCACTCACCGCGTTATGGGCCACTTCGTGTACAGCCGCGCTCATCTGGGTCGCAGCGGTGCTGACCTGATCGAGGGCCGCATGTTCGCTGCTGATCAATTGATCGTTGGTGGCGGCCATGCTGGCCATGGCACGAGCCGCAGCCTCCACCTCTCCGGTCACCCGGCCCACCTCGGCGATCAGTGGCTGAAGCTTGTCGAGGAAACGGTTGAAGGCGGTGCCAAGCTGTCCCAGCTCGTCAGCCGAACGCACTTCAAGACGCCCTTTCAGATCGCCACCACCCTCGGCAATCTGCTCGACGCGGTGAAGCAGACGACGCATGGGCGTCAGCACCACAAGCGGCAGGACAAGAATCACCAGGATGCCCCCGAGCAGACCGACCAGCAGGATGCCGCCTTGAAAAATCCCTACGGCCTCACCGCGCTCGATCGCTGCGTCCCCTTCCCGGTGCGAGGCCTCTTCCTCCAGTTCGCCCAGCTTGTCGATATCATCGCGCATCGCCTCGAACAGACGCTCACTGTCAGAAAAACTCAAGGCGCTGGCCGCTTGCGGGTCCCCCACGGACAACTCGATCACGCGCCGGGAAACCTGGGTCCATTGGGCAAAGCGCTCGTTGAACTGACTCACCAGCGCCAACGCATCGGCCCCAGGCTGCATCGCTGCGTATTTCTGGACACGGTCATAGGCTTGCTTCGTATTTTCCCCATGGCTGGCGCTCAAGGCTTTCAAGTGCTCGTCCGCATGGCCGTCCAGCAGACTGCGCTCGGCCACGAAAGCCTGGTAGAGATCACGGTCAGCGTTGAGCAGCAGGCTGATGGCAGGCAGATAACGCTTGGTCAACTGCGTGCTGGATTCGGTGACCTCACCGATGCCCCGCATGCCAGACCAGCCCATGAGCACCAGCAACACCACGAGAAAAGCGATGGGCAGGGTAATTTTCCAGCGGAAGCCAAGGTCGGCAAAGAACCGCAACATGGTGTCGCTCCTTTCATGAGGATTGACTTGCCTATCGGCAGACATGTCTTGAGCTATAGACCATTTATCCAATTGTCACAAAACAAGTGACACTGCCGATCGCTCAACAACAAGGCTCGGAGGCCTGCCTCGGTGCGGATTTGCCTAGCGCTTGCTGCCCTTCGAAGCAGCATTTGCATCCCGGAAACGAAAAACCCCACAGACACAAATCTGTGGGGTTTTCGAATAATGGCGGAGAGATAGGGATTTGAACCCTAGGTACTGTTGCCAGTACAACGGATTTCGAATCCGTCCCGTTCGGCCACTCCGGCATCTCTCCAGTGGCGCGCATCATACCAGCACATTCGCCGGAAGCGAACCCCCGTGCGAATTTTTTTCCGTGCTATCAGATGCTTGCGTCGATTACAGCGGCACACCCAGACGCTGGGCGACTTCTTCGTAGGCTTCGATCACGTCGCCGAGGCCCTGGCGGAAGCGGTCCTTGTCCATTTTTTTCTTGGTGGCCTTGTCCCAGAGGCGGCAGCCATCCGGGCTGAATTCGTCGCCCAGGACGATGGAGCCGTCGCTGAACACGCCGAACTCGAGCTTGAAGTCCACCAGTAGCAGGCCGGCGTCGTCGAACAATTTGCTCAGAACTTCGTTGACCTTGAGGGACAGCTCCTTCATCCGGGCCAGTTGCTCGGCGGTGCCCCAGCCGAACGCCACGACGTGGGATTCGTTGATGAACGGGTCGCCCTTGGCGTCGTCCTTCAGGAACAGTTCGAAGGTGTAGGGGTTAAGCTTCATGCCCTCTTCCACACCCAGGCGCTTGACCAGGCTGCCGGCGGCGTAGTTACGCACGACGCATTCCACCGGGATCATGTCCAGCTTCTTGACCAGGCATTCGTTGTCGCCCAGCAGCTTGTCGAACTGGGTCGGCACGCCGGCTGCTTCTAGCTTCTGCATGATGAAGGCGTTGAACTTGTTGTTCACCATGCCCTTGCGGTCGAGCTGCTCGATGCGCTTGCCGTCGAACGCCGAGGTGTCGTTGCGAAACAGCAGGATCAAGCGGTCGGCGTCATCGGTCTTGTAAACCGACTTGGCTTTGCCGCGGTAGAGTTCTTCACGTTTTTCCATGATGGGCTCCGCTTGCTAAGTATGGGCTAGGCGATATGTCGCCAGTCGAGCCCTGAATCTTGATCGGCCAGTTGCAGCCAGTCCGGGTCGCACCCGAGGGTATCGACAAAACATTGCCGGGCCAGCTGCGGCAGGTTGTTCTTGCTGCTCAGATGGGCCAGGACCAGGTGTTGCAAGCCCTGCCAGCCCAACTCGGCCACCAGGTACGCCGCCTGGTGGTTGTTCAAATGTCCTCGCTCCCCGCCTACCCGCTGCTTGAGAAAGTAAGGGTAATAACCACGGGCCAGCATGTCGCGACAGTGATTGGACTCGATCATCAACGCATCGAGATCCCGGTAGCTGTCCATGATCCTGTCGCAATACGAGCCCAGGTCGGTCAGCAAACCGAAGCGCCGTTCACCGTCGCTGAATACATACTGCGTCGGCTCCAGGGCATCGTGGGCCACACTGACCACGCTGATATCCAGAGCACCTATGCGCAGCTGCTCGCCACCGGTCACGAAACCGGCCGGCTCGATGGGCTTGCGCAGACCACCCAGCGTACCGCGGCTGAGGTAGACCGGAAGATTGTAGCGCCGAGACAGCAAACCCACGCCATGCACGTGGTCGGCATGTTCGTGGGTCACGAGTATCGCGCTCAGTTGCGCCGGATGCACCCCAAGGCGCAACAGGCGCTTCTCGGTTTCCCGCAAGGAGAAACCACAATCGACCAGCACATAGGTCCCAGCGCTGGCTACCAGCGTGCCGTTCCCTTGGCTACCGCTGCCGAGAACGGCGAAACGCATCGGATCAGCCCAGGTTGTCCTGAATCACGCTCAACACCTTGCGGGCCACATCGGCCGGCGCCACGGTGTTGATGTTCTTCTCGACCGTCACCTGGACGTTGTCGCCCACCTTGCTCAGGCGAACCTGATAGCGCTCAGCACGGGCTTCGATTTCTTCCTTGTCCGGCTTGCTACCGAACAGGCCACTGAAGAAGCCGGGCTTCTCGTCTGGCTTGTCGGCTTTTTCGGCGAGGTTGATGTAGTACAGGCCCAGGCTGCGGTTGATGTCTTCGACCCGCCATTCGCCCTGCTCCAGCGCACGCCCCACACTGGACCAGGCACGGTCCAGGTCGGAACCGACGTTGAGCACCGGGTTGCCGCTGCCGTCTTCACTCAGGCTGACTAGGCTCGGCGTGTCGAAATCACGGGAGGCCAGCATCGAGACCGAACCGCCCTGTTCGGCGGAGCGGCTCATGCTGGCGAGCATGTCGTCCACCAGCGCAGCGTCGAGGCCGGTATTGACCGAACGGTTGGTGAATGCCACGTCGGCGGTGCTGCCGGCGGGACGCTCGGCGCTGACCACGTAGACTTCACTGGTGTTGCGCTGGACGCCAGGCTCGATGCGCACGCGAACGCGGGTTTCGCTGTCGGAGCCGACGCCGGCGGCGCCCAGGCGCTTGCCCATGGCGGCGGACAGCTCATCGGCACGTTGCCAGGATGTGGTGAATTCGCCGGTCTGCGGACGCTGTTCGTCCAGGCGGAAACCGTTGTCCTGGAAGAACTGGATCGCCACGGGCCAGACTTCGGCCGGCGGGTGCTGGGCCATGACCCAGCGAGTATCGCCGCTCTTCTGCAGGGTGTAGTCGCTGGCATCGGCCACGGCCGACAGGGGTTGTGGACGCGGGACGACGTACTCGCCCTTGACGCTGTCGTCAGCCACGTTGCGCGGGATCGGCAACAGCGGATCCAGGCGCTTGGCGACGTGGACATCCGGCGGCAGTTGCATCGGTGCAGTCTGTTGTGCGCTGAGGTAATCGCTACCACGGTCGCGGAAATAACCTTCCGGCCCCCAGATCCACCCGCAGCCACTGGTGCTGGAGATAATCAAGGCAAGTGCGGAAAGTCCGGCCATTCGCTTCATGCGTTGTACTTCCTCAATTAAACCAGGACGCCGGACTGGCGCATGGCCTGCCGCAGCGGTTCTTGACAGGTATTGCTGAGCCAGGTGAGCGGCAGGCGAATGCCCTCCTGCATCAGGCCCATTTCCACCAGCGCCCATTTCACCGGGATCGGGTTGGCTTCGATGAACAGGTCCCTGTGCAACGGCATCAGTTTTTCGTTGATTGCCCGAGCGGTGGTGGCGTCGCCCTTGAGTGCCGCCTCGCACATGTCGGCCATTTCCCGGGGAGCGACGTTGGCGGTAACGGAGATGTTGCCCTTGCCACCCATCAGGATCAGTTCGACCGCCGTCGGATCATCGCCGGACAGCAGGATGAAATCCTTGTCCACGCCATCGAGGATGGCCTTGGCGCGCTTGAGGTCGCCGGTGGCTTCCTTGATGCCGATGATGTTCGGGATGGTGGAGAGACGAATCACGGTCTCGGCCTGCATGTCGCAGGAGGTGCGGCCGGGAACGTTATAGAGGATCTGCGGGATATCGACCGCTTCGGCAATGTGCTTGAAGTGCTGGTACAGGCCTTCCTGGGTCGGCTTGTTGTAGTACGGGACCACCAGCAGGCAGGCATCAGCGCCGGCTTCCTTGGCGTTGCGGGTCAGCTCGACGGCTTCGCGGGTCGAGTTGGCGCCGGTGCCGGCGATCACCGGAATGCGCCCGTCGACCTGCTTGACCACGGCCCGGATGACTTCGATATGTTCATTGACGTCGAGGGTCGCCGACTCGCCGGTGGTGCCGACGGCGACGATGGCATGGGTACCGTTTTCAAGGTGGAAGTCCACGAGTTTGCTGAGGCTGACCCAGTCAAGACGCCCTTGTGCATCCATGGGTGTGACCAGTGCCACCATACTGCCCGCAATCATGAAACCGCTCCTGCCGGAAAAAGAGAGCCGTAATGGTACTGGCGCCAAGATGCTTGTACAAGCGAACTCCCATTCCCCTTGGCGATGGTTTTCGCTACCCTTCAGACTTTGATCGGTACCGATAAGCTCATATGCCGGTTCCCAGCCTCCGTTTTCGTCGCCACAAGCCCCGATCCTGCGTTTGCCCTGGTGCATTTCCCGTTGTTGCGGAACGCAAGGCAATCCCAGGCACAGGGCTTGAGCCGTTCGGTTTTCGTGGGCAGGGCATCGTGTCGAGTGACAAAGGTCCCGACCGCTCATCGCTTTAGGAATGCTGCATGTCCACCCCCACAGTCCGCGAACAATTCCTTGTTATCAGTGCCCTTGGCGCCAACCCCATGGAGCTGACTAACGTCCTGTGCCGCGCCAGCCATGAAAACCGCTGCGCCGTCGTGACCTCACGCCTGACCCGTCACGGCGAATGCAGTGCGCTCGTGCTTGAGATCTCTGGCAGCTGGGACGCCCTGGCCCGCCTGGAAGGCAGCCTGCCGGTGCTGGCCAAGAAGCATGCCTTCACCGTCAACGTGGTGCGCAGCGCAGCCCTGGAAAACCGTCCCCAGGCCCTGCCCTACGTGGCTTATGTGAGTTCGGCCTATCGCCCGGACATCATCAATGAGCTGTGCCAGTTCTTCATGGACCATCACGTCGAGCTGGAAAACCTGACCTGTGACACCTACCAGGCTCCGCAGACCGGCGGCACCATGCTCAATGCCACGTTCACCGTGACGCTGCCGGCCGGCACCCAGATCAGTTGGCTGCGCGATCAGTTCCTGGACTTCGCCGATGCGATGAACCTGGATGCGCTGATCGAACCGTGGCGCCCACAAAACCCAATGTAAGGAAGCGTTCATGGCCGTTGCCGTCGACCAGCCGGTTACCGATTTCCAGGCGCCCGCCACCAGCGGGCAGACCGTCAGCCTCGCCGCCCTGAAAGGCAAGCAGGTGGTGATCTATTTCTATCCGAAGGACAGCACGCCGGGCTGCACCACCGAAGGCCAGGGCTTTCGCGATCAATACGCACAGTTCCAGGCGGCCAACACCGAAGTATTCGGCGTGTCCCGGGACAGCCTCAAGTCCCACGAGAACTTCAAGTGCAAACAGGAGTTTCCGTTCGAGCTCATCAGCGACAAGGACGAAGCCGTCTGCCAGTTGTTCGATGTAATCAAGCTGAAAAAGCTGTACGGCAAGGAGTACCTGGGCGTCGATCGCAGCACGTTCCTGATCGACAAGGATGGCGTGCTGCGCCAGGAGTGGCGCGGCGTTAAGGTGCCAGGGCATGTGGATGCGGTACTGGCGGCGGCTCAGGCACTGAACAAGGCCTGAAGTTTTTTGGCGCCAGCGCCGACGCCTTGGTGAGCAGGCTCCCCCCACAGAGGATTGTTCAACAACATGAATCCGTGTGGGAGCGAGCCTGCTCGCGATGAAGCCATCCGCCTCACATCAGTAGCTACAACAACGGCGCGACAACCGGCTCCTTGCTCGGCCAGGCATCCAGCACTGCTTTGATCAGGGTCGCCAGGGGAATCGCGAAGAACACTCCCCAGAACCCCCACAGCCCACCAAACAGCAGCACCGCGCAGATGATCGCCACCGGATGCAGGTTGACCGCTTCGGAGAACAGCAGCGGCACCAGCACATTGCCGTCCAGTGTCTGGATGATCCCGTAGACCGCCATCAGGTAGATGAACTGATCGCTCCACCCCCATTGGAACAGAGCGATCAATGCCACCGGCACAGTCACCACCACGGTGCCGACATAGGGCACCACCACCGAAATGCCCACCAGCAACGCCAGCAATGCGGCGTAATTGAGCCCCAGCGCCACGAAGCCGATATAGGTCACCCCACCGCAGATGAAGATCTCGATGACCTTCCCACGGATGTAATTGGCAATCTGGCGATTCATTTCCTGGGCGACCCGAGTAATCAGCGTCCGCTCACGGGGCAGGTAGCCGAGCACCCAGCGCCCGATCGTTTCCCGGTCCTTGAGGAAGAAAAACACCAGGATCGGCACCAGCACCAGGTAAATCATGACGTTCACCAACAGCGGCAGGCTGGACAACGAAAATGTCAGCGCCCACTGACCGAACTTGCCGATCTCGCCGCGCAGCACTTCGATGGCCTGCAGGACCTGCTCATCGGACACCAGGTGCGGATAGCGCTCAGGAAGCAGCAACAGCAGGGACTGCCATTTGGCGAGCATGCCGGGCAGCTCGTTGAACAGCGTCACCAACTGATGCCAGAGCAGCGGCACGACCACCACGACGAATACCACCAGCAACCCCATGAACAGGGCGAATACCAGACCCACTGCCACGCTGCCAGGCAACCGCAAGCGTTCGAGTGTCGTGACCAGCCCCTGCATCAGGTAGGCCAGCACCATCCCCGCCAGCACCGGCGCCAGCATGCCGCCCAGGGTGAGCACCGCCGTAAAGGCCAGGAATAGCAGCACGGCCAGCACCACGGCCTCTTCGTCAGAGAAATAGCGCTGAATCCAGTCACGTAACACTTTGAACATCAACAATCCTTATGAGCCGCCGGCTGTTTTTTTCAGGCCTTCTTGAGCCAGTAACGGAAGACGCCGTTATCGTCTTCCTCGTGCAGCAGCGTATGACCGGCCAGTCGGGCGAAGGTGCGGAAATCACGCTGGGAGCCCGCGTCCGTGGCAGTAACCTTGAGCACGGCACCGCTGGCCAGGCGATTGAGTTCCAGCTTGGCCTTGAGCAACGGCAACGGGCAATTCAGGCCGCTGGCGTCCAGCTCGGCATCGTGGGCTACAGCATCGGTCATCGGTTCACTCCGCAACAGGTCGTTTGGCCGCCCGTTTTTCTTGAAAAGCCGCCGGGTGACGATCAACGAGGCGACAACAGGCGAGGAAGCGCAGTCTACTGGTTGTAAATGAGCATTCCGAGCCCGTTTTCAACGCAACATGATCGTGGCGCAGACACTTTTCGACAGAATCAGAATATCTGGTCCAGCGCCCGGTGTCCGGCTACAGTAGGGTCTTTGTCAACTAAGGCTTCGTGCATGACATTTCTGCGCCCCACCCTGCTGACGCTCGCTTGCCTGCTTGCCTCACCAGGCTTCGCCGACGACCTGCCGTCACTTGGCGACGCCAGTTCTGCCATCGTCTCGCCGGAACAGGAACACCAGCTGGGTCGCGCCTGGCTGGCTTTGCTGCGCAGCCAGGTCGCGCAACTCAACGATCCGCAACTCAAGGACTATGTCGAGACCAGCGTCTACAAGCTGGTGGAAACCAGCCAGGTCAACGACCGGCGCCTGGAGTTCATCCTGATCAACAGCCCCCAGCTCAACGCCTTCGCCGCACCAGGGGGAATCGTCGGGGTCAACGGCGGCCTGTTCCTCAATGCCCAGACCGAAGGCGAATATGCCTCGGTCATGGCCCACGAACTGGCGCACTTGTCGCAACGCCACTTTGCCCGCGGCGTCGAAGCCCAGCAGCGCATACAGGTGCCCATGATGGCAGCGCTGCTGACCGGCATCGTGATTGCCGCTGCCGGCGGTGGAGATGCGGGAATCGCAGCCATCGCCGGGACCCAGGCGGCGGCCATCCAGGAACAACGGCGCTTTTCCCGCCAGAACGAACAGGAAGCCGACCGCATCGGCATCCTGAACCTGGAAAAGGCTGGCTATGACCCACGCGCCATGCCGACCATGTTCGAACGTCTGATGCGTCAATACCGCTTCGATGCCAGGCCACCGGAATTCCTGCTGACCCACCCGGTGACCGAGTCCCGGATCGCCGACACGCGCAACCGCGCCGAGCAGGCCAGGCCAGGCGGCATCGAAGACAGCATGCGCTACCAATTGATTCGCGCGCGGGTCCAATTGATCTACGAGGAAACCCCGGGCCTAGGCGCCAAGCGCTTCCGGGCGCAACTGGATGAAAACCCGAAGAACGACGTGGCCCGCTATGGCCTGGCGATCGCCCAGATCAAGGGTGGCCAGTTGAATGAAGCCCGGGAGAATCTCAAGCCGCTGCTGGCCAAGTCCCCCGACGAGATCATCTACAACCTGGCCCAGACGGACCTGGACATTACCAGCAACCGACTGGCGGATGCCCAGTCACGCGTCGACCGGTTGCTGCGGCAATACCCCGCCAACTATCCGCTCAACCAGGTGCGCGTCGACCTGCTGCTCAAGCAGAACCGTCCCGCCGATGCCGAGAAGGCCTTGGAAACACTGCTCAAGACCCGCCCGGACGATCCCGACGTCTGGTACATGGTGGCCGAGACCCGCGGCCTGTCCGGCAACATCATCGGCTTGCACCAGGCCCGCGCCGAGTACTTCGCCCTGGTGGGCGACTATCGCCAGGCCATCCAGCAACTGGATTTCGCCAAGCGGCGTGCCGGCACCAACTTCCCGTTGTCGTCACGTATCGACGCCCGGCAACGCGAGCTCATGGAGCAGGAGCGCATGGTCAAGGACATGATGGGCTGAGTTTTCCCGCAGACAAAAAAACCGCCTCTTTCGAGGCGGTTTTTCGTTGCGCCGCTAACCGGTCATTCGGCCAGCTTGAAGGTGATGAAGCTCGCACGTCCCTGACGCAGGACACGCATCGAGACCGAGCGATTCTTCGGCAGCGCATTGGCGATATCGGTGAATTGCTTGGCGGAACTGATGGCCTGGTTGTTCAGGTGAGTGATGATGTCGCCTGGCTGCAGGCCGATCAGGGCGGCAGGACCGTCCTGTACTTCCTTGATCACCACACCACCCTGGAGCTCCAGGGTTCGCTTCTGCTCGGCCGTAAGCTCGACCACTGCCACCCCCAGGCGATTGCTGCTGCGCTCGATGCCGGATTTTGGCTGCGACTCCAGCTCCGCGCCTTCTTCCGGGATGGCGCCGACGGTCAGTTCGACGTTCTTGCGCTTACCTTCGCGGATCACTTCCAGGTTGGCCTTGGCACCGGCCTTCAACGCACCGACCAGGTGTGGCAGGTCAGCGGACATGATGATCGGCTGGTCATTGAGCTTCAGGATGACGTCGCCCACCTGCAGACCGCCCTTGGCGGCCGGACCGCCCTCCTGGATCTGCGCTACCAGCGCACCGGCAGGCTTCTCCAGCCCGAAGGACTCCGCCAGGTCCTTGTTCACTTCCTGAATGACTACGCCCAACCAGCCACGGCTGACCTTGCCCTCGCTTTTGAGCTGGTTCGATACGTCCATGGCAACGTCGATCGGAATCGCGAAGGACACCCCCATGAATCCGCCTGAACGAGTGTAGATCTGGGAGTTGATGCCCACCACTTCACCGTCGAGGTTGAACAGCGGGCCACCGGAGTTGCCCGGGTTGATCGGCACGTCGGTCTGGATGAACGGAACGTAGTTTTCGTTCGGCAGGCTGCGACCGATGGCACTGACGATGCCCTGGGTCACGGTGTGGTCGAAGCCGAACGGTGAACCGATGGCCACCACCCACTGGCCAGCCTTCAGGTTCTGGGACTTGCCGAGCTTGAGCACCGGCAGGTCCTTGCCTTCGATTTTCAGCAGCGCCACGTCGGAACGTGGATCGGTGCCGACCAGCTTGGCCTTCAATTCGCTGCGATCGGCCAGGCGCACCAGGATTTCGTCGGCGTCGGCGATCACATGGTTATTGGTCAGGATGTAACCGTCCGGAGAAATGATGAAGCCCGAGCCCAGGGACTGTGCCTCACGCTGACGACCACCGCCGGGGGAGCGTGGCTGGGGCATCCCGCGCTCGAAGAATTCGCGCAACATGGGCGGCAAACCTTCCAGATCCGGCATCTGCGGATCCGATACACGGCGATCCGGCAGTTTCTGGGTCGTACTGATGTTCACCACCGCAGGAGAAGCCTCCTCGACCAGGTGGGTGAAGTCAGGCAAATCGGCCGCCATGGCGGGAACGCCCTGACCGAGCACCAGCACAGTGGCGAAAATGGATAGATAGGTTTTCAAGCGTGGTATCGACATACGGCTCCCGTTACGACGAGCAGGGTTAAGCGATATGGAGCAAGGAATACCAGTTGGAAAAAGGCGCCGGTATTTTTGTTCCGGAAAAACAGGCAAGGCCAGAGCCGAGCGGCTCTGACCTAATAGAAAAAAAACAGAAGTTTTGCAAATTAAAATGCTGACATGAAGTTTCGGCATTTCGATCAGCCCCCGGCCTGGCTGGCCTCTGGCATGATCGAGCCACCGAAGCGGCCCATTATTGGGTCGCCGTGGCGTCTGAACGCATGGACAGCGCGATCCGTTCGGCCGTACCGATAGGGATCTCGCCGACCACCGTCACCATCATTTCGCCCTGGGGCGTGGTGAGGCGACGAGAAACGGCCGCCGTTGGCCCGAGCTGGGTACGGGTATCGGTGACGGTAGCGCCGTTCAGGGGCTCGAGGAATACCGAGAAACGTGCCAGGCCGTCGTCATACATCAGGCTGTTGACCTGCACATTGGTATCCGGATCCTTGCGCACGTTACTGCTGGTCAATTCGAAGCCCGGTGGTAGCCAGTCCGAATGCCAGGCAGCCTTCACCGCAGTGGACTTGTCGGCACTTTGCACCACCGCCTTGCAGTCGGCGCTGGCCTGCAGGTCGTTTTCCGATGGCACGCCGGTATTCAAGCGCGTGAACTGGAAACGCTCCAGCAACTGCCCCTTGTCATTGAGCAACAGGGACTTGAGCGGCAAGCCGGTTTCTTTATCCAGATGCAGTTCGAAAGCGTACCGATGCTGGTCTCTGGGTGTCAGGGAGATGATCACAGCCGGTCGCCCGGCCACGCGCGACCTTCCCACTACGGCAAGGTCGTACCAATTCTTGAGTTTTTGCGGATCGAGCGCACGTGCAGTGCCTTCAGCATTTCCCAACCCCGGCGCCAGAGCACCGCTGACGCATTGTGTGCGTCCGTCAACACGCAGGACCTCCTGTGCGGAACCATCCTGCTGGAGCAACCGTTCGCGGACTTTACCGTCCTGGACACGGTGCCAGATGTTATGAGTGGAAAAGCTGCCGTTGCGCTCGTAAACGAAAGTACCCTGGAAACTTTGCTGTTGCTCGGCCTGGCCCAAACGATTCAACCAGTCCTGGGCTTCATCGGCATGGGCTGGAACAGCGCACCAGCCACCCAGCAGAAGCGTGAATAGAGGTATGGCGCGCAAGAGTCCTTCCTTAACGATTTTCCAGGCTAGCGGCACGAGCGTAAGGCAGCGCGCTTTCGGTACCTTTCAGCGCAGCCTGCTGGGCATGCTGACGCAGGTAGCTGGGCAGACGCTGGTCATGCCAGCCTGGCTGGCCTTGCAGAACACCGTTGACCATCGGGCCGGCGGTTTCCGAACCTTCGCTGTAGCCGGCCAGTACCGCAGGTCCCTTGACCTGTGGAGCGGCCAAGCCTGGCTGGCTGGACTGTTGCGCCATCTGGACACCGGCGATTTCATCCTGGTTGTACAGGCGAACACCGGCCAGGACGGCGACGGTAACCGACGCGGCAACGGCCAGGCGACCCAGGCTGCGCCATGGACCGCGGGAAGCTTTAGCCGGTACGGCTTCGTCAGCCAATGCAGCAGAAACGGCCGCAGCGATATCCAGACGCGGAAGCAGCAGGTCCTTGTGCATCACAGCCCGGGCGATCTGGTAACGAGCCCAGGTCTCACGGGTTTCAACATCGTCGAAGGCATTCAATACCCGACGCAATTCCAGTTCGTCCGCTTCGTTATCCATCACTGCGGACAGCGATTCCTGCAGGGCTTCACGACTCATGGCGTTCCTCTCTTGGCTGTCGCCGCTGTCTCAGTTTTCCTGCAACAAAGGCTGCAGGGCTTTATCGATGGCCTCCCGAGCGCGGAAAATCCGGGAGCGCACGGTACCCACCGGACACTGCATGACGCTGGCAATGTCCTCGTAACTCAGACCGTCGAATTCACGTAAAGTTAACGCCGTACGCAAATCTTCAGGCAATTGCTGGATGGTGCGATGGACGGTGCCCTCGATCTCATCCCGCAGCAACGCTCGTTCCGGTGATTCGAGGTCCTTGAGGCCGTGATCGCCATCGTAGAACTCCGCGTCTTCAGAACTCACATCGCTATCCGGCGGCCGGCGGCCGCGTGAAACCAGATAGTTTTTCGCCGTGTTGATGGCGATGCGGTAAAGCCACGTGTAAAACGCGCTATCGCCGCGAAAATTACCAAGTGCGCGGTAGGCCTTGATGAAGGCTTCCTGAGCGACATCCTGGGCTTCATGGGTGTCGTGCACGAACCGCACGATCAACCCGAGAATTTTGTGCTGGTATTTCAGCACTAGCAGATCGAAAGCTCGCTTGTCGCCACGCTGAACGCGCTCGACCAGCTGCTGATCCTCTTCCTGGGTTAGCATGAACACTCCTCGATAAGCTCGAAGGAGGCTTGCATGGCTAATTGTCCGGGCTTGCAAACATAGACTCGGGCTTTTCGCAAAAGTTCTCCCCCTTCAAAGCAAGTTTCCGACGCGCTCTGATCCCGGCACGCACGAAAAACGCAGCGCGAGATTTCCCTCGGCTGCGCGAATAATCTGTCGCCGGGTCTGCCGGCAAAGACTCGAATCGAAATCTTGCACCAACCCGACGCTGCTCCCTTCTGCAGACAACCGTCTATTGAACCTGGCCGGCTGACAAAAGTTCCCGCTATTTATAGCCATTCAAAACGGACATCGAGCAACCATGTGTAGATAAACCGCCTTATATCCTCGAAAAGGCAGGCTTGTCGCCCTGCGGCGAAAACCGTGACCCGACGAAGCGTGTCGCTTTTTCTGTCACGCTGGTTTCACATTGCCATGAATGCCCGGCTATTGTGCCGATCCCCCCCTCTATATACTAGTGGGCTGCGTGGCTGCCTGACCCGTTGAAGCGGATGTCTTGCGCCAACCCCGACCCGGGTCGCTTTGAGCGGAAACCTTTCGAATGAGCCAACAGTATCAACACGATGTTCTGGTAATCGGCAGCGGTGCCGCCGGACTGAGCCTTGCCCTGACATTGCCCCAGCATTTGCGCATCGCAGTGCTGAGCAAAGGCGACCTGGCCAACGGCTCGACATTCTGGGCCCAGGGCGGCGTCGCAGCCGTACTGGACGACACCGATACCATTGAATCCCACGTCGAGGACACCCTCAACGCCGGCGGCGGCCTGTGCAACCCGGAAGCGGTACGTTTCACCGTCGAGCACAGCCGGGAAGCCATCCAGTGGCTGATCGACCAGGGCGTGCCGTTTACCCGGGACGAGCACTCCGGCACCGAAGACGGCGGTTTTGAGTTCCACCTGACCCGTGAAGGCGGCCACAGTCATCGGCGCATCATCCATGCAGCCGATGCCACCGGCGCGGCGATTTTCAAGACCCTGCTGGCCCAGGCACGTCAACGGCCCAATATCGAACTGCTGGAACAGCGGGTCGCGATCGACCTGATCACCGAGAAACGCCTGGGCCTGGACGGCGACCGTTGCCTGGGTGCCTATGTGCTCAACCGTGGCACCGGCGAAGTCGATACCTACGGAGCCCGCTTCGTGATCCTGGCGTCCGGTGGCGCGGCGAAAGTCTACCTTTATACCAGCAACCCCGACGGTGCCTGCGGCGACGGCATCGCCATGGCCTGGCGCTCGGGCTGCCGGGTGGCGAACCTGGAGTTCAATCAGTTCCACCCCACCTGCCTGTACCATCCGCTGGCCAAGAGCTTCCTGATCACCGAAGCCCTGCGTGGCGAAGGCGCGCACCTGAAGCTGCCCAATGGCGAACGTTTCATGCCACGCTTCGACCCGCGCGCCGAACTGGCGCCAAGGGATATCGTCGCCCGGGCCATCGACCATGAAATGAAGCGCCTGGGTATCGACTGCGTCTACTTGGACATCAGCCACAAACCCGAAGCCTTCATCAAGAGCCATTTCCCGACGGTGTACGAGCGCTGCCTGGAATTCTCCATCGACATCACCAGGCAACCGATCCCGGTGGTGCCTGCCGCGCACTACACCTGCGGCGGTGTGATGGTCGACCAGCACGGCCGCACCGACGTGCCGGGCCTGTACGCCATCGGCGAAACCAGCTTCACCGGCCTGCACGGCGCCAACCGCATGGCCAGCAACTCATTGCTGGAATGCTTCGTCTACGCCCGCTCGGCCGCGGCGGACATTCTGGAACAGTTGCCCCGGATCGCCGCTCCCACCGCACTGCCCTCCTGGGACGCCAGCCAGGTCACCGACTCGGACGAAGACGTGATCATCGCCCACAACTGGGACGAACTGAGGCGCTTCATGTGGGACTACGTCGGCATCGTGCGTACCAACAAGCGCCTGCAGCGGGCCCAGCACCGGGTGCGCCTGCTGCTGGATGAAATCGATGAGTTCTACAGTAACTACAAAGTCAGCCGCGACCTGATCGAGCTGCGCAACCTGGCCCAGGTGGCGGAGCTGATGATCCGCTCGGCCATGGAGCGCAAGGAAAGCCGGGGCCTGCATTACACCCTCGACTACCCGAACCTGTTGCCTGAAGCGCTGGACACTATCCTGGTGCCGCCCACCTACGCCGACTGAACCTGAGCCGTACGCGCAGGCGCCGGTGCAGATCCGGTGCCAGCGCGTCTCGGGGCACGCAAATCGAGCGGACTCGCCGCTCACCCTTCAAGCGAAAGCGCAACACGACGATCAGTGGCAATGCCAGGCTGTCGGGACGCAACTGCACCGCCTGCCAGCCATCGGCGCGGTTCCAGAGTTGCCAGCCATCGAGGTCACGGCGCAACCCGCCAAAGGCCTGGCGATGGCTCAACAGCAGATGACGCGGCACCGTCCAGGCACCATGGGCCAGGCACACCGCAACGCCAAGCGCTGCGAATCCGCTCGGTACAGACATCAGCAGTAACGAGCCCAGGGCGAACGCCTGGGCCAGGAGATAGGCCGCCAGCAACTGCCCGGAGGCTCGCCAGCGGCATTCGAAGTGGTTATTTGGGCTGGACACGGTCCAGAATCATCCGAACCATGCGTTGCAATTCCGGGTCGTCGGATTCACTGCGCTCCATGAACCAGCCGAACATGTCCTGATCCTCGCACTCGAGCAGGCGGACATAGCAGGCACGATCCACTTCGTTAAGGTGGGGATAGACCTCTTTGACGAATGGCACCAGCAATACATCAAGTTCGAGCATGCCGCGACGGCTATGCCAGTAGAGGCGATTCAGTTCTACATCTTCGACCATGGAGGGCTCCTCAAATAGAGCGCAAGTATACAGGCACGGCCACGGCGGAACAGACAGCTTTGGTCGGGCACGACCGATCCTTTGTGAACTACCCATTTCAAGGGCGCCCCCTTATGATGTCCATCAGACTTTTTTATCCTGCGATGACCCATGGCTGATTCCGCTTTTTTCTGCACCCTGTCCCACGAAGGCGTCCTCGCGGTTCGCGGCGTGGATGCCAGTAAATTCCTGCAGGGCCAATTGACCTGCAACCTCAACTACCTGAGCGACGAGCGGGCCAGCCTCGGCGCCCGCTGCACCCAGAAAGGCCGCATGCAGTCCAGCTTTCGCATCGTGCTCCAGGGCGACGGGGTGCTGATGGCAATGGCCACCGAACTGCTCGAGCCGCAGTTGGCGGACCTGAAGAAATACGCGGTATTTTCCAAGGCCAGGCTCACCGACGAAAGCGCGGCCTGGGTCCGCTTCGGCCTGGAAAATGCCGACACGGCGCTCGCCGGCCTGGGCCTCGAGCTACCGGCTGACGTTGACTGTGTAGCGCGTCATGAATCCCTGATTGCCATCCGCGTCTCCCCCGGCCGCGTCGAACTGTGGGCGCCCGCCGAACAGGCCGACGCGCTCAAGATCCGCCTGCGCGAAGTAGTGGCCGAAGCCGACCTGAACCCGTGGCTGCTGGGCCAGATACGCGCAGGCATCGGCCAGGTCATGCCGGCTACCCGTGAACTGTTCATACCCCAGATGCTCAACCTGCAGGCCATCGGTGGCGTGAGTTTCAAGAAAGGCTGCTACACCGGCCAGGAAATCGTTGCCCGCATGCAGTACCTGGGCAAGCTCAAGCGGCGCCTCTATCGCCTGCAACTGGACGCCAACGAATTGCCGGAACCGGGTACGGCGTTGTTTTCTCCCTCCCATGGCAGTTCCATCGGTGAAGTGGTGATCGCAGCCCGCGCCGAGCAAAATATTGAACTGCTGGCGGTGTTGCAGGCCGAAGCAGCAGAAGAGGGCAACGTGCACCTCGGGACGCTGGAAGGCCCGTCGCTGCAGTTGCTGGACCTGCCTTACGAACTGGACCGCGACCGCGAGATCCAGCGCTGATCGCAGCATTTGTCGCAACACCCTAGAGAACCGAAATGAGCGATTTGGCGGATAAGGTCCTGCGGGATTTGGTGGAGGCCATCGATAACGATGACCTGGTTCTGCCGACATTACCGGAAGTGGCCCTGCAGATTCGCCGGGCCGCGGAAGACCCGGAGATCAGCGTCAGCAACCTGAGCAAGGTGATCGGCCGCGATACGGCGCTTTCGGCGCGCCTGATAAAAGTGGTCAACAGCCCGCTGCTGCGCGCCACCCAGGAAGTCACCGACCTGCACACTGCCATCACCCGCCTGGGCGTCAACTACAGCAGCAACCTGGCCATCGGCCTGGTCATGGAGCAGATCTTCCACGCCCGCTCCGAGGTGGTGGAACAGAAGATGCGCGAGGTCTGGCGAAAAAGCCTGGAGATCGCTGGCATCAGCTATGCGCTGTGCCGTGGCTACACGCAACTCAAGCCCGACCAGGCCGCGCTGGGTGGCCTGGTGCACCAGATCGGCGTGCTGCCGATCCTGACCTATGCCGAAGACCATAACGAATTGCTGTCGGACCCCATCAGCCTCAGTCATGTGATCGACACGATCCACCCGGTGCTGGGTGACAAGCTGCTCAGCGTCTGGGAGTTCCCGGAGCGATTGGTGAAGCTGCCAGGCCTGTACCTGGATTTCAGCCGAGAGTCGAAGCAGCTCGATTATGTCGACCTGGTACAGGTCGCGGCGCTGTACTGCTACAAGGACACCGATCATCCCCTCGGCAGGATCGATGTGTTCAGGGTCCCGGCCTTCAAGAAGCTGGGCATCGACCCGGACAACAAGGACCGTTGCGCGGACATCGAAGAAGCGCGATCGATGTTCTACTGATCGAGCCCATGCCTCCCTCCAACTGACTTCAAGCCGCCTGTGGCGAGGGCATATATTCCTTCGCCGCCACAGTATCTGCCTTTCGTCAATCCGAGCCCGGGATAAAGCTCACCCGCACCTTCAACCCGCCTTCCTGTCCGTCGTGCAGGCTGATCTGGGCCAGGTGGGCACGGCAGATTTCCCCGACGATCGCCAACCCCAGGCCGGAACCGGCGACTTGCTGGTTGCGTCGATAGAAGCGCTCGAAGACACGATCGCGCTCGTGCAGCGGAATACCGGGACCGTCATCCTCGACCTCCAGCACCGCCGGCGCAGTGACCCGCAGGATCACATTGCCGCCCGACGGTGTATGGGCCAGGGCGTTATCCACAAGATTGCTCAACAGCTCGTTCAACAACGTCGGCTCACCCCGCAGCCACACCGGCTCGTCCGCCTCCAGGGCCAAGGCCACGCCACGGGCATGAGCCAACGGCGCCATGGCCATGCCCAGTTCCCGGGCCAACTGACTGAGATCCAACAGCTGCGCGCCACCTTCGGCAATGGCCCGGGCACCGTTCTCCACCCGGGCCAGGGACAGCAACTGGTTGGCCAGGTGAGTCAGGCGGTCGGTGCCCTGGGCCGCGGTTTCCAGGGTTTCCCTCCAGGTCGCCGGCTCATTGGCACGCAAGCCCAGCTCAAGCCGTGCCTTGAGCGCAGCCAGGGGCGTTCGCAGCTCATGAGCGGCATCGGCGATGAACTGCGCCTGCCGTTCGAATTGCCCGCGCAGGCGCTCGGTGAAATGGTTCAGAGCCCTCACCAATGGCCATAATTCGTGCTGCACCTCCACCAGGGGCAACGGGCGCAGGTCGTCCGACTGACGCTCCTCCACCGCCGTGCGCAAGCGCTCCAGCGGGCGCAACGCGGCGCTGACCGCAAACCACACCAGCAACAACGCGCCCACGGCCAGCATGCCCAGGCGCAACAGCGTATCGGCCATCAGGCTGCGAGCCATCCTGACCCGAGCTTCTTCGGTCTCCGCCACGCGGATCTCCGCCATGCCGTTCATGTTCGGCTCACTCACGGCCTTGAGCAGGCTCACCACTCGCACGGTCTGACCCTGATAGTTGGCGTTGTAAAAGCGTGCCAGGGCCGGGTAATCGTCCGTGCGGGGCGTACCGGGTGGCGGGCCTGGAAGATTTTCGTAGCCGGAAATCAGCTTCTGGTTGATGTCGTTGACCTGATAGTAGATGCGTCCCGCGCTGTCGTAGGCGAAGGTGTCCAGGGCCACATAAGGCACATCGGCGCTTAGACTGCCGTCACGCTGGGACAGGCCGGCAGCGATGGTCCGGGCCGAGGCCAAGAGGGTCCGGTCATAGGCGGTATCCGCCGCTTCGCGGCCGTTCCAGTAGGCGCTCAGGCCGCTGGCCAGCATCAGCACCACCAACAGCAACGCCAGGTTACGCAGTAGCCGCCAGCGCAGGCTGTCAGGCTTATGCATCGCGGGTTTCCAGCAGGTAGCCCAGGCCTCTGAAGGTCACGATTGCCACGGCATGCCCATCGAGCTTCTTGCGCAGGCGATGAATGTAGATTTCGATGGCATCGGGGCTGGCTTCTTCATCCAGGCCGAACACCTGGGCCGCCAGTTGCTCCTTGCTCATCACCCGCCCCGGCCGAGCGATCAAGGCCTCCAGCACCGCTTGCTCGCGGGAGGTGAGGGTCAGCAGTTCCTCGTCGAGGGTGAAGCGGCGGGTATCCAGGTCATAGACCAATGCCCCGCAACGCTGCTGGCGTTCGCCACCCAATACGCTACGGCGCAACAGGGCCTTGACCCGTGCTTCGAGTTCGGTGAGTTCGAACGGCTTGGCCAGGTAATCGTCGGCGCCCAGATTCAGGCCATGGACCCGGTCCTTCACATCGCTGCGAGCGGTCAGCATCAATACCGGCAGGGTCTTGCCCCTGGCCCGCAGGCGCGCCAGCACTTCAAAGCCGTCCATGCGCGGCAGCCCTACGTCCAGGATGGCCACGGCATATTCCTCGCTGCTCAACGCCAGGTCGGCGGCTACCCCGTCGTGCAGCACATCCACGGTCAGACCGGTGCTCTTGAGCGCCTGGGCCACGCTTTCGGCGAGCTGAAGATGGTCTTCGACGAGCAGAACACGCATGGGTATTTCCTCGATTCAGGGACAGTCGGCGCCATTCACTGGCGCGGAGTTTACAGCCGCATCCGGTGCTGTGAAGCCAAAAAACATCTTGAAAGCTTTTGAAAGGTTAGCGAAAGGTTGGGCCGATAGAGTCTTGCAAGGATAGTTTCGGCTGTCCGCAGCCAACACGATGAACGAAAAACGCCTCGAAGCGTTTTCGCCCGAATAAGAACAATAAAGCGGAGTATTCACCATGCTCTCCATGCAGCTCCAGGCCCCAGTGCCTGCCCGCCCTTCCCGTTCCAATCCGATTGCCCTGGCCGGCGTCGAGTCCATGACTCTGCCGAAGCCGGCGTACATCTATGGCCAACTCACCATGTCCCATGACTTCGATGGATCGGGGATGGCAAGGCCGAGCGTCATGAACGACTGCATGTAACGAACCCGCTGACCGGCTCCGCTCCGGACCCGGCAACGCCAGATTTGCACACACAACAACAACTCCTGTGGAGACCGTAATGAGCCCATCACTGCGTAAAATCGCTCTCGCCGCCGGTTGCCTGGTATTCGCCGGGCAACTGCTCGCCGAACCCAAGCGCCCCGAATGCATCGCCCCGGCCTCCCCTGGCGGTGGCTTCGACCTGACCTGCAAGCTGGCGCAGAGTGCGCTGGTCAATGAGAAATTGCTGACCAAGCCGATGCGCGTCACCTACATGCCGGGCGGTGTTGGCGCGGTGGCCTACAACGCAGTAGTCGCCCAGCGCCCCGCCGATGCCGGTACGCTGGTGGCCTGGTCCAGCGGTTCGCTGCTGAACCTGGCCCAGGGCAAATTCGGTCGCTTCGATGAAAGCGCCGTGCGCTGGCTGGCCGCTGTCGGCACCAGCTATGGCGCCATCGCGGTGAAAAGCGATTCGCCCTACAAGACCCTGGACGATCTGGTCCAGGCCCTGAAGAAAGATCCGGGCTCGGTGGTCATCGGTTCCGGCGGCACCGTGGGCAGCCAGGACTGGATGCAGACGGCCCTGATCGCCAAGGCCGCCGGCATCAACCCTCGCGACCTGCGCTACGTGGCACTCGAAGGCGGCGGCGAGATCGCCACGGCCCTGCTGGGCGGACACATCCAGGTCGGCAGTACCGACATTTCCGACTCCATGCCGCACATCCAGAGCGGTGACATGCGTCTGCTGGCGGTGTTCGCCGAGAAGCGCATCGATGAGCCAGAAATGAAGGAAATCCCCACCGCTCGCGAACAGGGCTACGACATCGTCTGGCCAGTGGTTCGCGGCTTCTACCTCGGGCCAAAGGTCAGCGACGAAGACTACGCCTGGTGGAAAGAGGCGTTCGACAAGCTGCTGGCTTCGCAGGAGTTCGCCAAGCTGCGTGACCAGCGCGAGCTGTTCCCGTTTGCCATGACCGGTCCGGAGCTGGACACCTACGTGAAGAAACAAGTGGCTGATTACAAGGTGCTGGCCAAAGAGTTCGGCCTGATCCAGTAACCGTCTCTGTTCACGTGGCGGCGCCGGCATCACCGGCGCCGCCCAGGAGTTAGTCATGCTCACCATCCAACGAATTTTTGCTGCGGTGCTACTGCTGGTCTGCATCGGCCTCGCGCTGATGGCCTGGCCGTATCAGGCAGCGTTTTCCTACGAGCCTGTCGGCCCGCGCGCCTTTCCCCTGCTGATGCTGGGGCTGATGGGCGCGGCATTGCTGTACATGGTGTTCCGTCCGGCCCCCATCGTGCACAGCGATGAAGACCGGCAGCTGGACCGTGAAACCCTGAAGAAGATCGGCATCTGCGTGGCGCTGCTGCTGATATTCGCCGGCACCTTCGAGCCCCTGGGCTTCATCCTCGCCAGTGTCCTGACCGGCGTACCAATGGCCCGCCTGTATGGCGGTCGCTGGATCCCGAGCGTGGTGATCATCAGCCTGATGGCCATTGGTCTTTATCTATTGTTCGACAAGTTGATGGACGTTCCCCTGCCCCTGGGCCTGCTCGACGTCCTGGAGAACTGATATGGATACCCTGAATTATCTTGGCCAGGGTTTCGGCGTTGCCATGACGCCCTATAACCTCGTCACCGCACTGACCGGTACCCTGATCGGCACCGTGGTTGGCCTGTTGCCGGGCCTGGGCCCGATCAATGGCGTGGCGCTGCTGATCCCCATCGCCTTCGCCCTGGGCCTGCCGCCTGAATCGGCACTGATCCTGCTGGCCGCGGTGTATCTGGGTTGCGAATACGGCGGGCGCATCAGCTCGATCCTGCTCAATATTCCCGGTGAAGCGTCCACCGTGATGACTACCCTCGACGGCTATCCGATGGCACGCCAGGGCCTGGCCGGGGTGGCATTGTCCCTGTCGGCATGGAGCTCGTTCATCGGCGCCTTCATCGCCACCTGCGGCATGGTGCTCTTTGCGCCCTTGCTGGCCAAATGGGCGATTGCCTTCGGACCGGCGGAATATTTTGTCCTGATGGTCTTCGCCATTGTCTGCCTCGGAGGCATGGCGGGCGACCGGCCGCTCAAGACGTTCATTGCAGCGTTGATCGGCCTGTTCCTGTCGGCAGTCGGGATCGATGCCAACAGTGGTGTGTACCGTTTCACCGGTGACAACGTTCATCTGGCCGACGGCATTCAGTTCGTCGTACTGGTCCTGGGCCTGTTCTCCATCAGTGAAATCCTGTTGATGCTGGAAAAGACTCATCACGGCCAGGAAGCGGTGAAAGCCACCGGGCGGATGATGTTCAACTTCAAGGAAGCGGCATCGGTCTTCATCGTGAACCTGCGTTGCGGCGTGCTCGGCTTCATCATGGGCGTGCTGCCAGGAGCCGGTGCCACCCTGGCCAGCGCCGTGGCCTACATGACTGAAAAACGCATCGCTGGCGCCAGTGGTACGTTCGGCCAAGGAGACAAGCGCGGTCTCGCCGCCCCGGAAACGGCCATCGGCGGTGCCGCCTGCGGTGCACTGGTGCCGATGCTGACCCTTGGCGTGCCTGGTTCGGGTACCACGGCAGTGATGATCGGCGCGTTGTCGCTGTACAACATCACCCCGGGTCCACTGTTGTTCCAGCAGCAGCCGGACATTGTCTGGGGCCTGATCGCGTCGCTGTTCATCGCCAACATCATGCTGGTGATCCTCAACATCCCGATGATCCGTGTCTTCACTCGCATCCTGGCCGTGCCGAACTGGGCCCTGGTACCGGTGATCGCAATCATCACCGGCATCGGCGTCTACGCGGTGCACGCCACCACGTTCGACCTGTTCCTGATGATTGGCATCGGTATCTTCGGCTACATCCTGCGCAAGCTGGACTTCCCACTGTCGCCAGTGCTGCTGGGCTTCATCCTCGGCGGCCTGATGGAACAGAACCTGCGTCGTGCGTTGTCGATCTCCAACGGCGGGCTGGAAATCCTCTGGTCGAGCCCGATCGCCTTCGGCTGCTGGGTACTGACGGCTATCATGCTGTTCATGCCACTGCTACGGATCTGGCGCCGTCGCGCCGCACAACGTCGCGCCCTGGCCAATGTCTGAAGCGACTTTCAGACAATGGTGGGGAACACCGCTGGTCGGCCTGGCCGGCGGTTACCTGGCCAGCCTGATCGGCTGGCCCCTGCCGTGGATGGTCGGCTCGTTGCTGGCGATCATCCTGGTGCGTTGCCTGACCCCATGGCAATTGGCGGAAATTCCCGGCGGCCGCAAATGCGGCCAATGGGTGGTGGGCATCGGCATCGGCCTGCACTTCACGCCAGTGGTGATGGAACAGGTCCTGAGTCATTTCGGCCTGATTTTTTTCGGCGCGCTGATCACCAGCGTGTCCAGCGTGGTGAGTGTCTGGCTGATGCGCCGCACCGGCGAAGACCGCGCCACCGCCTTTTTTTCCAGCATGCCGGGCGGCTCCGGTGAGATGGTCAACCTCGGCGCGCGCAATGGCGCGGACCTGAGTCGTGTCGCTGCGGGCCAGAGCCTGCGGGTCCTGGTGGTGGTGCTGTGCGTACCGGCCGCGTTCAAGTATTTGCTGGGCCAAGGCGCCCCGGTGCAGCACGCCACCACCGTGGACTGGCTGTGGCTGGCCATCCTGTTCCCCGCCGGCGCCCTGCTCGCCTGGATCTGGGAGCGCCTGCGTCAACCCAACCCATGGTTGTTCGGCCCTCTGCTGGTGAGCGCGGTGGTGAGTGTCGCCTGGGACCTGCACATCAGCCTGCCCCATGGCGGCAGCCAGATCGGCCAATGGCTGATCGGCAGTGGCCTGGGCTGCCACTTCAACCGGCAGTTTTTCCGCCGGGCGCCATCCTTCATGGGACGCACGCTGGTGGGCACCGTGTTGACGATGCTGATCGCCACCCTGGCGGCCCTGGGCCTGAGCACGTTGACGCATCTGGACCTGCGCTCGCTGACACTGGGCATGATGCCCGGCGGTATCGCGGAGATGAGCCTGACGGCAGAGACCCTGCAGCTGTCGGTGCCGCTGGTGACGGCATTGCAGGTGATGCGTTTGTTGTTCGTGCTGTTCCTGGCGGAACCGTTGTTCAGGTACTGGATGCGCAAGCCGGCCTCAAGTTGATGACCGTTTGCCCCCATCGCGAGCA
Organism: Pseudomonas sp. 7SR1; assembly: GCF_900156465.1. Lineage (NCBI taxonomy): Bacteria > Pseudomonadati > Pseudomonadota > Gammaproteobacteria > Pseudomonadales > Pseudomonadaceae > Pseudomonas > Pseudomonas sp. 7SR1. Next base: position 6,082,290 of record NZ_LT707064.1, read on the forward strand.
GGCTCGCTCTCACAAGCCACACAGGTGAGAGCGGGCCTGCTCGCGAGGGGCTTGCGCATCAAAGCGGCGGCAATCGCCAATCGATCGGCGTATCACCATGCTGTTCGAGGAACTTGTTGGCCCGGCTGAAATGCCCGCACCCCAGGAAACCCCGGTAAGCCGACAACGGCGATGGATGGACCGAAGTCAGCACCAGGTGCTTGGTGGCGTCGATCAGCTTCTGCTTGCTCTGCGCATGAGCGCCCCATAGCAGGAAGACCAGGTGCGGCTGATGCTCGCTGACCACCTCGATGACCCGATCGGTAAAATGTTGCCAGCCCTTGCCCGCGTGGGAGTTGGCGTTGGCACGTTCCACGGTCATGGTGGTGTTGAGCAGCAACACCCCCTGATCGGCCCAGCTTTGCAGGTAGCCATGGTTGGGGATATCGATGTTCAGGTCACGTTTCAATTCCTTGAAGATGTTCACCAGCGATGGCGGCGCCGGCACGCCCGGCTGTACCGAAAAACACAGGCCATGGGCCTGGCCCGGGCCGTGATACGGGTCCTGGCCGAGGATCACCACCTTGACCTTGTCCAGGGGCGTGGAATTGAGGGCATTGAAAATCAGCGAAGCCGGTGGATAGATCTGCTTGCCGGCTGCGTACTCCTGGCGCAGGAATTCGCGCAACTGCGCCATGTAGGGTTGGTCGAACTCGGCACGCAGTGCCTGCTTCCAGCTCGGCTCGAGTTTGATACGGTCGTCGGCAGTCATGATTGCACCCGATAAAAACAATGGGCGCACCCTAGGAAAGCCCACAAGGCTTGTCAATTGATCCGACATGGCTTCGGCGTTTGATCCGGCATTTTCCCACGCAGCAGTCATACTGATCATTCAAATTTCTGATCGAGGTCACGATGAACCTGCACTTCGAAGAGCTCATTGGCATCGACGGCGCCCGTATCGGCATCGCCACCCTGGATGCCGAAAAATCCCTGAACGCCTTGTCCCTGCCCATGATCAACGCCCTGCGTGATCGTCTCGATGCCTGGGCCAGGGAACCGCAAGTGGTTTGTGTATTGCTGCGGGGCAACGGCGCCAAGGCATTCTGTGCCGGCGGTGAAGTACGCAGCCTGGTGGAAGCCTGCCGTGCCCACCCTGGTGAAGTACCGCCATTGGCAGCACAGTTTTTCGCGGCTGAATACCGACTGGACTTCAACCTGCATACCTATCCCAAACCCTTGATCTGCTGGGGCCACGGCTATGTACTCGGTGGCGGGATGGGCCTGCTGCAAGGTGCAAGCACGCGGATCGTCACGCCCAGCAGTCGCCTGGCCATGCCGGAAATCAGCATCGGCCTGTACCCGGACGTCGGCGCCAGTTGGTTCCTGTCTCGCCTGCCGGGCAAGCTTGGCCTGTTCCTCGGCCTGACCGGCGCCCACATGAATGCCAGGGACGCCATCGACCTGGGCCTAGCCGACCGTTTCCTGCTCGACGAACAACAGGACGATCTGATCGAAGGCCTGTTGCAGCTCAACTGGCAGGAACAGACCGACATGCAGCTCAACAGCCTGCTCAAGGCCCTGCAGCAAGAGGCCTTCGATCGACTGCCCGAAGCCCAATGGCTGCCGCGTCGGCAGAAAATCGACGAATGGCTGGATGTCAGCGACGTGCGTTGCGCCTGGAAAGCCTTGAACCTGCTGGTGGAAGACCAGGACCCGTTGATTGCCCGGGCCGCCCGGACCATGACCGAAGGCTCACCCCTGACCGCCTGCCTGGTATGGGAGCAGATCGCCCGGGCCCGGCATCTGTCCCTGGCCGGTGTGTTCCGCATGGAATACACCATGAGCCTCAATTGCTGCCGGCATCCGGAATTCAGCGAGGGCGTGCGCGCGCGGCTGATCGACAAGGACCACAAGCCCCGCTGGCACTGGCCGGACATCAACCACGTACCCGAGGCCGCGGTGGAGGCACATTTCCACAAGGCCTGGGAAGGCCGACACCCGTTGGCGGACTTGCCCAACGAATAGAATGGTTTCTGCCAGGCACAAAAAAAGCGGCGCTCGATGCGCCGCTTTTCATGGTCTGCCGATCAGCGGTGGTAGCCTCGTCCATCATGATCGCGCCGTCCTCGATGATCACGTCCGTCTCGGTGACGACGGTTGTCATCCCAACCGCCCCGATCGCGGCCATCCCAGCCGCCCCGATGCGGATAAGGCCGATAGGCCGCCCGCGGTGGCGAATAATAGCGAGGGCCGTGTTGATAGTAGCGCGGTGCCGAATAGTAGCGTGGCGCCGGTTGGTAATACCGCGGGGCGTAGTAGCCACGCGGAGCCGAATAGTAATAGCTTCCGCCGCTGTAATAAGCCGGCGCCGGTGAGGTGTAGACCTCGGAGCGGTAATAGCTGGAGTCTGCGTCGTAGTAAGGCGCGCAGGCCGAGAGAGTCAATCCGAGAAACGCAGTGAGCAGCAGTCGTCGATACATGGCGGCCTCCTGGACCGCGAATGGGCCGCATCAGCGACGCTGATGGGCGGCAGTCAACTATTGGGTGACTGACGATAAATCAGACAGTGAAATCGGAATCTGGTGCGACGCCGCAACAACTCGAAACATGTAGCTTTTTGCCTCATTGCGGTGCGCCCCGGCACCACAACCAAGCACTCATCAAGCGCTTCACAGCATCTTTCCAAGTCCGATCTCTCTGGCTCGGGCCTTTTGCCGACTTGGCACGGCTCTCGCTTAAACAATCCCCGTGCAGGAGTCATCACAGGTTCGCGGCACCACAATTTGCAATGGCTGACTAGGGTTCCGGCTCGCCTCTGGCGAGTGGCTGGTCCGAGAGTTGGCGACCTCCAGTTGAGGTTACACGGCGGGAAAAAAGCCCGGGAGACAAGCCACCGTTCACGGTGCCGCGTTGCTCCTGTCCGCCCTTGATCAACTGGAGAACCCCCATGTTCAAGCTTCGTCTGTCCTCTCTGCTTCTCGCCGCCTTCGCGGCCCTCGCCAGCCTTTCGTCCACCGCCGCGCAGAAAGACCACTTCAGCGTTTGCTGGACCATCTATGCCGGCTGGATGCCTTGGGAATATGCCGGTAGCCAGGGCATCGTCGACAAATGGGCGAAGAAGTACGGCATCAAGATCGATGTCGTGCAGCTCAACGACTACGTCGAATCCATCAACCAGTACACCGCCGGTCAGTTCGATGGCTGCACCATGACGAACATGGATGCCCTGACCATTCCCGCGGCCGGTGGCGTGGACAGCACCGCCCTGATCGTCAGTGACTTCTCCAACGGCAACGACGGCGTCGTCATCAAGGGCGAAGGCAAGAAAGTGACGGACCTCAAGGGCATGGACGTGAACCTGGTGGAGCTGTCGGTCTCGCACTACCTGTTGGCCCGGGCCCTGGACTCGGTTGGCCTGACCGAAAAAGACCTGAAGGTCGTCAACACCTCCGACGCCGACATCTCCGCCGCGTTCAACACCGAACAGGTCAAGGCCATCACTACCTGGAACCCGATGCTCTCGGACATCAAGGCCCAGCCTGGGGTGAGCGAAGTGTTCAACTCCAGCCAGATCCCCGGCGAGATCATGGACATGATGGTGGTCAACACCCAGACCCTCCAGGACAACCCGGCCCTGGGCAAGGCATTGACCGGCGCCTGGTTCGAGGTGGTGGCGCTGATGAATGCGAAAAACGCAGCCAGCAAGGCGGCGCTGGAGCACATGGCGAAAGCCTCGGGCACCGACCTGGCGGGTTTCCAGGCGCAGCTGGACACCACCAGGCTGTTCGCCACGCCCCAGGAAGCGCTCGGCTTCGCCACCAGCGGGCAACTGCCCGACACGCAGCGCAAGGTGGCGGACTTCTCGTTCCGCCACGGTCTGCTGGGCGAAGGCGCCAAGAACGCCGACGCGGTCGGCATGGCATTCGCCAACGGCGTGATCCTTGGCGACAAGGCCAACCTCAAGCTGCGCTTCGATCCCACCTACGTACAGCTGGCCGCCGACGCCAAGCTGTAACCGGAGGACCTGGCATGCGCCTGATCAACCGCTACCCGGACCGCCCCAGCCGCTTGTTGCTGGTGATCCTGCCCTTCGCGCTGGTGTTGTTCGCCTATTTCACTGGCTCGGCCGAACGGTTGACGGACAACCCCAACGACAAGCTGCTCCCCAGCGCGACACAGATGAGCGACGCGGTGAAACGCCTGGCTTTCACCGCCGATGCTCGCAGCGGCGATTACCTGCTCTGGCAGGACACCGCGTCGAGCCTGCGCCGGCTGGCCATCGGCCTGGGCATCAGTGCCCTGGCCGGGCTCTGCCTGGGGATCGCCGCCGGCACGCTGCCACTGCTGGGCGCGCCGCTGTCGCCCTTGCTCACCGTGGTCTCGATGGTGCCGCCGTTGGCCATCCTGCCGATCCTGTTCATTGTCTTCGGCCTTGGGGAGTTGTCGAAGGTGATGCTCATTGTCATCGGCGTCACACCATGCCTGGCCCGGGACCTGGAACAGCGCGCCCGGGAAATTCCCCGTGAACTGCTGATCAAGGCCCAGACCCTCGGTGCGTCCACCTGGACCCTGATCCTGCGCGTGGTCCTGCCACAGCTATTGCCGCGGCTGTTGATTTCCCTGCGGCTGATGCTGGGTTCGGCCTGGCTGTTCCTGATCGCCGCCGAAGCCATCGCCTCCACCGATGGCCTGGGCTATCGGATTTTCCTCGTGCGTCGTTACCTGGCGATGGACGTGATCCTGCCATACGTGGTGTGGATCACCTTGCTCGCCTGGCTGATGGACTGGGGTCTCAAGCGCCTGACTCGCCAAGCGTTCCCCTGGTATGAAGGGGCGAAGGCATGAGCTTCATCACGGTGAACAATGTCTGGCAACAGTATGCCGATCAGGTGGTGCTCGAACGCTTGAACCTGAGTGTCGCCGAGGGCGAGTTCTGCACCCTGGTGGGCGCGTCGGGTTGCGGCAAATCGACCTTCCTCAGGTTATTGCTGGGCCAGGAACAGGCCAGTCGCGGACAGATCCTGCTGGATGGCGAGCCCTTGGCGGGCGAGCCGGATGCCAGCCGGGGCGTGGTGTTCCAGCGCTATTCGGTATTCCCGCACCTGACGGCGCTGGACAATGTGGCCCTGGGCCTGGAGCTGCCACGCTCGCCGGTGCTGGGGCGTCTGTTCGGTAGCGCCAAGCGCCAGGCCCAGGAAGAAGCCGCGCGATTGCTGGACAAAGTCGGCCTCGGCCAGGCCCTGGATAAATACCCGGCGCAGCTCTCCGGCGGCATGCAGCAACGGCTGGCGATTGCCCAGGCGTTGATCATGCGACCGCGCGTCCTGCTCCTGGATGAACCCTTCGGCGCCCTCGATCCCGGCATTCGCAAAGACATGCATGCCCTGCTGCTGGCGCTTTGGCGCGAGACCCGCCTGACCGTGTTCATGGTCACCCACGACCTGTCCGAAGGTTTCAGCCTCGGCACGCGCCTGCTGGTATTCGACAAGGTGCGAGTCGACCCCCACGCCCCGGGCGCCTACGGCGCGCGCATCACCTACGACATCCCATTGAACAGCGATCGACGCACCGCCCATGCCGCCGTCGAGGCAGCGTCCGCCGGCCTGGCCGGTGCGTTGCGTATCGCTTGAAAAGGAGCTTTTACATGACCGATTCGATCCAACTGTTTCCACCCTTCGCCGAAGAACTGCTGCCCGGCGGCGGCCATCGCTCGTTCGTGCTCAAGCGTGGCCAGTTGCTGCGCCTGACCGATTTGCGCGGCGGGGCCAACGTGAGCATGACGCTGCTCAATGCCAACGAGAAAACCGAACGCCTGAACCTGCCGGACAGCCTCAAGTGCCAGCACACCGCCAAGCTCACCGCCGGTCATTGCCTGTACTCGGACATGGGTCGGGTGCTGGCGGCGATCACCGCTGACACCTGCGGCTGGAGCGACAGCCTGGGAGGCGTGCTCTGCGCCGAGGAAGTCGCCGAGAAATACGGCCAGGGTCGGTACCAGGAACTGCGCAACGGCTTCTTTCGCAACGGCACCGACAACCTGCTGGTGGAACTGGGCAAATGGGGGCTGGGCCTGTCCGACCTGCTGATGACCCTCAACCTGTTCAGCCGTGTCGATGTCGACGAGGCCGGGCAGTTTCATTTCGTCGAGGGCAACTCCAGGGCTGGCGATTTCATCGAGCTGTACGCCCCGATGGACACCCTGGTGGTGCTGACCGCGTTGCAACACCCGATGGACCCGAATCCGCAATACGCCCCGCAACCGGTCAAGCTCAGCTGGATGAATGCCAATGCCAGCGTCGCCGAGCACTGCCGTCATTCGCGCCCGGAAAACCAGCGCGGCTTCATCAACACCGACCGCCTGTTCGCCTGAGGATCGCAGACATGTCATTCGCCATCAGCACCGCACACAAGCAACCCGACACCGCCCTCTATCGCGCCACGATTCCCGCCGGCGAACCCTGGCTGACAGAGGTCAAGGCGGGCCAGACCCTGCGCATTCTCGACCTGGAAGGCAACCAGGCAGTCGACACGCTGTTCTACAGCCTGGCCAACCCCAAGGAACGCTATGACGTGCAACGCACCCTGCGCCGGCAGAACAATGTCTACCTGAGTACCGGCAGCGTGCTGTATTCCAACCTCGGCCGTCCGATGCTGACCATCATCGAAGACACCTGCGGGCGCCACGACACCCTCGGCGGCGCTTGTGCCCAGGAAAGCAACACCGTGCGCTACGCCCTGGAGAAGCGCTACATGCACAGCTGCCGGGACAACTATCTGCGGGCCTGTGCCCACGACGGTCGCCTGGGCAAGGGCGACATCGGCCCTAACATCAACTTTTTCATGAACGTGCCGGTCACCGCCGACGGCGGCCTGAGCTTCGAAGATGGCATTTCGGCACCGGGCAAATACGTCGACCTGCGGGCGGAAATGGACGTGATCGTACTGATTTCCAACTGCCCGCAACTGAACAACCCGTGCAACGCCTACAACCCCACGCCTGCGGAGCTTTTGATATGGAACTGAAATTCGCGCGCCTGCGCCGTTGGCTGTTCATGCTGTGCCAGAGCCGTGCGGGGCAGTGCATCAAATAAACAGGATATTTATGAAACACCACCCATCCCCTGGGGGAATCTGGGCTTTGGTTTCGCTCACGGGGACGACCCCGTAGGCCATCGACAACTGCGGGACGGCCCGCATCCCGGTTCAGGCAGCACCCATGCCTGAGGGGGCAATGCCATGTTCGAAAAAATCCTCATCGCCAACCGTGGCGCCATCGCCTGCCGCATCCTGCGTACCTTGCACCAGATGCAGGTCAAGGGCGTCGCGGTGTACTCCCAAGCCGACGCCGCCAGCCTGCACATCCTCCAGGCCGATGAAGCCCATTGCCTGGGCGACGGCGCCGCGGCCGGCACCTACCTGGCGCTGGACAAACTCCTGGAAGTCGCCCGAAGCAGCGGTGCGACGGCGATTCATCCCGGCTACGGTTTTCTCTCGGAGAACGCCGCTTTCGCCGAAGCCTGCGAGGCCGCCGGCATTGCCTTCATCGGCCCGACGCCGGAGCAACTGCGGGTGTTCGGCCTCAAGCACACCGCTCGCGCCCTGGCCCGACAGCACGACGTGCCGTTGCTCGAAGGCACCGAGCTGCTCGACAGTGTCGAGGCGGCACTGCTGGCCGGCGCCCAAGTCGGCTATCCGGTGATGCTGAAAAGCACGGCGGGCGGCGGCGGCATCGGCATGCGGGTGTGCCGCAGCGCCACCGAGTTGAGCGAATCCTTCGAAGCGGTCAAGCGCCTCGGGCAGAACAATTTCAGCGACGCCGGTGTGTTCATCGAGAAGTACATCGAACGGGCCCGGCACCTTGAGGTTCAAGTGTTCGGCGACGGCCAGGGCCAGGTGCTCGCCCTGGGGGTGCGCGACTGCTCGGTACAAC